>CALKYM010000312.1 GCA_938003525.1 uncultured Planctomycetales bacterium | reverse complement strand
GCCCAACTGCGCCAGGAGCTCTACGAGTTTCAGCAGCGCCGGGCCGCATCGACCGCCGCGCAGGCCCAGTTCGATCGCAATCGCGCCCAGCAAGTCGCGGGAATCCAACAACGCAACGAGCAGCAACAGGCTTCCGCCCAGCAGGCGCGCCGCAGCGCGGGCTCGGCCGGCTCCGGTCAGCAGTCACCCGTGCGCACGCCCTATTCGCCCCGTTCCCAACCAACGGGACCGCGCCCCACTCCCACGTTCTACGTAGGTCCCTTTGGCGGCATCTCGCGGACATTGCCCTAGCGGGCGAGAGTCGTTCTGCTTATCAGCGCGCGGCGAATGCCGCTTCTTAGCGGGACGCTAAGTCGCACTCACTCCTGTGGAGCGCGTCGCCGCGCCAAGCCGTCGCGCAGCTGCTACACTCGACGAGCTCTAGTGGGATGCGTCGATTTCAATGCCGTATTTCTCGGCAACTAGCAGAAGCCGCGATTTCTCTTCGCTGCCGAATGGCGGAATTGGAGCGGCGGGATTGGTCACCGGCCTGCCCGTTTCTCGAAACATACCTTCCATCCCGCCCGGCGCGACGAGGATGAGCATCTTCGCCCGTTGGTCCGTGTTGTTGCGAAACCAGTGCTTACTATTTCTGGGGAGGTGCACGAAAGAGCCGGGCCCCGCGTCGACTTCCGCACCCTCGGCGTACACCGTGACGCGGCCTTCGATCACGTAGAAACCTTCCTCTTCATTGCGGTGCAGGTGTGGCGGAGGCCCACCACCGGGTGGCACAATGGCCTCCCACAGCCCGTATGAACCTCCCGTCTCCGTCTTCACGGCGAGAAAACGATAAAGGTCACCCCCGGCATAAAGTCGTTCGCCATCGTCGGGGCCACGTACGATAGGAGTAGGATTACTGCTCATCGTTCGTCTTGAACTCCGGCTTGAGATTCCCGAGGCAGGTCGAATCGCCAATGTTCAAGTTCTTACTGAAGTCGCGAGCGGTCAAGTGGCGCAATGACTCCCCGTTCGCGCGGCTCTCCCGCAGGACATCGGGAATGGTACGATTCGGGCGAACCTCACAAGATCAGACCCCCCATTTGTTGCCACAACGACGTCTTCGACCATCGTGTTCAAATCCGCCACGTAACGCTAGGTGCACGGTATGCGCAATCAGGCCGTCGTTGTCTCCCTTGGGTACGCCCTTGCTCTTCTGGCCCGCGCGGAAACCTGCGGGGCCGAGCCGCAACTCGACGACGTGCGGATCAACCAATTGCAGTACATCGGTACGCACAACAGCTACCATCTGGCGCCATCACCAGAGCAGCTCGAAGCCTTCACTCGGCTCAATCGCCGGGCAAAAGAGTGGGACTACGAGCACGCGCCGCTGGATACACAGCTCGATCGCGGGGTGCGAAGTTTCGAACTCGACCTGCACTACAACGGTCGGGCCTTCGAAGTGTTTCACGTCCCTCGATTCGATACCGGGTCGAGTTGCCCGAAGTTCGACGAGGCATTGAAGCTCGTGCGCTCATGGTCCGACGAGCACGCCCGCCACGTCCCGATCTCGTTCTTGCTGGAGATCAAAGAAGACCTGGCCCGCCTGGATCGAAGATTGCAGGCAGTCGATGGCCAGGCGCTCGACCAAATTGACGCCGCCATTCGAGCGGTGTTTCCCGCAGAGCGACTCATTACGCCCGATGACGTTCGTGCCGATGCAGCATCATTGCGAGAGGCAGTCACTGAGCAAGGATGGCCAACGCTCGCTGCGGCGCGCGGTCGAGTTCTGTTTATCCTGCACGAACGCGGCGCGTTGCGCGATGCTTACGTGGCCGAACATCCATCGTTGGCCGGACGCGCCATGTTCGTAAACTCGTCACCGGATCGAGACGATGCCGCGACGCTCATCGTTGACTCGCCGGAAGTCGATCGTATCCAGGCTCTCGTCGAGCAAGGCTTTTGGATTCGCACCCGTGCGGACGCCAATCTGAATCCCGTTGACGACGCCAGCTTCGCCCGCCGCGATGCCGCCCTGGCGAGCGGGGCTCACATCATCAGCACCGACTATCCCGCCGGCGAAGCGCACGCAGACTCTGATTATGTCGTGGCCTGGCCCGATGGCGCCGAAGCCCGCGTGAATCCGGTCAATGGGCCGGAACAACTATCCGGCCACTACATTGAGGCAGAATAGCGCGCGGATCGCGCTGGTGAGAGTCTTCAAGAGCTCGCGTCAACTCCGCCGAGTTCAGCCGGCAACGTCGGCGTGGCGCCAGATTGTGTGCAGACAAACGCAGCGACCCGGCAGGCGTGTTGGTTGATTGCGTCGAGATCGCTGCCGCGCAGCAGCCCCAGCGTCAAGCTTGCGGCAAAGGCGTCCCCCGCCCCGACGGTGTCTTTCACGTCGACTTCCATTCCCGGGCTCTCGCTCACGCGGTCGCCCTCGCGCAATATCGCACCTGCCGCACCGCGACTAAGCGCCACCAGCCGCAGTCCGAACTTGTCCACGAGCTGGCCCGCGCGATCTGCTGCCGAGCCGGAAAGGTCGTACCGCTTCGTCAACACTTCTAGCTCGTCATCGTTGAGCTTGAGCACAGTGGCCAGTTCGAGCGACGCGTCGATCGCGGCGTCGTTCACATAGGGCGGGCGCAGATTGATGTCGAACACCCGCAGTGCATGGGGACTCGTCGCGGCGACGAATCGCTCAATGGTCTCTTGCGAAGTCTGGCTCCGCTGCGCGAGCGTGCCCCAGCACACGGCGTCCGCGCGCGCAGCAAGGCCGGCCATCGCGCCGGTCCAATCAAGGTGATCCCAGGCCACGTCCTCGCTGAACGTGTATTGCGGTTGCCCAGCGGCATCGATCTGAACCTGAACCGTACCCGTCGGGTAGTCGCTCAACCGGGTCACGTGCTCCGTACCGACTCGCTTGCCCGTCAACGTGCGCAGCGCCTCGTCCCCTAACTCATCCGCACCGACAGCGCTCACCATCGATGCGTTCCCGCCGAGGCCCGCGGCGTGACAGGCAAAATTCGCCGGCGCGCCGCCAAAGCGCGGGCCGTCCGGAAACACGTCCCACAGCATTTCGCCCAGACCGACGATGGTGAAACTCGTCGTCACGAGTCATCCTTCCGCTTCCGCTTCGGTTGCATGGCAGACTTACGGTGCCCGCGAGCAGTCTACGCAACCGCCATCCGTTGCCAAAATGCCGCAGTTCCGATCGCACCAAAGAAAGCCGCCGTTGTGTCGCTCTATGAGCCCGTCCGCACACGAGGAAGGTCGCAACTATTGCCGACTTCGTCCTCGTGCCATCAAGTGCCAAACGAATCTGAGCGGAGGGCGGGAGACTCGATCAGGGTTTTTCCCGAGCCCTCTGTCGCTAGCGTGGTCGCGGCTGCAAACCGAATTGCCGTCCGCCGTTCGCGAGAATGAAGTGACGTGACAAATGTTCGCGTACGCCCGTGAGGCGTCAACCTGATTGACTCACTCTGTCAATCAGCCACAGGGCGACGCCTGAATGCTATGAGGTGTCGAAATGCCTTCAAATCCAAGCATTCCGCTGGCGGCACGTGGCGGACGTGTACTGCAGGCACCAATCTGCCGAAGGAGCGGGCCCGGTGTCGGCCGCCAGGACGAACATGAAACCAGTCGCTATGGTTCGGTTCTCGTGTAGGATCTCGGCCAAGTCTTCCAGCGCGTGCACGCACTACTCTGCCGTGAGGTTGCCGAAGACGTTGACACACGCGTCATCGCGCTGACTGACGGAGTTGATACGGCGCAAGACTATTGGCGGCCACGTGCGTTTTTCGCCGCGCGATAAGCAAAAGGCCGATCGCGCCCAGGCTCGCCAAAACCAGTGAGCTCGGCTCAGGGACGGTGGCGACGCGGAAGCCCAGTTCACCGACTTCTTGCGTGGGGGTGCGCCAGCTGACGTCCGACTTGGAGAGCGCGTGCGCGCCGTCGCGGTACGAGCCCCCGCGAATACGGCGATCGTTGCTGGTGATTAACAGCTCGGTCCACTCCCCGACATTACCCCCTTGGTCGAACGTGCCGTAGAAGCTGGCGGAACCTGTATACGCACCGACATCCGTCAGGTCACCGACCGCGTGGCCGTAGTTGGCCGAGTTGGAGCCGCCCGGGGGAGCTTCCGCTATGGGGACCGAAATGCTGTTCGTGGGATATGTGTTGTATGCGCCCGCCGTACTACCGGTTTCTACGAAGTAGGCCGCCTTGTACCACTCATCCTCACTGGTGAGAAACCACTGCGCACCGGAGTTACGGGTGATGCTGAGTCCGTTGCTGGGCGTTGCAGTGCCACCGAGGATCGTGTACGCGCCCGTCTCGGTGTCGCCGCTGCCCTGTCCATTGTGCAGCCAGTTGGCGAAGCGGATCGCGTCATACCATGAAACATAGTTGACCGGCTTGTTCTCGCGGCCACTGATGGTTGTGTAGGTGTAATCGCCACTGGTCCCGCTGCGGGTGATGCCGCCGAGCCCGCTGCCCATAGCGGTGTTGTACAGCCCCAGGGGATCGCTGACCGCTTTGGCGTCGAGGAACGCGGCGTATTGCGCGTTGGTGACCTCTGTGGTGCCGACACGGTAATCATAGTTCACGGCCCCGAAGCCCGTGGTGTCCGCTACGTTTCCGGCCGTGCCGACCGGCACAGTGTCGATCGCGACATTGGCGGCGTACGCCGGTGCG
>CALKYM010000311.1 GCA_938003525.1 uncultured Planctomycetales bacterium | reverse complement strand
AGCGCTCTGCGTGCGATGCAGGCATCTTTTCGACCTACTGTGCGGAGGGTTTCGAAAAGCGTGCGGACTGGCATGGATGCTTTCCATTGAACCGAGTGTCGCGTCACGGTCGCGCACGACGGCGGCGTCGCTTCACAGCGGCCAGGCAGACTTCCTGGCGATTGTGTTGTAGCTGTCGCGTGCGGACATCGGAGTAGCCCCAGGCCTTCACGCGGGCGCGGTATTCGGGCAGTTCGTCGGCCAACTCCCAGCGCGGCAGCTTGAGCGTGATGAGCAGCCCGCGAATATCAGCCTGACGATGGTTGACGATCGACTCCACCATGTCCAGCACGACGGGCGGCTCGATATTGACGTCGACCGCCAACAGCCGTACGTCGTGAAACTTGCTGCGGCGGACCTCAGCGCCGCGTTTTTGCAGGTGAACGAAGTTGGGATGCGCGAGCACCTCCGTAGCGACCTCTGCCGGATCGATCCCCAACACGTGCAGCCCACGATCGAGCAATGCCTGCGCCGCGCCGCCCGGCGCACAGCCGATCTCCGCGACCTGCTCACCGCGTTGCAGAGACATACGCAGCCAGCGGAGCGCCTCGACCATCTTCGCGTAAGCCCTCGAAACGGCGTGCAGCGGGATTTCGATTTCGCGCAGGCCCCCTGGCCAGCAGGAAGTCTCGCCCGTGGCGCGGTGAAAGCCGACCCACCACTCGTGATCCGAGACGAGCACGCAGTCAGCCACGAGCTGTCCGCGCCTTGTTGGTACGCGGAGGGCATCAACGGCGGCGACGTTCTCGCGATCCGGCCGTGCCGCGATAATTTTGTCGCGCACTTCAGACGCGGCGGTCGTCGGACCGGGAACGTAGCCGCGATCGCCCACCGGCGCAAGGTCGGGCGACCAGACATGGACCCGTTCGACGTTGACATCGACCAGCAAGTCCCAGAATTTCGCGGCCCGCTCGTCATTGTCTTCGCCAGCGGCTTTGCCCAACGAGAACGCCAGCGCACGGGCAAACGTACTGCCGGCGCTGTAGTCGTCGCAGAGTCCGTGTTCGCTCGGCAGCTTGAACGTCAAGAAACCGGGCCTCGAATACGCGAACCGTGCATCCGGACAGAGCTGCGTCATCTCGCGTTTGAATGCGTTTTCGGCCCCGATTTGACACGTCGCCATCAGAAACTGCGCGCGGGCAGGCTCTCTCTTGTGGTGTTGGTGCGAAGTCACAGGGGCTGCCCCGGCAACGGGCGATCAGTAAAATGACCATCATACAGGTGGCGGGCCGCCAACTGCCGTCACACGATGTTCAGCGTGAGCGACTCGTCAATGTCCGTAGCGACTCGACCCAACAGTGCAACGTGGTGGACTCCGCTTGCTGGCACCGCGTTGATCTGCGGAGTGGCGCTCGCGGCGACGATGCCGCCTGCCGGACCAGCCGCGCGCGGCGAAGATGGGCAGTCGACCCAAGCCGCCGACGATGTCACCGGCGACCGTTCGCCGGTCGACCTCGTCATCACCGCTAGTGGTCGTTGGTTGGTGACCGCCAATCAGACGTCGAACTCCGCTTCGCTCGTCGACCTGAAAAGCGGCACGCTCGTCGACGAGCTGGCCTGCGGCCGCCGCCCGACCGCGGTTGTCGCGCTGCCGGCGCGTGACGAAGTGCTCCTGTCCTGCGCCTACGAGGGCATTGTCGAGCACCTGCGGATTGTCGAGGGCAAACTACAGCGCGTCGCGGCGATCGACGTTGGCTATGAACCCGCCGGGGTGGCGGTGACGAGTGACGGGGCGCGCGCGTTTGTGGCGCTGTCCGCTAAGGACGCCGTCGCGGAGGTGGATTTGGCACAGCAGCGGGTGCTGCGCGAGATCGCCGTCGGTCGCTGGCCGCGCTATCTGGCACTCTCTCCCGACGACGCCCGGCTGGCGGTCGGCATCAGTGGCGACGGGGGTGTGGCCGTCGTCGACGCGAACCGCGGCGAGAAGCTCTTCCAAGAGACATTCGTGGGCATGAACCTGGGCCACATGCAATGTTCGGCCGACGGACAACACGTGTACTTTCCGTGGATCACGTATCTGAGCAATCCGATCACCGAGTTCAATATCCGCCGCGGCTGGGTGCTCGCCAGCCGCATTGCCAGAGTGCGGCTCGACGAACATGCACGCCGCGAGGCGATCTCGCTCGATCCGCCCGGACGCGCCGTGTCCGATCCTCACGGCATGGCGCTATCGCCCGACGAGTCGTGGCTGGTTGCCACCGGGTCAGGCACCCATGAATTGCTGGTCTATCGCAGCGAAGCGCTGCCCTGGATCGACTACGGCGGTCCCGGCGATCACCTGGCGCTGGAACTGCGCGATGCGCCCGATCGGTTCTATCGCGTCGAGTTGGGGGGCCGGCCGATGGGCGTGCGATTCGCTGCCGATGGCCGCCACGTGTGGGTTGCCAACTACCTGCTCAACTGCGTGCAAGAGGTCGATCTCGATGCGCGGGCCGTTTCAGGAAGCGTCAATCTGGGCGGAGCGGATGAGCCGACGCTTGCGCGTCGCGGCGAGGCGATCTTTTACGATGGCCAGCGAAGCCTCGACCAGTGGTACAGTTGCCACAGTTGTCACTACGACGGTGGCCCCAACACGCCGACCGTCGACACGCGAAACGATGGTCAATTCGGCGGCACGTTCAAGACGATCAAGGGCCTGTATCACGTCGCCGAAACCGAGCCCTGGACGTGGCACGGTTGGCAGACCGACCTGCACGCGGCCGTGCGCAAATCGCTCTCAGACACACTACTGACGCTCGACACACCGCGCCGCGCGGATGTGAGGGCGTTGGCCGCGTATCTCGGCACGCTGGAAGCGCCGCCCAACTGGCAACGCCGCGAACGCGGCGCGCTGTCGGATGCGGCTCGCCGCGGCGAGCAACTCTTTCACAGCGACGAAGCCGGCTGCGCGGCGTGCCACAACGGTCCTTATTTCACCGACGGGCAGGTACACGACCTGGGGCTCGGCGCGGACAACGACGCCTACGAGGGGTACAACACCCCGGGATTAATCGGTGTGGCGCGACAGGTTCGCTGGCTACACGACGGGCGCTGCCGCTCGCTGGAAGAAGTGCTCAGCGGCCCTCACCGCCCGACGCAAGCGGGAGGGACGCGCGACCTCACTCCTGAGGAAATCGCCGACGTGATTACTTATCTCGAAACGCTCTAAACAACACGGTTCATCGACGTACAAGGAGACGCTTCACGGATGTCTGATTTACCGCTCGCCGGCCGTCGCGTGCTCGTGATCATCGGCGATATCTACGAAGACCTGGAGCTCTGGTATCCGAAACTGCGGCTGCAGGAGGCCGGCGCTGAGGTGGTCGTTGCGGGACCGGAAGCCGGTACCACGTACAGCGGCAAGCACGGCTATCCATGTGTCGCGGATGCCGCGCTGGTCGACATGCGCAGCAAAGACTTCGACGCGGTGGTCATTCCCGGCGGATTCGCTCCCGACAAGCTGCGCCGCGACCCGATGCTGTTGGAACTGGTGCGGAGTTTCGCCGCTTCCGAGAAGCTGGTGGCGGCCATCTGCCATGGCGGCTGGATACCGATTTCCGCCGGCATCTACCGCGGCGTGCGCGTCACCGGTTCGCCCGGCATCAAAGACGACCTGGTCAACGCCGGCGCCACCTGGGAAGACGCGGCGGTGGTCGTCGACCGCCACTTCATCTCCAGCCGCAAGCCCGACGACCTGCCCGAGTTTTGCCGCGCGATCATCGCTGCGCTGGCAACGACGGGCGCCGCCGCGCGGTGAATGCCCCGCGTCGTGTTTCGCGGACCCGAACAGCGCGCGGTCGGCACGCGTACTGATGTCAGTCGGCGGTTAGCTGTTCTTACCATGACGCATCATCAGGGGGTCAGGCACACTTTTTGGCTGTCGCGCTTTTGCAGGAGCATCGTCTTTCGAACAAAAAATGAGCCAGACCCCGCCCCTATCTGCTAGTCGTGTACTCACCGAGTGCGTGGAATTGGTGAAGGTGAGTAAACTTTAGGGCCGATAGCAGTTCACGCTGGCCTGCTATGATCGGAGCAAGGTGCTTGTGTGGAGATTTCGGCAGAAATCTTCTTTCCACCAGCCGCCGGGGACGATACTATGACCCGTTCTGGTGGGGGGATTCGCTAGCAAAAGCGTGCAAGAAGCAACGGTTCTGACAGACGTGCGAGGAGATGCGGCCATGCAAGCAGTGACACAGGAGATCGATCTTGTCGAGGAGTTGCGGCTCCGCCGCTGGGCGGTGGAGAACTATGTGGAATCCCAGCTCCGCGATCCCACCTGGCACCCCGTCGTGCTCGACGAGATGAGTCGTTACGACGAAGAACGCAGTCTGGTCGCCGCTACCTGATCTGCCCACTCGGCAACGACCCCGGTCCCCGCCGAGCCTATCATCTGGCCGTGCGCTGCCGCCGGCCCAGTCCGCCAGCGTCCTTGTAGCCCGCGGTGCGCGCTCGCAGGACGGCAGACGTTCGTTACTCGAAAGCAGCGGCCAGCGGCAACTCGTAGCAGGCCATCTCCAGGTCGTTGCGAATGAAGATGCGGTCGCCGACCAGCGTGGGGTTGTTCCACGTTTTGCCCTCGATGGCCTGAATGCGTCCCAGCTCCTGGTGGCTGTCGGGCGTGGCGGCCACCAGCGCCAGCTCGCCCGACTCGCTGAGCACGATCAACAGATCATCGCGCAACAGCATCTGCCCGTGCCCGTAACGGCCACCCTTCCAGGCAGGCTTGCCGGTTTCCAGATCGAGGCAGGTGAGGATGCCGACGTCCAGTCCGTAGACGTAGCCTTCGTGCATGACGACGCAGGCATAGTGTGCCTTGAGGCGGTTGTTCCGCCATTTGGCTTCAGCGCTCCACTGGCCGTCTGCCTGGGCCACGTGCAACAGGGCCGCGCCTTTGTTGGAAGTGATCAATACATGGTATTCGTCGACGACCAGCGGTTGCGCCGCATTGATGTCGAAGTCGGATGTCCAGGGGAAGTGCCAGAGTTGCGCGCCGTCGTCGGGGTTGTAGGCGGTCATTCCCACACCTTCGAACACGAGCAACTGTCGTGTGCCGGCGAGGTCGACAATGACCGGTGAGGCATAGCCGCCCTTGTAATCTCCGGATGCCCAGATCAGATCACCCGTCGTGGCATCGACAGCCATCACGCTGCCCTTAGCAGGCGGCGCCGTCTCAGGTCCGCAGGCGATGTACACGCGGTCGTCGACGACCAGCGGCGACCCGCTTTGCCCCCAACGCAGGTTGTCGCCACCGGCGAGTTCGAGCATGTTCTGCTTCCAGACCGGTTCGCCCGATTCCGCATTCAGGCACACCAGCCTGCCGCCCGCGCCCAGCGAGTAGACGTGTCCCTGGTAGAATGTTGGCGTAGCGCGCGGCCCCACTCCACCCAGCGCTTCGCTAAAACGCTCTGCGTAGCCGTGCACCCAGCGCTGGCGACCGCTGGCGGTGTCGTAGCAGACGACGCACTCCTCGCCATGTCGCTGCTCGAGTGAATACGCACAGTTGCCCACGACGATGAAGGCCCCGTAACCGCCACCGACCGGCTGCCGCCAGATGGCCGTCGGGCTTTCGTCGGCCCAATCGCGGGCCAGGGCTGGACCGTTCGTAACTCCATCGCGGCTGGCACCGCGGTACTCAAGGATGTCGAGCGGCCCAACCGCCAGATCGATCGGAGGCAGCGGTTCGTTGTTGCCCGCGGCGGCGCGCAAATGCTGATCGAGCAACGTGTCGCCTGTCGTCTGCCAGCGAAAAACGAACGTCGGTTGCATGTCGCCCGTGAAGTTCACGCGCCGCACGGAGGCCACTGCAGCCCCCGCTACCACCACCACCAACAGGAAACTACCCAGCCGCAGCTTCCACCCGAGCCCCGAGAGCAGCCACAACCAGAGCAGCATCAGCGCGAGGCCCAAAAAGCCGCTCATGATCGTGAACATGCGACGCGAGCCGACGTCGAGTGTTTCATCGGGGTACGCCCAAATCCCGCCCCAGGCGGCCACGACCAACACGCCGACCCCGAGCGGAAGCCACCAGCGGGTCTTGCGCCGGGGCGCCGGAGTCTCAACGGCAGCATCGCTCGACATGACTCGGTACCCCCTGCCCTCCCTTAGTGATCGACCCAGGCCCTTCGAGCCGGGGTCATCGTACGCAACGAGTTGGTGTCGGACCAGATTCGAGCGGTGCGACAGGGCGCAGCGCTCACGGGTGCGTTAGCCTTGCGGAACCAGATCGGCGAGCGGACCGATCGCGAGCGTGGCGGACTTGGAGAAGGGAAACTTGGCCAACACAGCCATCAGATCATCGCGCGTGAGCGCGGCGACGGCGTCGAGATCGTCGCGGACACTGCGATACTCTTGCCGCTGCGTCCAGTTGGTGCCTACGGTGAACAGCCGTCCGCGAGGGCGTTCTCCCGAGAGCACGACACGCGAACTGACCTTGTTCTTAGCCAGGGCCAGCTCTTCATCGGTAATGCCGTGGGCTTCGAGATCGGCCAGCGTGTCGCCCAGTCGCTCCAGGTTCTGCGCTGCATCTTGTGGGGCGCAGCTCACGTAGGTCATGTACAGGCCGGTGCCTTGATAGTCGTAGTGCGCGACGCTGGCGTGTTCGGCCAACCCAGGGTCGACCAGCTCCCAGTACAGGCGGCTGCCGGTGTCGTCGCCGAGGATGGTGGTCAGCAACTTGGCCGCGTAGCGGTCTGTGTCTTCCGCCGCGGGCGCGGGCGCCATCTGCAGCAGGTATTCCTGCGTGGCAGAGGGCTTGTGGACGCAAGCGAAGCCGGGCTGCGCTTCCGCTTTGACGACAGTGCGTCCGCCGTCTTGTCGCTCCCAGCCGCCACAAACGGACTCGGCCAACTTGACCAGCGCGTCGAAGTCCACGTTGCCCGTGGCCACCAGGGCGATGTCTTGGGGACCGTAGCGGCGCGTCCAGTAGTTGCGCATGGCCTCGACGGTCAGTGCGGAGACGCTATCGCCGGTTCCCAGCACGCTGTTTCCCAAAGGGTGTGCGCCGAAGAGCATGGCCTTGCACTTTTCGTCCGCGCAAAAGGGCGGCTGATCCTCGTACATCTGAATCTCTTCGAGGATCACCTGCTTTTCGGTATCGAAGTCTTCGCCGCGCAGCGAGGGCCGCAGAATGTCGCCCAGCAGGCCCACGGCCTGCTGCTGAAACTCGGGCAGCACGGCCGCGTAGTAGACGGTGTTTTCTTCGCTGGTGAAGGCGTTGTAGTGGGCCCCCATCTCGTCGAACTCGCGATTCACGTCGGCCGCCGAACGGGTCGGCGTCCCCTTGAACATCATGTGTTCGAGGAAGTGACTCAGCCCGGCCTCGGCGGGCGCCTCGTCGCGAGCGCCGGTTTCTACAAAGAAGCCGACCGCCAGCGAATGCGCCTGCGGATTCACTTCGGCCACGATTTGCAGGCCGTTTTCGAGCCTGTGCTCACGAAACTCCACTGGGCACCTCCAACGGCTGTGGCCCCAGCGTCACGATCGTGAATTCGGCCGGCGGGTGATCGCGGAGATAGTCGTTGATCTCCTCGCGCGAAAGCGCGTCGATCTTGCCGCCCAACTCGTCGAGTGTGCGCACGCGCCCCAGGTGATACCAGTCGCGGGCGATCGCTCCGCTACGCGCCGAGCTTGATTCCTGCTGCATGACCAGGGCGCTTTTGATGCGGGCCTTGAGCCGCTGGAGTTCGAAGTCTTCGATGCCCTCTGCCAGCCGCTGGAGCTCGCCGACCAACACGTCGAGCGTCTGCTGGGCCCGATCGTTGCTCGTGCCCGAGTAGCACATCACGCTGCCGCGATGACGGAGCGTGTGGTACGAGGCGGCAACGCTGTAGCACAGCCCACGTTTCTCGCGCACTTCGGTAAATAGCCGCGAGCTCATGCCACCGCTGAGCACGCCGACGGCCCCCCACGCGCGAAAATAGTCTTCGTGACGGTACGGCACACTGGGATAGCCGACCGCGATTTGCGTTTGGTGTGTCTCTTCGGGCAGATGAGCGAGCGGCGGGCCGGCATCACTTTCGCCGGGCTCGGGCACGTCGTCACTTTGCCAGTCGTCGAATATCAAAGCGACGGTTTCGCGCAGGGCGTTCCAGTCGAACTTGCCGGCCACCGCCACGATGGCGCCCGTCGGGCGATAGAGACGCGTGTGTTGCCCGCAGATGTCGTCGATCGAAATGCGCTGGATGGCGGCGACCTCGCCTTGGCTGGGACGTCCCCACGGGTGGGGATACAGTCGCCGGCGAAGTTCACGCATGACCTTCTGCGAGGGTTCGTCTTCGACGGCTGCCAGCTCGTTGAGCACTACTTGCCGACCCGATTCGAGCTGATCTTCGGGCAAGTGGGGGCGTAGCACGGCATCGGAAACGATCTTGAGAGCCGGCAGCAAGTTTTTTGCGACCGTCGCGCCGCTGTAGCTGGTGTGGGCGGCTGAGACCGACTCGCCCCGTTCGACGCCCAGATTGTCGAGATCGGAGATGAATTGCCGACTGTCGCGGTCGCCAGCGCCCCGCAGCGCCATCTCGCAGGTAAAGCTACTCAGCCCGGGTAGCTGCTCCGGATCGTATGCCGAACCCGCCGGGATCAGAATCGTGAACGCGGCCGATTCCAGCCACGGCATGGGCTCGGCCACGAGCACCAAACCAGTGGCGAGGGTTTCACACTGAATCGATTCGCTCACTGAGCACGTCTCGGCCGGATTGGGTCGACAGCGTTTTTTCGCTGCACGCGACTGTGGGTTGCGCTGCGCGCGACTGTGGGAAATATCAGGTTTCCGCTGCGATCCGACAAGTGCTCCATGTACCGTGGCCAATCGGATGGTGGCAACGGGACATCTCCGGCAGCGGGTCGTACTGCGTATCGAACGGCGCAGCGGCGCACGTCAGACAGGTTCGCGGGCCAGCAAGTTGGCGCGCGAGGGTTCAGCCGCTTTGTAGACCGTTCGCGAGCAGTGAAAACCTAGGCGGCGATAGAGGCGAATCGCGCCTTCGTTGAGTGCCGTAACCTCAAGGTAGGCGCGACGTAGGCCGGCGTTGGCAAACCCGCGCAGGGCCGCGGCCAGCAAGATCGTACCCAACTGCCGATCGCGATGCTCGGGAACGATGCCCAGATTCTGAATGGCGCCGAACCCGCTGCGATCGCGAATTCCCTGCACGGTCCCGCAGTATTCGGTCCGTTCGCCGGGAGCCGCTTCGTAGGCCGCCAGCCAGGTGGCCTGAGGAAGGAAACCATCTTTGCGGCTGATCTCGCGCATCAGCCGCCGGCAGCCGTCGGCGTCGCCCAGACAGGGAAAGACGTTGGCGTCGATCTCCGTGCGAAAGGAGAGATACTTTGTCTCCGCATGGATGTCCGAGAGCGCCGTGCTCCATGGCACCAGCGAATAGCCGAGAGGCATCGGACCTTCCGGCGGCGCGAAGTGCGCCAGGTCGATCTCCATGCGATAGCGCTTGAAATACTTCACGGCCATACTTGCCCGTCCAACTTGGTTCGCGGCGCGTCCGGCGTCGGCTCCCGGGAACTCACCCGCCCGCAAGTCCGCCGCGTGATAACGGACATCCTCACTGTATCGAGGCGTTTTTGGGGGGTCAATTTACTGCCCGCAATACGGCCGGCGGTCGCTACGCCATCATCGGCACGCGCGGCCTCGGCTCGCTGGTTTTTGCACGCCAACGGTACAGGCTGAATTCGCCAGGCTGTCGGTCATGTGGCGCCGCGGTGCTGCGCGCCGAGCACACCGACGGGTGACGACGACACCGAGTTGGGCTGTTGCGGACTGGAACGGATGTGCAGGCCGCCACCGTACGAAGCAGCCAAGCGCATCGCGCATCGTCGCTCCCGGCCCGATTAGCGGTGCAATCGAACGCGCTGTGTTTTCTTGGCCGTTGATGACTTGTTCTTCGAGGTGCGCGGTTTCTCCTTTGTCGTGCCGGTCTTTGCGTCGACGAGTCCGCGCAACGTGCGCAGATTGATGACGTCGAGCAGCTCGCCCTGCTCTTCGCCCTTGGGCGTCTCCATGTACATCGGTACGCGGCGAAAGCGGCGATCGTTCAGCAGGAATCGAAAAGGTTCGAGCCCCAAGTGCCCGCGGCCGATGTGCTCGTGCCGGTCGACCCGCGAGCCGAGCTCGCGTTTGCTGTCATTGAGATGAAAGGCCTTGACCTGAGCGATGCCAAACGTCTGATCCATCTGCCGCACGGTGCTCAGATACTCCTTGCGCGTGGCGAGTGGGTAGCCGGCGGCAAAGATGTGGCAGGTGTCGACGCAGACTCCTAAGCGGTCAGGGTCTTGCACGCCATCGAGAATCGTGGCCAAGTGCTCGAAGCGCCAGCCGAGGTTCGAGCCCTGGCCCGCTGTCGTCTCCAACAAGCACTGCGCAGAGCAGCCGCGCGTCTGTCGATGTACCTCATGCAAAGCTTCGATGATGCGGCGGAGTCCTGCTGTCTCGCTGCTGGTGGTATAGGCCCCCGGATGGGCGACAACGTAGGGAATTCCCAATTGCTCGGCGCGGCGCAGCTCGACGACGAATGCATCCACGCTCTTGCGCCACAGTGCCGGATCAGGTGTGGCGAGGTTGATGAGATAGGAATCGTGAGCAATGGGGTGCGTGATCTGTAACGTCCGCAGCGCATCGCGAAACTTCGATACGTCGTCGGCGGTGATCGATTTCGCACGCCACTGGTTGTTGTTCTTCGTGAAAAGTTGCACACAGTCGCAGCCCGCCGCCTGCGCGGCCTCGACGGCGTGGTGGTAGCCGCCGGCAATCGACATGTGGGCACCAAGAATGGGCATCTCGCCAGAATAGCGGGTTGCCGGCCACCGCCACTAGTGCCGCATATTCGCTCCCACGGCGTGACGGGCGTAACGTCCGCTGCGCAGATGCTTGCTTCGCGGCGACGCGGCTAGCTAGAATCAGTCCGGTGGCCGTAACCCCGTACGGAGTGCGATGGCGGGAGCCAAGTCCATGGTCGGAGATTGGTGGATTGTCGGACTGTTTGTGAGCGTCGGCGCAGTGCTCGTCGGCGTGCTGTGGCGTCCCGTGCGCAATACGATCCGCGAGTCGCGATTCGATCAGGCGCGGCGTCAGTTTCACCGCCAGCGCGAGCGGCTGGAAGCGCGGTTCTTGCAACTAGCCGCCACATCGGGCAAAGCACCGCGGCTGCGTTGGGAAGATTGTGACTTCGCCAACGATGTGACCTATGCCCGCGATCGCCGCAGCCGGCGACTGTGTGCCTTCGTTGCCGTAACGATTGCTTACGAGCATCCCGAAAGCGGCATGGTGCTCGATGAGATCGGCAGCGTCACCAAGCTGCGGGCCGCGACCGCCGTGTTCCACTTCGATCGCGGGCGCTGGGACACATTGGGCCGCACGGTGTTCGATTTGAACCCGACTGAGGCCGTGAGCCACTTCAAGGATCACTTCGTGATGCTCGGCCGCGACGTGCCGCAATCGTCGTAGCGCGGCCGCCGTTGATCAGCCGCACGGAGTCTTTCGCTACGCCTCGGCTTTGAGGATCTTGCGGAGCACCGTCTGCAGGATGCCCCCGTTGCGGTAGTAGTCCATCTCGACCGGCGTATCGATGCGGAGGGTGACTTCAAACTCGGTCGTCCTGCCGGCGTCGTCGGTGGCCACCACTTGCAGCTTGCCGCGGGGTTTGAGGTCCTTGTCCAAACCGCTAATGGTGTATTGCTCTTCGCCGGTGAGACCAAGCGATTGCCAAGTCTGGTCTTTGGGCAGTTCGAGCGGCAACACGCCCATGCCCACCAGATTGCTGCGATGAATGCGTTCGTAGCTGGCGGCGATGACGGCGCGGACGCCCAACAGCGATGTTCCTTTGGCAGCCCAGTCGCGGCTGCTGCCGGTCCCATACTCGGCTCCCGCCAGCACGATCAACGGCACGCCTTCTTCGCGATACTTGTTGGCCGCGTCGAAGACGCTCATCTGCTCGCCATCAGGTAGGTGCCGCGTGACACCACCCTCGGTGCCCGGCGCCAGCAGGTTTCTCAAGCGCACGTTGGCGAACGTGCCGCGGGTCATGACGCGATCGTTCCCGCGTCGCGAGCCGAAGCTATTGAAGTCGCGCGGTTCGACGCCGCGATCGATCAGGTATCGACCGGCCGGTCCATCTTTGGCGATCGACCCGGCAGGCGAGATGTGGTCGGTCGTGACCGAATCGCCCAGCGCGACCAGCACGCGCGCGTTCTCGATCGGTGGAATCGGGGAGGGTTCCGGCCCGAGATCGAGCAAGAAGGGCGGTTCCTGGATGTAGGTGCTGTCTGGATCCCAGGGATAAAGATCGCTGCCGCTGACTTGAATGGCGTTCCAGCGTTCGTTCACGGTGAACACGCTGCCGTAACGCTCGGCAAACATTTCGGGCGTGATTGCCTGGGCGATCGTTTCGGCGATCTCCTCGGCCGAGGGCCAGATGTCCTTCAGGTAGACCGGCTTGCCGTCCGAGCCTGTGCCCAGCGGCTCGCTGTTGAGATCGATATCGGTCGTGCCAGCCAGGGCGTATGCGACGACCAGCGGCGGGCTGGCCAGATAGTTGGCTTTGACCAGGGCGTTCACGCGGCCCTCGAAGTTGCGGTTGCCACTGAGCACGGCAGACACGACGAGGTCTTCGCTGCGGACTGCCTCAGCGACCGGCTCGGGCAAGGGACCACTGTTGCCGATGCATGTGGTGCAGCCGTAGCCGACGGTTTGGAAGCCGAGGGCGTCGAGCGACTTATCGAGTCCGGCGCGGGCCAGATAGTCGGTCACCACACGC
Organism: uncultured Planctomycetales bacterium; assembly: GCA_938003525.1. Classification (GTDB taxonomy): domain Bacteria; phylum Planctomycetota; class Planctomycetia; order Pirellulales; family JAEUIK01; genus CALKYM01. Next base: position 199 of record CALKYM010000311.1, on the reverse strand, counting down.
GAGCCGGGCGCCAGGCTGGTCTTCACGTGGGGCTTGACGTTGAGGCCCCGTTCGGCCGCTTTCTTGGCGAGCAGGCCGGCGCCGATCATCACTGAGGGGTTGCTGGTGTTCGTGCAACTGGTAATCGCGGCGATCACGACGGCTCCGTGACCGATGGTGGTTGAATCGCCGTTGAGGCCGACGGTCGCCGTTCGCTTAA
>CALKYM010000310.1 GCA_938003525.1 uncultured Planctomycetales bacterium | reverse complement strand
GCACCGCAGAAAACTGTGGTGATGGATGCAGGGGAGAAGGATGAGGAAGAAGAATCGATCGAAGACTACATGGCGCGGCTGCTGAATCGCATCGGCGACAAGGGGCGATCGGCGCCGCAGACGATGGTTGCTGAACACCCGACGCGACCGGCACCCGCACCGACTCGCGACACGGTATCGGCCGATCAATTGCGCCAGTCGGCGCCCGCCGCGCGGCCCAGTCGGCCGACGTCGGACTCCAGTGCCGATGCACCTTCGGCGATGCCGCGGCGTTCGGTGCCGGAACAATCAATCGACTTCCGCGCGATGAGGGAGTTGGCCAATCGCAACGCGTCGGCAGCCATCAACCAACACGCGCGGCAGAAGCGCCGCCACAGCATCTATGTGTTGGCGATTATCTCGCTCATCGCACTCGTCTGCGCCGCTATCCTCATGCTGCAGGCCGACGGCATCAATACGACGGCCTTCTACACCGGCATCGGCGCGCTGATCCTGGCGATGATCTGTGGAGTGCAGTATGCGCTCAACTCGGGATCCGCTGCGGGGACAAAGCGCCAGTTCGCCGATGACGATGATGGGCAGGACGACGCCACACAAGCCCCGACGGAGAGTGGCGCGACGCCGAGCGCGAGCGCAGATGAAGCGTCGTCGTAAGCCCTGTTGAGCGTTTGCATGGCTCCATCGCGAAGGCGTTTCCGCGCAGCGATGGATCTCAGAAGCCGCGGGCGGCGCGGATGTCGTCGAAGTCGCGCAAGTGATACCCGACCTGCGTGTAGTCGAGCACGCGGCACAGTCCTCGCAGCGCGACGCCCATCCCGTCGGGCCCGCTGAAACCGCCGAACTGGCCACCGCCTTTGACGTGCGGTTCCAAATCGACGAACACGCCGGGGATGCCGCGTCGCTTGAGCTTGCGTTGGAGCTTCGGAAGATGATCGCGCAAGTCGCGGAAGATGGCTTCGTGGGCCGCGTGGCCCAAGTCGGCCGGGACGAAGTGCTTCAGCGCGCCCTCATCGACGTGCCCGCGCTCCCGCTCTTCATCCACCGGGGCGCGATAGTCCTTCACGTGCATCCAACCCATGGCGGGCTTCATGGCCAGGTAGTGTTCGAACACTTCGGCCGCCGAGTAACCCTGGCAGAGTACGTTGGCTGCATCGAACACGAGCACCATGGCCGGATGATCGACCTGGCGGTGGATTTCGGCCAACAGCGGCCCCGTTTGACCAACCAGGTTGGCTTCGATTTCCAATCCCAACGTGAGATCAGAGCGGTGGCAGGCCTCGGCCATTTGGCCCAGTTGGTCGACGACTTGGGGCAGGTGCTCTTGGGGATCGGTCCCGCGCGGATGGTAAAAGGAGAAGCCGCGGATGAGCTTGGTTTCGAAGGCATGTGCCAATTCACAAGCGCGGGCGACTTCGGTCTTCAGATACTTCGCGAACGGCACGTATTTGTTCTTGGTCCCGTCGTCTACGTCGCGAAGTTTCACTTTGCCCAGCGGCGATCCGATCGTGGCGACGTTCAAGCCGTATTCGTCTTCCAAATGTCGGACCTGCTGAATCTCGCGCTTGGTGAGCTGCATGACGTTCTTTACGCCACCGCCCACGTCGATGAATCGCAAGCTGTAGTACTGCAGCCCCATGGCGGCAAACGCGGCAAACTGCTGCACGGCGGTCTTCTGATTGGCCGCTTCGTCAGCGAAGCCGCTGAGAATGACGCGGGGCTCGTCGGCCATAGTGGCGAATCCTCCTCGAGTTGATATCGCTTCAATGCTCTTGCTGCTCAACTGCAAGAGCGACCATTGTGCGACCGCGTTGGGGCCGTGACAAGCGACCGACTCTGATGTGCGCTCAATCTGCGGCGTCTTGGCACGGTCGTGAGGCGTGCATTACGATGCCCGCATGAGCGACGAGAGCGCGAGCACCGTACCTGTGCACTGCCTGCGGGCGGGCATGGCCGGCGTGGGAATGATTTTCGACGAGACTTACCGCCCGTTTTTCGAGCGCGCCCGCCGCGGCTGGTATGTGCAGAATTGCGGCGTGTTGCGGGTTGAATTGTCAGGCTTGGCAAGCCGTACCGGGCGGAGAGCCGCCGCGTATATCGAAGCGCATGGCGAATCAGAAACCGCGCCTCAGAACCTCGCTGGGCCCGAAGGAATTCGGCAACTACTCTCGGGCGATGTCGATTTCGTCTGCGTTGCCACGCCCGACCAGCGGCATTTCGAGATCGCGCGTGAAGTGCTCGCAGCAGGAAAGCACCTACTGATCGAGAAACCGTCGGTCCTTTTGCTAGCGGAACTCGACGAGCTGCAGGCCTTGGCTGCGCGCCACAGAGTGTTGGCCAAGGTCGTTTATCACAAGCTGCTCGATCCAGATCACAAGAAGCTCCGTACACTCGTCGCCGAAGGCCAACTCGTGCACGTCAACAGCGGATATTGTTCGCTGTTGGAGCCAAAGATCATCTCCGCCAATCAGTTCTCCGAGTGGATCGCCGGTCGCAACCCCGGCACGTACGTGGCCGTGCACTACATCAAGCTCATCGACTTTACCTTCGGCGGCCGACTGCGCCGCATCGCCTGCACGGGCCAGCGCGGTATTGTCGCAGCGGCCGATGGCGACACGTGGGATTCGACAGAGTTGCGGCTCGAATACGGTTACGACGATGGCCGTGAAGCGGCGTTCGACATTCATACGAGTTGGGTGACGCCCGACAATTTTCCCGGCTACGTCGAGCAGGAAGTGCAATTCCGCTTTGACAACGGCGTCTGGAATGGTCATAGCCGCAAGCGGGGTGTCGAATGCACGATCGAAGACCGCACGCCGCACGAGGTCAAAATCACGCCCAACAACCACTACAACGCGGACGTGCTTGAGCCGTGGGGCGAGCGGGGCCAGCGCGGTTACGGCATTGAAGTGCTGGAGCGATTCGCTCACGAGGTGGGAACGGTCGAGTTCGGCGGTCCGGCTGCCGAGCGCGAGCAGCGTCTGGCCCGGGCGCGCGAGCTGGAATACAACGATCTTTCGGCCGACCGGCAGACGGTGGCCGCCGTGCAGGCGATGGAGGCGATATTGGCCCGACATGCGGCCGGCCAGCCGGGTTGCATGGTTGAAGTGAATCACGCCGCCGGTGGGCTGGTGCTTTGGCGACCCGGCCACGGCGAGCCGGAAGTGCTGTACGACCAGACAGTGTGATGGACCACTTTGACGAGGATGCCCGCGACCAGCGCGATGGCGGTCGCCGGTGTGAAAAGTGAGCAGAACCGCTTGATGAGCAATCCGCAAACTACTGATACGCCTGAGTCTCATCGCGAAGCGCCACAGGCGATTGAGCATGCCGGCGAGCCGCTGGGCAATGCCCTGCGTGGGCGATTGTATGACGTCGAGCCAATCGGGCAGCGAACCTATACGCCCAGCCTGGCCGTCATCGATCGCAGCGCCGGCGCTTTCCACTGGACGGTCGACGGCCGCAAGTTGGCCGACTTCACGTCCGGCGTGCTGGTCGCCAACCTGGGCCACAACCCGGTTCGGTGGTGGCAGCGCGTGCTCGACGAGTTGGGATTGGGCGCCCTTGCAACTGCAGGGCAGGGCGATTCAGCGTTCAGCGCGGCTGTGCCGCTGTGCGCCTACAACGCCGGCACGGAATTGGAGACGCGCGCCACCGAGCGACTGCTGGCCAATCTGCGCGCGCAGCCCGGTGGCGGACGGTTCGAACAGATCTTGTGGGCCGCCAGTGGCAGCGAGGCCATCCAGAAAGCGCTCTGGGCCGCGCTGGCCGCCCGGCGAGGCCATGATTGCGTGATCGTCGCGACCCGGCACGGCTTTCACGGCAAGAAAGGGCTCGCCGGCGCTGTGACGGGCAGCGAAAGCGATGCGGATCGCGATCCGCGCGTGCGATTCATCAGCTTTCCCATGCAGGAGTGCGCAACAGTTGCGCAACGCAACGGGCCGCTCGATCTGGCACCCTATGAGCAGGAACTCTCCGCGCTGCAGGCGGCGTGTGGCTCGCGTTTGTGTTGTCTGATTACCGAACCGTATCTCGGGGCCGCGGGCTCCTACCATCCGCAGCCCGAGTACCTGCAATTGCTCGAGCGATTCTGTCGCGAAAACGAGATGTTGTTCATCCTCGACGAGGTGCAGTCGAACTTCGGCCGCACCGGGCCGATGTATGCCTTCGCGCACTACGGGCTCGAACCCGACATCGTCGTGCTGGGCAAAGGTCTCGGAAACGGTGTGCCCGTTGCCGCCTTGGCGGGACCAGAAGAATCCCTGGCAGCGCTGAAATATGGCGAAGGCAGCGATACCTGGAGCGGCAACAGTCTCGCCTGCGCGGCGGTCGTGGCGACGCTCGATGAGTTCGAGGCGAACGATATCCTCGCGCACGCAGCGCGACTGGCGGGCGTCCTTGAACGCGGCTTGTTGCGAATCGAAGAACTCGACGCGGTGGCCCGCGTACGCGGTGAGGGTGTGGTGTGGGGTGTCGAGTGTGCGGCCGTCGGCCGACATTCGGCCGACGACGTGGCCGTGGCGTGCGTCGAAGCCTGTTATCGGGGAGACGAACGCGGCCGGGCCATTCACCTACTCGGTCCTTTGGCCGGTCGCGTGTTGCGCGTCAGCCCGCCGCTCACCATGGCGCTTGACGATGCGGAAGACTATCTGGACGCGATGTACGACATCATTCGTGGGCTTGGAAAAGAACTGGCTTCGTAAGTCGAATCGCCCGAGCCAATTTGCCATGGCATACGACGAAGTACTGGCCGAGCGTATTCGCCGCGCGCTGGCCCGTCGACAGGGTATCAGCGAGCGGAAGATGTTCGGCGGGATCGCCTTCATGCTGCACGGCAACATGCTCTGCGGCGTGGTCGACGATCGACTGATGCTGCGACTCGGACCCGAAGAGGGCGACGCTGCGCTGCAGGAGCCACACGCGCTGCCCATGGACTTCACCGGCAAGCCGATGCGGGGCATGGTCTATGTGTTGCCAGAGGGCATTGTGACGCACGACGAACTGAACGGTTGGCTCCAGCGCGCCTTGCGGTTCGCCCGCACGTTACCCCGCAAACAAGCGGCGCCCCGCAAGAAGAAGTAGGCCGATGGATCCGGCGGACTTGATGCGACGAGCAATTGACGCCGCCCGCCGCGGAATTGCGGCTGGAAATTCCCCGTTCGGGTGCGCAATCGCCGTTGAAGATCGCGTCATCGCGGCCGCGCACAATACCGTGGCGTCCGACGTCGATATCACGGCCCACGCCGAAATCAATGCCTTGCGCGCGTCGTGCCAGATCGTCGGGGAGTTGCACCTTGAGGGCGCCGTTGTTGCCACAACCTGCGAGCCCTGTCCCATGTGCGCGGCGGCTCTGCACTGGGCGCGGGTGGCGCATGTTTACTGCGGCGCGGGAATTGCCGATGCGGCGCAGGCGGGCTTCAACGAGCTGAGCGTCTCGGCCGCCCGTCTGTTGAAGGACGGTCGCAGCTCGGTGAAGCTCACCAAGGGCGTGCTCGCCGATGAGTGCCGCGAGCTGTTCGCTCAGTGGCTCGCGCGATCCGATCGTCAGGCGTACTAGCCAAGGTGGTGAGCGACCACGTCAGGTCGATCGCTACTTCGACGCTTCGTACGTGGCTGTGACCTTGGTCGTGATTCCACCCCGCGGCGTGAAGGCCGCTTCCAGCGTCATGCACCGCGGGGTGGTGACGGCCACCAGGTCGTCGAGGATGCGGTTCGTAATGTGCTCGTAAAAGATGCCCTCGTTGCGAAATTGCTGCAAATACAGCTTGAGGCTCTTGAGCTCCACACACAGCGCGGCCGGCACATAGCGAATCGTCAGCACGCCGAAGTCCGGCTGGCCGGTCTTTGGACAGACCGATGTGAATTCGGGGCAGGTGATTTCGATCGTGTATTCGCGCTGGGGAAACTGGTTCTCGAACGTTTCCAGACGCTGGCGGAAGTCGTCGGACATCGCAGGGGGCTCCTTTTCCACAATGCCGCATTGTGCCATCATGCCAGTGGCGTCGCCAAGGTCCTGGCTAACTGCTCCAGCGGGCGCGTCTCTTCACCAGCCTCGTGTTGTCTCTCCTTCGACTAGACATACGTCGATTCCATGTCACGTTCCGCAGTCGTCCTGCTCTCTGGTGGTCTCGATTCGGCCACGACGGCAGCCATTGCGAAGGATGCCGGATACGAACTCTACGCGTTGACCGTCGACTATGGACAGCGGCATCGTCACGAGCTCGACGCAGCGCGGCGCGTGGCGGAGTTTTTCGGCGCGCGTCGCCACGTGATTCAACAGATTGCGCTCGATCAGTTCGGCGGCAGCGCGCTGACGTCCGACTTGCCTGTGCCCAAGGATCGCAGCGCCGACGAGCTGGAAGCCGGCATTCCGATCACGTACGTTCCGGCGCGGAATACCGTGTTCCTCGCGCTGGCGCTGGCCTACGCAGAAGTGGTTGATGCGGCCGACCTGTTCGTCGGCGTCAACGCCGTGGACTACAGTGGCTACCCGGACTGCCGGCCTGAGTTTATCGCCGCTTTCGAGCGGCTGGCCAATCTGGCGACCAAAGCGGGCGTGGAGCACAAGCTCGCTTTTCGCGTCCATGCGCCGCTGATTGAATGGACCAAGGCCGAAATCATTCGCCGCGGGATTGAACTGGGTGTCGACTACGGACTGACGCACAGTTGCTACGATCCGGACGCTGCGGGCATCTCCTGTGGGCACTGCGACGCGTGCCAGCTACGACTCAAGGGTTTCGCCGAGGCGGGATTGGCTGATCCGCTCCCGTACGCGACGTGAGAATTGCCGAGATCTATCGCTCGCGGCAGGGCGAAGGGCTCCTCACCGGAACGCCCAGCGTCTTCATCCGTACCAGCGGTTGCAATCTGCGTTGCTCCTATTGCGACACGCCCTACACGTCTTGGGATCCGGAGGGCGAGGATCTTTCGGTCGAAGAGATTCTGGAGCAGGTCGTTGCCCTGGAGCCTGCACACGCGGTGCTCACCGGCGGCGAGCCGATGCTGCACGCCGAGCTCGTGCCCCTGGCGGCGGCGCTTGCCGAGCGTGATTGTCACATCACGATCGAAACGGCCGGCACACTTTATCTGCCGGTCACATGCAACTTGATGTCGATCAGCCCCAAGCTCTCGAACTCGACGCCATCCGCCGAGTCATCGCCGCGCTGGCACCGCCGCCACGAGCACAGCCGCCACACGCCGGGCGTCGTGCGTAAGTTGATCGAAGAGTACGCCTACCAGTTCAAGTTCGTCGTCGCCACGCTCGCCGATTGCGAAGAAGTCGAGCGCTATCTCGATGGCATTGCCGAGATCGATCGCGGCCGCGTGTGGCTCATGCCCGAGGGCACCGATCATGGCCGTCTCGCCGGCCAGGGCCAGTGGCTGGCTCAATACTGCCGCAGCCACGGATTGCGGTTCTGCCCTCGAAAACAGATCGAGTGGTACGGCCATGCCCGCCGCACGTAATCGCAGAGCGATTCGACGGCGCCGAGCCTTGTCTCATCTCAGTCAGCAGCGATGCCCAGCAGTCGGCCAATTTCGTCGACGGCCAGCTTCACGGAGGTAACAGCCATCTGGAAGTTGGTGTGGGTGGAGATCTCCGGCTGAATCTCCGCGAACTTCTGAGCAGCGCGACGGAGCTTCGGGAATTTCTTGCGGGCCTGTTTGATGTAGGCTGCGGCATCCCCTGCTTTCCACGGACCGCCCAGCGCGAGCATGTAGTCGTAGAGCGTTCGCTGGACCTCGGCCAACTCGTCGTCCTCGGCCGCTTCTTCGCTGTGCTTAATGAACGCCCGCACCATCCAGACGTGGCTGAGCTGCGCGTCGATGCGGCGCATCAGCTCATCAGGCGTGACGTCGTTCATGCGGTCAGCGCCGTACTGCGAAGTGCTGAGGAGGCGCGACTACGGATCTGTGCCGGGCGAACTGGCCGCTTCGGTGGCGCTGTCCGCCTCCAGGTGTGCCTCGGGCGTCGTCGCGTCGTGCGCCACCGCTGCCGACGGGCCATGAGCGCCCGGCGCCGCAGTGCGCATGGCGGTGAAGAGCACGAGAAAGGCGCCCACGGAGACCATCAGCAGTCCTGCCAAGAAGCCGCCCAGCCGTAGCGGGGGCATCGTGCGAAACGTCCCGCTGAGGTAGAGCGTGATGACGGCGTTGACCACTGGCGCGCAGCCGAAAACTAGCGGCATCACGTAGAGCGGCTTGCCGCCGAACGACAGCGCGAGAATGATGCCCACCGCGCCGAAGGCCCCCGCAGCGCCGGCGAACAGGCTCCAGGTCGTGCCCGTGAAGGTCCACTGTCCCTCGTCGCCCCGAAAGTGTATCCACAAGATAGGCACGATGATGGCGATGATGAAGTACGCCACGCCCACGCAGATGAGCTGGCGAAAGCGGCTGCCGTCCATGCCGATCTGGCCCTTGTGCATGAGCGGCCCGTACATGCCCCAGCAGAGGACCGTCAAGGCGACAGACGCCAGAATCAAGAACAGTTCTCTCATCGACAGAGCTCTCCGCGTGGTGTGGATCGGCGAACTGGCGCCTGGTGCTGGATTGTATCAACTGCCGCCTGGGCGTACACGGTGCCTTCGTACGGCCCACAGCCGCGACTACTCGCCGCGCAATGCGGCCATCAGCGGCGCCGTGACCACGGTCCGAACGGCCGCCAGTCCGGCGAGGAGCCCCACGACCAAGACGGTCAACAGCGTCGCCACGAGTGATGCCCAGGGGATCGAAGCGCCGCCTTCAAACAGGTGCGCTGCAACCGCGATCAGCGCTGCCGCGCAGCCAATGGCCAGTCCGCTGACGAGCAACAGCGCATTCTCGTAGAGAACAATCCGGGCCAGTCGCGCGCGGGGGAATCCCGTCGCGCGCATCAAGGCCAGCTCGCCGCGCCGCTCGAGCACATTTCGCAGTTGCACGGTCGCCAGACCGAAGGTGCCCAACAGCAGCCCCAATCCGCCCAGACTCTGAAACGTGGAGAGGTAGGTATTCTGTACCGCGAGGAAACCCGCCAAGCGCGTGCTGGTTCGTTCGGCGTCGAAGCCGTAATCGCCCAGCGTCGCTTCGAGCGTCTGTTGGAGGGCGTCCGTCTTGTCGGCAGGGGCGTCGACCAGGAACACCTGAGCGCCGCTCACTTCGGGGAAATGCTGGCGAAAGGCCGCCTCGCCGATCAGCAGATCGCCTTGCAGGATGCTGTTGCGCAACAGGCCCACCACGCGCAGCCGCAGTTCGCCGCCGCGCCCGTCGTCGAGGGAGTAACTTGCGCCGACTCCCTGCCAAAGATGCAGACTGTAAAGCGCCGTGTTCATATCGATGATCACCGGCACCGGCTGTACGCCGTCGGCATCGGGCTCCAAGGCTTCGTTGAGCAGTTGCCAGGGGTTGTCAAACTCGCTGGACGCACTTTCGGCGAAGTCGAACCCGCCGCGTTCGATCAGCGCGGGCGTGATACCGACTACCCGCGGCCTACTGGGAGCGTAGAGGTTCAAGCAACTCGCATCATCGCCCGCACTGACCGGTAGCGCAACGATTTTCGCGCTGCCGACCAGTTGTTGCCCTGCGGCATCGAAGCCCAGATCCAGACGGCCTTCGTCGGCCGTCAGGTCTTGATAGATTGGTTGATCGGCCAGTGCATAGAGCGTAAACCCTCCGGTCCCGCTGTCGCGCGCGCCCGCCGACTCGGGCGGCGAGAGTCGAAAGGCGCTGATCGCCACAATCAGAAAGCTGGCTGCGGCCACCAGGCCCGCAGTCAACGTCGTGCGGCCGGGATTGCGGGCCGCATTGCGCATGGCCAAACGAACCAGCCCGCCGCGCCGGGCGCTTTCGCTGGAGACCAGACTGGCGGCAACGAGCCGGCGACGAAAGAACGTCAGCGCAGCGACTAGCGCCAGCGCGCCCGAGCCGAAGAACGCGCCCGCCTGAGCTTCGCCGCTCAAGCTGCCTGCCAGCGCAGCCGTCACTGTCGCCGCGGCGGCCGTCAGCCAGGCGATCCACTGCGACACCGCTCCGCTTTTGCGAGCAGGGAGTGCCGCGGAGGTTCGCCCGGCGAGCTGATCGCGTGCCGCGACACGTCGCGAGCGCCACAAGGTCCAGGCGATGGCCAACTGCGAGAGCAGCACGCCACTCACGCCGCCGATGATCAGGCTCAGCGGGCTCATCGACAACTGCAAGAACGGTGTGGTAATGGCCGTCACCCACCACGTGCGCAGCCCGGCGAGCATCAGCCACGCATAGCCAAGCCCTGCCGCGACGCCCAGCAGCCCGCCGACGATGGCTACGGCGAGCGATTCAATGAGCAGAACGTAACCGACTCGCGCTGGCGGAATGCCCACCGCGCGAATGATGCCCACTTCGCTGGCCCGCTGATCCAGTCCCAGGCGAAACAGCAACAGCACCAGCATCACGGCCGAGGCGATGATGAACATGCTGAAGCCTAAGAACAGCGCGCTGAACGACGTGGTACCCTGCGAGGCGTTGAGGCCTTGCCACTTCACCGGGCGAAAGACGAATCCCAGATCATTCGGCTCGAGGTGCAAGCGCGCGGCCAGTTCGTCGAGGCTTGTCGCATTCTCATCTAGTGGAATCTGAATCGACGACGCTTGGCCGAAGCGGCTGCCCCAGAGCCGGCGGCCGGTGGCCGGTGCCACGAAGGCTTTCGGCGTGCCGCGATGCTCGTCCCAGTACTCTTCATCCACCTCGCGGATGCGCGACTGCTGAAACGGAAACGGTGCGTCCCAGTCGGCAATCGATTCCTGGTCGGTCACGCCGGGCACTTCGGGCACCAGATCAGGATCGGCAGCCGCGCCTTCCAGTTCGACAATAGCAGCAAGCGTCAAGGCGACCGACGCTTCGCGCATCTGCCCGTGCGTGCTTTCAGGCTCAAAGAAATCGAGACGGATGGTGTCCCCGGGTTCGACGTGCAACTCGTCGGCTGCCCAACGATTGAGCACGATTTGGTCTTCGTGCGGCGTGGGGATGGGTTGACCGTCGGCGTCGAGAAACGGTCCCAGCGGCGGTTCGGCGGGCAACTCGATGGCGGTGACCGTCGAATAGGGAATCTCGCGCTCGCCGGCCGCAATTGTGTTTGCCAGGTAGGTGAACGCCGGCACGGCTCCCTGCGGGCCGTACGCTTCGAGGGCAGCCTGCTCGATGGCCGGCGAGATCAACATGCGATTGCTGATCAACTGCGCGTAACCGCGCTCGGTCTGACGGATGCGCAGACCGTAGTCCTCCAGAGTCGGCTGCAACATGTCCGACAATGCTCGGTGGTCGTTCTCAGTGGGCTCAGCGGAGCTGGAACCCGTCACCAGCAGCGTATTGACGCGGCCCGGCTCTTCGAGCGCGGATGCCAACGTAGCGCGCGGCACGAACACGTTGAACGGGACACGCTGCGTCGGTCGAAGATCGAATCGTCCGATACCCTCGCTGGGGATCACCTCGGTCAGCTTGAGGCGCAGGCTGCGAATCGTCTCGCTCTTGCGACCCCAGGGGCTGTCGGCCGGTACGTCGTCGGCGCGGGGCAGGCGCACGATGATCTCGTCTCCGCCGGCAACTTCTAGCTCATCAGCCAGTGTCTGATTGATGACGGCAGCGTCGCGCCCGTCGGGCGGCTTCGGCGCGCCGTCACCGGTCGCTGCGAAACGATCATCGATACCAATGATGTTGACCTGATTGGCCCGCAAGCCCGAGTCCGGGTTCGTGACGGTGCCGCGCAGCAGGATTGTGGGGAGGGCGTGCTCGAAGTGCTCGGCGAACTCCGGCTGGTCGGCCAATTCAGCGGCCAGCTCTTCGCGAAAGAAGCGGTCGACGACCAGGACCTCGTCAATGTTGCCCAGCCGGTCGAGCACAATGCCGCGGAGACTCGCCCGCACGGAATCGCCGACCAGCAGGGCTCCGGTCAACACGGCCGTGCCCGCCGCCACGCCCAGCGCGACGGCCAGGTTGCTGCGACGATGATAGGTCAGGCTGCGCCAGACAAGTTTCAGCGGCGTCATTGCAGCGGGCTCACGAGTACTCGACGACCTTCAGGACTTCGGCACCAGACGCCCGGCGTCCAGTTCGAGTTGGCTTCCCAACATGCCGGCCAATTCGAGGCTATGCGTCACGGCGATCATCATCGTTCGCTCCTGCTGTTGTAGCTCCAGCAAGAGCCGCGCGATCTGCAGCGCCGTGCTGCGATCGAGATTGCCGGTTGGCTCATCGGCCAAGACCAGCCGCGGCTGTCGGATCAGCGCTCGGGCAATCGCCACGCGCTGACGTTCGCCGCCGGAGAGTTCAGCCGGAAGATGGTCGAGACGCTCGCTGAGGCCGACACGCTCCAGTAATTGCCGCGCTCGTTTGAGTTCACTGGCCGATGAATTGCCCGCGGCGAGCGTCGGCAGCAGGACATTCTCCATCACACTGCACTGCGGCAGCAGGTGATGGTCTTGGAAGACGAAACCGATTTGCTCGTTGCGAAATGCGGCCAGCGCCTTTTCGTCGAGGCCGTGCGGGTTGCAGCCATCCAATTCGACGCGGCCGGAACTCGGTGTATCGAGCGTGCCGATGATCTGCAACAGCGTGCTCTTTCCCGATCCACTGGGGCCGAGCACGGCCAGGCTTTCGCCTTCGCTGAGCTCCAACGAGCAATCGCGAAGGACAACGAGCGGCTCGCTGCGCGTTTCGTAGTGCTTGGCGACGTTCTCGACGATTAGGTCGGCCATCATCCGTTTCGTTTGGCGTTGCGTGCTCCGCGTTGACGAAATCAATCCCGCAACGGGCTCTTCGGCGTCCAAGATAACGCTCGCGCTACGAAGTGGATAGCGGCCGGCGCTGCGTGAGCCGCTTACGGCGAGCTCAGCAGTGCGAGCGCGCCCAGACCGTAGAACGTGTATTCCACATCGTGTCCGCTGTCCCACGCCGCGCCGCAGAATCCGCCGTCCGGCGCAGCCAATGAGCCGACATAGTTGCGCGCCGCGTTGAGGTCGATGGCATCATTGGCTTGCAAGTCACCCAGCGCGACCAGTCCCGTGAACGTGCTGAGCAGATCGGCGATAGGGATCCGTGTGTTGGCGCGGAGACCGCCTTCGTCGGTTTGCATCTCGCGGAGGAACTCGATCGTCCCCGCCATCATGTCGTTCGGCATGGCGTCGAGCGCGGTGAGTAGCCCCACGGCGGCGGCCGTCGGATTCGTGCCGCTCCGCTTCATGGGGGCCAGCTGGACGAAGCCACCATCTTGGCGGCGCCGCGCGAGCGTGAACTCGACCGTGCGCGGTGCGTCGACGAGCTCCATGTCCGCGAGTTGTTGGCACAGCACCACCAGAAACGTGTGATACATGCTGCCGCTGGCCGCTTCGGGGCTGCGCGCGTAGCCGCCATCCGGTCGGCGCAGTGATTCGAGCAGTTGGGCCACGGAATCGCGCCAACCGGAGGTTGCTGCCGACAGTGGATTGTCGCCCGTTGCCCGCTCGAGCACGAAGCAGCCGTACAACAGCGAAACCAGATCGACAACGGGCACCTGGGCGTGGAGGTGGCCCCGTAGAAAGTCGCCGGCGCGGGCGGCCGGCGATCCTTCGAGTCGGCCCAGCACCGCCAGGCCTCGCAGGGCGAACCCGGTGTAATACAGATCGCCCCCACCCTCGCGCCCGCTGAAGCCCCCATCGTCACGTTGGACCGCGCAGAGATAGTCGCCGTGCAGCCGCCGCGTCGGTTCGTCCAGCGCGGCGAGTCCTGTCGCAATGCGTGCAGTCAGGTTGTCGAGATAGCTGGCCACGAAGTCGTCAGATCGGTCCTCGCGTCAAACGACGCATAGCCTCACCTCACGGCAAAGCACAGATCAGTAATCGCCAGCGTACATCAAGAGTGGGTTCGTGGGTGCCACTGCTGGCTTGCCCAGCAGTGCGAGACCGGTAAAGGGCTTTGCACGACGAAGTCGCCGTGGCATCCCAGTGCCGACTCCAACGAGGTCTTTAGTTTGCTCTAGCTTGTCGATGCACCCCGCAGCTTGGCGGCAATTGCTTCAGGGACTTCGATACTCTGTGGTGGATCACTGGAACCATCTCTCGGCAGGCGACAGCAGACGGTTGTGATGGACCCATCGGCGATGTCTTGGCCATCGCGTTGGAAGCGAAAGGCGTAGGTCACGCTCTTGGTTCCCAGCCGGTCGATATGCACGTCGATGTCCAGCTCGTCCTCGAAACGCACGGGCACGCGAAAGTCGCACCGCACCGACACGCGCGGCCAGGAAATCGGACCTTCCGCGTCGGTCATGTGCACGCTCAAGTCGCGACTGCGCAGAAAATCGTGCTCGGCTTGCTCCATCATTCGCAAGAAGCATGTGAAGTGCGCGATGCCTGCCGCGTCCGTATCGCTCCATTCCACGCGCCGCCGGGTCCGGAAGACGTCGCTCATCGTGCGAGACGCTGCTTTCTATATTGGGTGAGATCCGGTCGGTGGCCCCGCAGACGCATCGTGGGACGAAAGGGGCACTCACGCAGTGCGCCCGGCTTCGATCACCCGACGATACACGGCCAGCGTCCGCTCGGCCATCAGCTCGGCGTGATAGCGCTCGCGCACGGCTTGCTGGGCCGCCGCGCCCTTGCGCTGCGCAGCTTGGGGGTCGAGGAGCAGTTCGCGAAGTCGCTCGGCCAGATGCCGCGAATTGCCCGGCTCGCAGAGCAGTCCGCCGCCGGTGTCTTCGATCAGCTCGGGGAACGTCCCGTGCGCGGGCAGTACGACGGGGACCCCGACGGACCAGGCTTCCAGGATCGAGAGCCCCTTGCTCTCGCGATACACCGTCGGCACGCTCATCACGTCGAGCGAACGGAGAAAGTCGAGCTTCGCCGCGCGATCCAATTCGCCGTGATACCTGAAGCGCTCGTCGTACCCCAGCTCCGCAACGCGGCGCTGTTGCGCCGCGAAATACTCCCGGTCGCCGGCACCCAGATAGCCGGCCACTTCCAAACGCAACGGCGGCAGGTCGGGATCTTGTACCAGCAGGCCGCATGCTTCGACCAAATGGTGCAGACCTTTGTCTTCGCAGACGCGAGCAAAGTAGCCGATGCGCAGTGGACCTTCCGCGCGGCCTCGCTGCGCCGGGATGTCATCCAGAGACAGTCCGTGCGGGATGACGTGCACGCGATCAGGCGCAAGCGCGAACCGCTCGGTCGCGGAGTCGGCATAGTAGCGATTCAAGGCCACCAGCGCGGCGACGTCCGCCGCGCGCCGGCGGATCTCATCGATCGCCTCGGTTTGATACGGCTCGGGCAGCTTGTCAAGAAAGACGTCTTCGCCCGAGAGGGTGACGACGACGGGCACGCCGAGCACCTCGCGCAACTGTCGCGCCATGCCCACCAGCAGCGCGTTCGAGAGATGCACGACGTCCGGCTGGACCTCGTCTGCCAGCCAGCGGACGAGCTTGTCGAGCTCCTTCCGCTGGTGCCCGTGTTCGCCGCGCAGCATGGAGACCGTCAGCGCGCCGAGCACGCGGGCATCGGTTGTCGACGAGCGACGCGCGAGCCAGTTGATGATACGGGGCGAATCGAAGAGCCGATCGATGAACCAGGGCGTATGGCGAAACAGTGGCAGCCGTTGCTGGAGATAGACGTTGATGCCGCCAAAGAAAATCCGCCGCTCGCTGACGGGCGTTTCATCCGTGCGAATGGGCGTGTAGGTCGGGACCAAGAGCGCGTCGATGTCTTGCGCCCGCAAAGCGGTGACAAGCGTGTTGTCGTGCAGGCAACTGCCACAGTACATCCCGCCCGCGCCGGCACCGAGGTAGACGATCCTCAGGGCTCCACGTTGGGGCGGGGCAATGGGAACTGCTTGATGCATGACGGAGGCACGAATGCGAACCGGTGCGAGACGCCTGATGGTTGCATCTTAGTCGTCGACGACCGGCGCGACGATCTCCAGCAGTTCGATCGCCGGGGCACCGTTGCAGTCAATCGTCGCTGAACGCCCGTAAGTCGTCGAGCCGGGAGGATGAGTGAAGTGTCCGGCCAACTCCTCCCCCAGTTCGACGCGCCAGAGCTGCTCGAGATGGATTTCGCGAAACACGCCGTGCTCGATCAGGATGCGGCCCAAGGGCGTGGCCTCGGCGAGAACTGCGTCGCGAACGGGATCCTCCACGTATTGGAGATGAATTCGCATGATGCCGAACTGCACGACGCGGTCGTCGCCGGCGCGCGTGAGCAGGATCTTGCGCGCGTAGGAGTCGTCCGAACTCGATTTGGCCAGCACGCGGACGTTGACGCGGTCGCGGTGGAACGCCTCGACGGTGACCGTCATGTGATGCTCGTGATCGAGCAGTTGCCGGTACGCGTCGGGCATGTCCGACGCATCGCAGGCTGCGAGTCGACCCAGGTGGTCCGGCTCGGGATAGAACAAGCGGACCAGAGCATCGACCTGTTGTGGCAGGGGCCTCTCTGAGTCCAAGTCTCTTAGACCTCTCTATGTCCGCGGGGCCGACAGCCACCTGCCGCCGCTCTCGGGAGGCGCGGAACCCGTCAATGCGGGCGCGGCGAGGTGGTGGCCGCGGCCGGCAGTGTCGGCATCACGACGGCCGGCGTTTCTGCGCTGGGCGGCGCGTCGAGAACGGTATCGACCAGGTAGTAGAGCAAACGCCGCAGTTCGTCCGGTTCGATCTCGTCCGCCACGGCTTCGGCGCGGGCGCGATACTTCTCCACCAGGCGTTCGGCCTTCTCGAAAGCGCCGGCCTGGTTGTACAGCTCGCGGAGTCGCTCGAGGCGCGCAGCGTGCTGTGATTGTTCGATCGCATACACATCGCCGCGCGTGAGATCCGTCAGTTCGCGGGTTTCTTCCTCGCCGAGCGCATCAAGGGCCAGTGCCAGCAACAACGTCGGCCGCGCCGAGAGTGCGTCGCCGGCCGCGCGGAGCTTGTTGTCCGAGTCGCCATCCCAATCCTTCAGATCGTTGAGGATCTGGAAGGCGACGCCCAAGTGCCGGGCGAAGTTCGCCAGCGGCTCGACAAGTTCATCGACGGGACCTGCCAGACGAGCTCCGGCCAACAGCGCCGCCTCGAAAGCCGGAGCTGTCTTGAGGGCGTATACCTTCAGCGTGTCCAGCGGCGTCAGCCGCTTGTCTTCAGCGTTGCGCCACAGGAGTTCAGCTCCCTGTCCCTCGCAGAGCTTCATGTGGGCATCGGCCAAACGGTCGAGAATGTCGGCGGCTACCTCCGGGCCGAGGTTGCCCGACTCTCGACTGACGAGGCGATAGCCCAGCCCGATGAGATAGTCGCCCACGTTGATCGCCGTCGACGTGCCGTAGCGGCGGTGCAGAGTTTCATCGCCGTAGCGATAGGCATCGTCGTCTTCAATGTCGTCGTGAACCAGCGACGCCTTGTGGAACGTTTCGATCGACATCGCGATCCGCTTCACGGCGTCGGGCAGATTGGCGACATGCTCGGCGCCGGCGGCGCTCGTACCATTGGCGCCCGAGAGGGCGTCGTGCACGGCGAGCGTGATGAAGGGTCGCGAATGCTTGCCGCCTTTCGCCAGGAAGTCGTAGGCGATGGCTTCGGTGGCCGCGAGCGGATTTGTGTTCACGTCTACACAAGATTCTCCGTCGGATGCCACCGTGCGGGCCTTTGGAGCAAGCTGCGTGAGCTCGTCCGGCTTGAACATGTTCGAGGCGCCGCGGAGCAAGTGCACGTAACTGCGGGTGTTGACGGTCGGCGTCTGGTGCGGGGTGCGGACCATTTCCGCCACCCAGTCTTCGTCGACCGAGGTGTTGCGGCAGTCGCTCGACAACAGCGGCACGGCCAGGCAGGGGATGCCGGCCAGCAGAATCTTGTCGATGGCCCGTTCCAGCACGTTCAGGCAGGCGACGCCGACGATGGCGTCGACATAGCCGCTGACGATGATCTTGAGCACGATCGGCGATCCTTCGGCTACCAGCACCTTGTAGCCCAGGTCTTCGGCTTCGGTGCGAAAGTCCGCGATCGAGCACGCCCCGCAACGTCGACAGTCGAGCCCGAACTCGTCGTAGTCGGCCGGACAGCCTTCGGCGTGCTTCAGACAATGCGGCAGCAGGAACAGTCGCCGATCGTGAGGGACGGCGGCGACCTGCTCGCGCCAAAAGGCGGAGGCCAGCATGACCATCGTCCAGCCGACGTAACCTTCCGGTTGGCCGGCTTCTTCGAGCAACTGTCGCGAGATGGCCTCCATCTCGTCTTTGCTGAGCGGTCGCGATTTGTCGAGTCGGTTGGCGCGCTCTTCGATCCGCGCACGCAGCGCCATGCGCAGGTCGCGCTCTTGGGGCACCAGCTTCAAGTGGCTCGTCTTGCGACGCCGCGACTTGCGCGGTTTGCCATTGGTCGAGGCGCCGGCGCCTGCACTCGATGTGTCGACAGGAACGGTGGCCAAAATCTCAAGCCTTATGGGCTGGTGGGCTGGGAGACTAAGTGGGTCGGCTCGGTTTGGCGGGCGTTCTGCAAGGCGTGGCCGAGCGCAGAGACGCTGAACGTCAGGGGATACAGGCGTTCATAATACCACAGCCGGGCGAAGTAGAAACCAATGGGCGACGCCTCACGGTGGCGGCCCTCTTCGACAGCGGCGATCAACCACTCGATGCCAGACTCGACGGCCATGCGGGCACGCGAATCGGTTTGCGCGGCGGGCAACAGCGCTTCGACCGCAAGCGCGGTCTCTTCGAGGCTGGACACTTGGGTGAGATGCCCCGTCGCGCCGGGTGTCGCGGTTTTCGATCCGCCCCAGCCACCGTCCGAATTACGCTGCGCGCAGAGCCATGTCACCGCACGATGCGCTTCAACGGACTCGTAACGCGCCAGGTCGCGATAGGCGAGCAACACGCGCGACGTGCCGTAAACCGGATTCTCTTCCCGTGGGTCGTTTTGGTTACCAAACCAGAGCGGCAGCCAGGCACCATCGTCGCGCTGGCGGCGGCGGAGGAACTCGAAGCCACGACTGATCGCTCGCTCGATCTGCTGCACCCGCGCAGCGCTGGCCGCGGATCGGTCGCCGTTTGGTGCTGCAATGCGTTCGGCTTCGAGCGGGAGAATGTCGTCTGCGGCACACGGGCTGTTGGCCAGGAGTCCTCGCCAGGCGTGGAGAGCCCGCATGGCATGCGCGGTGAGATCGGTGCCGCTGCGGTCAAAGGGCAGATGTCCCCAGCCGCGGCAGAATGTCGGCCAGCCGCCGTCATTGTTCTGGAGGTCGAGCAACCATTGGATTCCGTCCCGAGCTGCTGCGTACAGTTCGTCGTGCGATTGATGGGGATCGCTGCGCACGCACTGGGCCAGCGCGAGCAGAGCGCCGGGCGTGTCATCGGCGTCGGGCACCGCGCCGCTGAGATCGGTCCAGCCCCAGCCGCCGGGTTCGGCGCCGGTGAACGGATGCCGGCTGCGATGCTGGCAGGAGAGTAGCCAAGGCCAGCAGTCGAGTTGGCTGACGTTTTCGCCGCCGGCGGCGAGCGCGTTGATCGAAAGTGTGGTGACCCAGGTGGCGAGGTTCGTGTCGATCGGCCACGAGCCGTCCGCGCGGGCGGATTGCACGATGAATTCAACGCCGCGCCGCACGACAGGGTGATCGACATGGCCGCTGCTCGCCAGCGCCATCACGACGAAGCTGGTGAGCGGGGTCGCTTCGAGAAAGCCGCCGCTGTCCGGTTGCATCGGCTCGATGGCCCGCAAACTGCGCTTGCGGGCCAGGTGTCGCACGAGGCGCACCAGCGGATTGAGGGGAGGGCGGTGCACGTAGCGCGCCTGTCCCACTGCCACGAGTGCCGGAATCGCGTAGCTCACCACGGGCAAACGCAGAAAGCGGAACACCGCCTGCGGCAAACTCGCCAACTCAAACGGCAGTGGTGCCACCTCGTGCCACGGCACCAAATCTGCGAGCGCGGCATTGGTGAGAATGGGAACGGCAAACGTCTTATCGCGACCGTAACGTCGACGGATGCCGGTGATACCACCCTGCCGCTTGAGATAGTCATCAGCCCTGGCCAGCGCATCGCCGTGAGCGGCCGGCAAGACGCTCAATTGAAAGGCCGAGCGGACCAGCATCGTGGTCGCGACGTTCGAGTGACTCTTGTCCGTATCGCCCCAGCCGCCATCGTCGTTCTGCTGATCGGCCAACCATTCCACACCATGGCAGATCAAGCTGCTAAGCTGCGCGAGCTGCCGATCCCACGCGCCGTTCTGGTCCGACGCAGGAGAAGCCTGGTGCGCGGCGTGCCGTTCGACCAGCGCCAGCGCGCTGATGGCCGTAGCGGTGGAGACGGCCGAGCTGGCCAATTCACCGACCCAATGACCCTGGGGCGTACATTGGGCGAGCAGCTCATCGCGGAGCGTGTCGAATGCGTGTTGAAGACGCGCGGTGTCCGGCATGTAGAACGGTCTAATTGAACTCAGGTGCGGGGCAGAGTGAAGGCTTCACGAAGCGAGATTTGCCGGCGTCGTGCATCTAGCGTTGCGGAAGATCGATCTCGACAAGCTGCTGCTCGGGTTTCGCCGACGTGTTCGCCGTGCCCTTGCGAGGCGGGGCATCGATGGTGGCCGAGTAAGCGCCAAAGTCGTTGAACCAGTGCCGCTTGGCAAACCGATAGGCCCAACTCTTCTCGGGCACTTCATGGCCAGGGTCGTACTGCGACGGGCGCGATTCCATCGCCTCCAGCTCGAGCATGGCCCCCTGGCGCACGGTCGTGTCGCGGGCACCATGCCGCTCGACGAGATCTTTGAGCAGATCCGGGCGCTCGAGGACGATGCAGCCCCGCGTGGCGCTGGCTGCGAGCTGACGAAATTCGGTGAGGAAGGCCGACTGCTCGAACACCTCGCGCAGGGGCCGGGTGTCGTCGATCGTGTCGGTGGCGAACTGAATGATCGGGCAGGGCTCGATTTCGCCCCAGGGATTGATGTGGTGCGTGAAGCCGGTCGCCGCCGGGCAGAGCGCCTGTCCCTGTCCGTCGTAATAGGCGTCGATGATGGCGATCGGTTTCTTGGCACGCATCTCGACCACGAACCGCCGCGCGGCCAGTTGCTGTTCGGGTCGCAGCGCCAACTGCGGATTCGCATCGGGACCGACGGGCCGATAGACGTGATACCAGAGGTACATCGCGCCCAGATCGACCAGCCGGTCGACCCACTCTTCACGTAGTAGATCGTCGAAGTTAGATTGGCAGAGGCTCGTGCAAACGCCCGTCAGCAGCTTGTGCTTCAGGCAGTTCTGCAAGCCTTCCCAGGTCCGCTGATAGACTTCCGGCCGGCCGCGACGCTGGTCGCTGACGATCTCGTTGCCTTCGATGCTCACCAGCGGCGTGACGTTGCCGAGCTTCCGCAACTCGCGGGCCACGTCGTCGGTGATGAGCTGGCCGTTGGTGAAGACCTGGAAGTAGCACTGCGGGTGACGGCGAAAGATCTCCAGCACTTCAGGATGCATGAAGGGCTCGCCGCCGAGAATGCCGAAGAACGAGTTGCCTTCGGCCCGCGCTTCGTTGACCAGGCGATCGAGTCGATCGAGGTCCAGCGCTTCTTGCTTGGCGGCCACGTCAACCCAACAGCCCTGACAGCGGAGATTGCAACTGTTGACGATTGAGATGTAGAGAAAAGGCGGGAAGAACTCGCCGCGTTTCAGCCGCCGCTTGTGTTTTTCGACGGCCACAAGGCCCTTGAAGGCGAAGTTGTACGCCAGCTTCCACAGCAGCCGCTTGTCCGTTTCCAGCAGCAGCCGCTTGGCCATCCGCAAATACATTCAAAGGTCTCGCGTCAGGGGGGAAGCCGAGTGCGTCGCGCCGGGTCTGCCGCGACCTGGCAGCGTGCACGCCGCGGAAGTTACAGGTCCAGCTCGTCCAGTTGGTCCATCAGGTTGTCGAGATCATCTTTGGGCTCCGACGCTTCGGCTTGCCGTCGCTTGGGGATGCCCACGTTCATGCCCACCGCGTCGCGACCATCGGCGACCAGCTCGCGATCGCGTTCGATCACCGCGACCTCCATCGCGTCCGGCGCGCCGAACAACTTCGAGAGGTCAATCTTCAACGTCGCCGTGCCCGCATCCGTGGCGCCGGCAATGGCGGGCGTCTTGTGTTGCGGGAAGATGATCGCGTTTTCGGGACACACCCGACTGCACGCGGGGCAACCCTTGCGACAGTTGTCGGGCTGCTCGACCAGAATCCGCTCCGCGCCGTCGACTCCATAGACGCCGAACAGACAGAAGTCGATGCACTCCATGCAATTGGTACACCGCGAGAAGTCGATCACCGGGTACCACCGTCGCGGCGCCGACTCTTCGACGCGGATGGGTTCAGCGGGCCGTTGTGTCGATGCAGGGTTCTCAGCGCCGTTGCTGGCGGCAGCAACAATCGGCAAAGAAGCCTCAGCCGCGTGGCCGTTCTCCGCAGCCGGCTTGCCGTTTGTCGGGCTAACCGGCGAGAGCCCCGTCAACTCGACGGTTTGCGTCTGGACTTCTTGTGCGATGCGGCGAATCTCCTCGAAGTACACGGACGCATCATCACTGTGCCGCAGATCCAAACAGTAAATCTTCCGCGCCGGCAAATCGGCAGGTGGCGCGCCGTTGGCGCCAGAGTCGCCGTCGGCTTCGCCGACGGGTCCCTCTTCTTCGTCGAAGTCCTCGTCGTCATCCTCTGCGCTGCTCAACAGCGTGGCGCCGAACTGGCCGCGGATACTGTTTCGGTCGAGGATCCAATGCGCGCCGCGCGGAAACAGCCAGGAGAGAACGATCATGTCGCCGGTGATGCCTTGCAGGCAGAGCATGGCGGTCCCGTCGGGCTGCAAATCGTAGAGGTGTGGCACGACCGTCACCTCGACGCCCGGCTCGAACAGCAGGCCAGCCACGAGCTCTTCTTCCAAGGCCCGCTTGGCCGGATTGGCGCTCTGGCCCTGCGAGACGACAACGGTGATGCGCTTGGCCATGGAAAGTCCGCTGGGTGTGCCGCCAGGTTCGATTGTTTCAAGCGAAGTGTGGCGGGCTATTCGTTCAGTTGACCTTTGATCGTCCGCTCGGCAACCTTCCACGCGGCGTCGAGGTGTTCCAGATAGCCTGCGGGCTCCAGCAGCGAGTCCGGCTGTCCGGTCATCTCAAACAACCAGCCCGTGCCGTAGGTGTCGACGTTGATGGCCGAGGGATCTTCCAGCAACGCTTGGTTGAAGCCGTCGAGCCGCCCGCCGATGGGGGCGTACAGCTCGCTTTCGGCCTTGGAACTCTCGATGGAACCGATGGTCTGCTTTTCGACCAATTGTGTACCAGGATCGATGGTCCAATCAAGGAAGTACACGTCCTGCAAGAGCCGCACCGCATACATGGAAAACCCGAATCTCCACCCCCCACGATGGGACTGGGCCCACATATGATTGCGTGCGTAGTGGCGATCCGTCGGAAATCGGGCTTCGAACTTGCCCATCATGAAGACCAGCTCGCCGCTCACGTGTACCGCACCCCCCGGTGCTCGGTTTCAAAGAACGCGGGCAGCAAGCCGTCGGCGCGCAATAACCCCTCGCGGGTCAGGCGGATGTGTTCTCCCTCGATTTCGACGTACCCCTCATCGATGTAATCGCGCCAGACATCGTTCCAGTCATTGACAATCTCAGCCCCAAATTTTTCGCGAAAGTAGGCCGCATCCAGCCGCCCGGTCTTGAGTTGCAGAATCAATTCCCGGACCAGCAGCTGATGTTCGGTGGGGCGTAGCGCGCGACCCAGTGGCAGGCGTCCGGCTTCCAAGGCTTCCAGGTAGCTTTGCCACTCGGCGAGATTCTGATAGTGCACGCCCGAGACGTGGCCGAAGCTGGCCACACCCGTGGCGAGCAAATCGCTACCCCGCCAGAGATGGTCGCGGTAACTGAAGTTCACCTTGTTCGTATCGCGCACCAGGGTGTACGCGCTCGATACGGAGTAACCGGCGGCCAGCATCTCGTTGTAGGCGTAGTCGACCCAAGCCCGCTTGGTGGGCCAGTCGGCGACCGGCGTCTCGACCTGTTCGCCGAGAACGTTTTGAGAGAAGACCGTGTTGAACGGCAACTCCATCTGATAGATCGTCACGCTGTCCGGCGTGAGTTCGATCGTGCGCCGCACCACGTCCTGCCAGTTGTCCCACGTCTCGCCGACCATGCCGGCGATCAAATCGATGTTCGTGTTCGGGAAGCCGACGTCGGCAATCCACTCCCAGGCGCGGTAGATCTCGGCCGAGAGATGCGCGCGGCCGTTGGCTTCGAGCACCTCGTCGCTGAAGTTCTCCACCCCCAAACTCAGCCGCGTGACGCCCAGTTCGCGGAGCGTCTTGAGCTTGGAGTGGGCGAGCGTGCCGGGCTCGCACTCGAACGTGACTTCTTCAGCCTGCGACCAGTCGATGTTGGCCCGCAGGCGATCGACGAGTGAAGTGAGTTGCCTGGCGCTGAGAAACGAGGGCGTGCCGCCACCGAAGTAGACGAAGCGGAACGGCCGCTCGCCCATCACCGGCTGCCGGCTGACCAGTTCGATCTCGCGCGAAAGGGCCGAGACGTAGCGTTCGACGTCCTTGGCGTTCTTGTCGGTATAGACCCGAAAGTAGCAGAACTTGCACCGCTTACGGCAGAAGGGAATGTGCAGGTACAACCCCAGCGGCACGTCGCGCGGCGGTTGGGCCATCGCCCGCTCGACTTCGCCAACCGCATCCGCACTCCACACCGAGAAGGGTGGATAGTTGGCCACGAAGTAGCTGCCGACTTCGGTCTTGGTTGTTTCGGCGGCCATCGGCCTCTTTCCAACTACTTCGTGCCCAGTGACTGCGAAGCCCGTCGAAGGTCCTGTACGCGACGGTAGTCCATCCTAGTCGCTCGCGCACTCGCCTCCCAATCGGCCGTTACTCGGGCTGCGGTTCGCCGAAACAATACAGGTCGCCGTACGCAGTGCCGATGACGAGATGGCCGTCGACGACGGCCGCCGAACCGATAAAATCGCCGCCGGCCTCGTATTCCCACAGCCGCTCGCCCGTGTGAACGTCGACGGCGTACATTCGCCCGTCGCCCGAGCCCACGAAAGCGCGGTCGTCGACGATCACCGGCGAGCCATCGATGCGACCTTTCGTCATGAACGTCCAACGCTCTTGACCCGTGTACGGATCGAGCCCGTGCAGCATCTTGTCGCGACCGCCCACGACCACAATCTCCGGCAACACGGCGGCCGACGACTGATACGGAAAGCTGCGCACCGCGTGCCGGTACTCCCACACGATTTGC
This sequence comes from uncultured Planctomycetales bacterium, assembly GCA_938003525.1. GTDB lineage: Bacteria > Planctomycetota > Planctomycetia > Pirellulales > JAEUIK01 > CALKYM01. The sequence goes on along the minus strand of CALKYM010000310.1, from coordinate 27,461 downwards.
GCGCGCCGCCAGTCGACCGCCAGAAACGTCTCGGCGTGCGTTCCACCGTAGGCCAGATCGCCCATCACCGATGGCGTGGCGTTGCTCTGTCCGTAGATGTCTACGGCGTTCTCACCCATGCCCGTGTCGAGATTCACGATGTGCAGCCGCCCGTCACATCCTGCGATAAAGCCGAGATTCTCGACGATGGTCGGCGCGCACTGAATCATGTCGTCGATGGTGAACTTCCACACCAGTTCGAGCGATTCCAGTCGCAACCGATACAGGCTGGCATCCTGCGAGCCGAAGATTACGGAGTCTTCGTAAAAGTTGGCCGCCGCGTTGATCTCGGCGTTGGTCGGATAGGCCTTCAGCGGCTCGCCCGTCGCTGCATCGAGACAAAAGAAACGCCCCTCCGTATCGCCGACGTAGATGCGGCCATCGCGATAGGCGGCCGGCGCGTTGAATCCCAGCTCCGTGGGAAAGTGCCAGATGGTCTCACCGGTGTCCAGACGCAGGGCGTAGAAGTTGCCGTCGTAGCAGCCGACGTAGACGACGCCATCCACGATGATCGGCGTCGACTCAAAGCCACCGTTCTCAAACGTCCGCTTCCAGATCACCTGTGGATCGTCCGGCAGTTTCGCGTCGCTGACGCCGGTTCCCTGCGGATTGCCACGGAACAACGGCCAGTTGTCGCCCGGAGTGCGTGTGACCTCCATACCCTCAGGCACTTCAACGGGCGGCAAATCTTCTGCTCGCACCGTGAGCTGTTCCGGCGTCGGGTCAGACGTACTGGCATCGACCAATGCATCGCCGGCTATCGGTAATGGTGCGGCGGCTTGCACTTCGCTCGTCGAAGTCGTGTTCGCATCGTCGACCGCCGGTGTACGCGAATCGTTACAACCCACGACCCAGGCAAGTCCCAAGACGAAAGCCGCCGCACGCCACCCAGCAGCCCGCATCCGCCGACCCCCAGCCGCTTCCCCAACACGCATTAACCCCGGGTGCCACTGGCTGCTTGCCAGCCAGTGCTCGTTGTCCATTGTCGGATCACACGAGTTTTCCGAGTCGTCAGGAAGCACTGGCTGACGAGCAGCCAGTGGCACCCAAATGTCATACGTTTGATTCTGGGTATTCCTGCTGGCTTGCCCAGCAGTGTCCCGGGTGGGGCTCGCACTGTCGGGCAATGCAGCGGCGCTTCCGAGTACCGGTTGGCAAGTACGCTCTAGCACCATGGCACTCGGTTCCGCAGCACGGCAACAATTGGGTAAGCCACACTTGGGTATCGTATTCGATGCACGGACTTGCAGTTCGCGATTGGCCATCGCATGGATCCTCTTGAGTAGCGAGCCGTCAATAGGCGGCGACGTAGAGATCCAAGAGCTCGTTCTCGCCGACGCGTCGTGGATTGAATCCCCCGGTCCACTGTTTGGCGGCGTCTTTTGCCAAGTCGGGCAGCACGTCTTGCGGCACGTCGCATTGACCAAGTTGCAGTGGAATGCCCGCGCGACCAAACATCTCGGTCAACATCGCTGCCACTCCCTGCGAACCGGCCGATGGCAGTGGCGCGCCATTGCCATGGGCGCCAGCTTCGAGCAGTTCGATGTACCAGGGGTCAACTTCTTCGCCGTTGAAGCGGACGACGTGCGGCAGCATCAGTCCCACGGCTTGCCCGTGCGGGATGTCGTAGCGTGACGTGAGCGGATTGGCCAACGCGTGCGCAGCGCCAAGCATCGAGTTCTCGATCGCCATGCCCGCGAAGCAGGCGCCAAGTTGCATCCCACCGCGGGCGATCACGTCGGAGGGATCGTCAAGCACTTTTGGAAAGCTCGTCGACAGCAATCGCCACGCCTCGCGGCTGAAAGCCAGCGAGATCGGCGTGCGCTTGTTCGTGACGAACGTCTCCACGGCATGCGCAATCGCGTCGATGCCCGTCAGCGCGGTCACCTGCGGCGGCTGAGTGAGCGTGACTTCCGGATCCAACAGCGCCAGCCGGCATGCGGCCCGCTTATCGCCGCAGGCCATCTTGACGTGCGACTTTTCATTCGAGATGAGCGTAAACGACTGGGCTTCGCTGCCGGTGCCGGCAGTCGTCGGCACGGCGATCATCGGGAGCAGGTCACTAGTGGCTTTGCCCACACCCCAGTAGTCTTGCATCGTACCGCCGCAGCAGTAGATGAAGTTGATCCCCTTCGCGCAGTCCATCGAACTGCCGCCACCCACACCCACGAGTAAGTCGGGCTCGAACTCGCGAGCGACTTCCACGCCGCGCTCGACGTGCGCGGCTGTGGGATTCTCTGCGACGCCGTCGAACAGTCGGATAGCAAGTCCGGCCGACTCCAGAGAAGTCATCGCCTGCTGCGCGTGACCGGCAGAAACGACGCCCGGGTCGCTGACCACCAGCGCCCGCCGACAACCGAGAGCGCCGGCCTCTTGTCCCAGTGCGCTGAGCTGGCCGGGTCCGAAGAGAATCCGCGTGCGAGGATCGTAGTCGAACAGATTCATCGGGAACCGACGTTGTTGGGCCGCGAGCGGGCGACACGGGGCCGCGATGTTCCGGGGAGTGAGCGGCTGATCTTCGAGTCAGTGGCAATCCGTGCCACGGGCAAGTCGTGGTTGCCGTCGGCGGGTGGGACTCGACGCCACGAACCTATTGTTCTAACTCGACACGGCCTGGGCAAGCTGGGCCATCCGCTCGGGGGGAAGCTGATAGGCGCGGGCACGGAACAGGAAGTCGATGATGTTGCCTTCGTGCGGCTGCAGCCAGTTGAGCTGCGTGGTGGGTAGCGGCCCAATGTTCAGCCGATCGATGTGCGTCGCGTCGCTCAGTTCCTGCTGGAGCTTCTCGTTGCCCGTAATTGCGGTGCAGACGAGTGTCGGACCGATCGCACTGAGCATCTGGTCCTGCGGGCACTCGACCACGCTGACGAAGGGGAACATGTACTCCTTGCGCGCGATGGGCGCTTCGGGCGAGGTGCAATGCACGACGGTCGGACGCAAGTAACCGCAGCGCTCTTTGTCAACCAGCCGCGGACCGTACTGTTCGGTGACGTGCGTCGTCTGATCGTCGCGCAGATCAGCTTCAATCGCACCCCAGATGGCTTTGGCCATGCCGGGCACGGTGAAAGCTGCCAGAGACGCCTGCGGATCGTCGGGCGGAAGCGCCTCGACGGGACCGATGCACTCGGCAATCGCAGCGGCGATCTCGCGGGTGTGCCGCGAGGCCCAAATGCCCGAGCAGTTGATACAGCCGCGGCCGCTGTTGAGGTGCACGCTGTCGACCATCAAGTCGAGATACTGTGGCCAGTCGTCGACGACGTCATCGCCCAGGAGAATCTTGCTGAAGCCGGGGCCATGCACCTGCACGCGCGGGTCGCCCTTGTAGCGCTCGACGGTCGCTTCGCCGCCGAAGATCATGCTCCGCTGGCAACTGGCCAACACGGCTGCACCGACGTCGCCGCCGCCCGGATAGATGGAGATGGCTTCGGCCGGAATTCCCGCTTCGACAAAAGCCGCCGCCATGCGATAGGGCGTCCAAGGCTCCTGCGGACCGGGCTTCAACACCAGGCCGAGCTGCAAGGGGATGACCGGCAGCCACAACGTGTGCACGCCCGGCGAGTTTGAAGGCAGCACCAGTCCGAGACACGGCGCTTGAGCCTGATAACTGACCACGATGCCGCGCTGTTCGACGCCGTAGCCGCGGCTGAGAATCGATAGGTCGAGCCCGCGCGTGAGCGCGTCGAGCACTTCGTCCATCCGCGTCAGCACGAAGTGGTTCTTCTGCATGTTGGCCCGACACATGTGCTCGGGCAATCCGGTGGTGGCCGACTGCTGACGGGCGAAGTCATCGGGCGTCTGGCGACCGTCGCCCAGCGGGAGTTCCGCTTCCAGGTAGTAGTCGGCCGCTTTCTTGATCCGCTGGATCAATTCGTCGCTGGGTATCTCGCGCAGCACATCGCGGGCCCGCTGCGCCTTTCGCATGTCGCGCTGCAGGATGCCGCCGTTGGCCTGACTGACTTGCGCAATGGGTTCGCCCGTCTCGAAGTGAACGACGTCGTCGACCTCGAGCGAGTCGTACGGTTTGCCCCAGCGAATGATCGGAATTTTGAGCACGGCGGGCTCCCGGTCTCGTCTCAGTACACGCCCACGGTCGTGGCTTCGGCCATTTCGCGGAAGGGCCGAACACCGCTCACACCGTCCCACGGATACTTCTCGTAGGGCGGCTCGCGCTCGCCTTCGTCGCGTTCCATGAAGCCGGGCACGAAGAACTCTTTGGTCAGCGTCGTGAGCTTGACGCGGCCGGTCTCGCCATAGCCGACGGCTTGGCTGTAGTCATCGATGTCGACGACCTCGATCACGGCGCGAGGCTGCGGCGCGTAGTAGGCAATCTTGTACCCGTCATTCGGCGTGACCGGCTTCGAGCACGCCAGGCCCATCAGCGTATTACCGTAGGTCGGCGTCATGTAGACCCGCTCGTCGAGCAGCTCTTCCATAGCGAAGCGAGTCCACTGCGGGGTGAACTCGGTCCCGCCCGAGAAGATGCCGGTGATGCCGGCGTCCGCGATGCTCGAATCGCGATCCTCCAGGGCCAGCGCCAGCGATTCGAGCAACTTGGGCGTGGTGAACAGGCAGCGGATGTCGTGTCCGGCGCCGAGCACGGTGAGTGCCTGATCGATGACGTGCTTCTTGTACGCCTCGAGGTGCTCCAGCCAGCCCTTCTTGATGAGCTTGATCACCCAGCGAGGATCGAGATCGACGCAGAAGCAGACGCCGCCGCGGAACTGGCAGAGATGTTCGACGGCCAAACGCAACCGGCGCGGGCCCGACGGGCCGAGCATCAGCCAATTGCTGCCCGGCGGGAAAGACTCATCGGGCAGCGTCGCGCTGAACAACTCGTAGTCGGTGCGAAAGTCGTCCATGGCCACCCGGCTCTTCGGCACGCCGGTCGTCCCACCCGTTTCGAATACGTAGATAGGGCGATCGGCATAAGCCTTGGGCACCCAACGCCGCACGGGTCCGCCGCGTAGCCATTCGTCTTGAAAGGGCTCGAACTTGTTCAGATCGTCGAAGCACTCGATCTCTTTACGCGGATCGAACTTCAACTCGGCCGCCTTCTGGAGCCAGAACGGGCATCCCGTCTCCGGGTTGAAGTGCCACTGGACGATCTCGACGGTATGCGCGTCGAGTGCGTCGCGCGCCTCGCGGACGCGGGCTTCGAGATCGGGGCTCATCGAGCCGGCTGTTTCGCTCGTGCTCATGGCGGTGTGATGGAGATCGTTGGGAGTATGAGTTGTCGCCGCGATGCGGCTGCCGGCAAGCGAGCGTTTTCTTGGGGGGAGAATCGAACTTAGCTCACTCGCGCCCCGCTGGCAATCGGCCGCGCAACCAGCGCTCGACGCGCACGGCCAACTCCGGCTGACAGCCAGAATAAAAGTGATCGGCTCCGGCCACCACTTCAACCGACAAACTCAGCGCGTGTTCCTCGCGTAGCGCTTCCAGACGGTCCGGCAGCCCCTCGAAGGGCACGTTGCCGCTCAACTCGGCCGCGCCATACATCATGAGTAGCGGGCAGCGCACTTTTGGCAACAGTGCGAGCACGTCGTACCGCGCTTGTGGGCCGTACTTGTCGATGAAGCCGCGTGCCGAGATGGCATACGGAATCGGGAACTCGATCTCGATCAATCGATCGGGCGCGCCCGCTTCGATGAGTGCTTCGGCCTGGCCAAACGCACGGAGAAACGTTTCGGCCGACCGGGACGCAATGAAACGTTCGTACGACAAATGCGGCGCGGAGATGGCGACGACGCAAGTGACCTTCAGTGCATCGACGTGCGTCAGCGCGTAAATCGATTTCAGTGCTCCCAGGCTGTGCCCCAACAGCGCGACCCGCCGGTGGCCCCTTTCCTGCAGATAGCCACACCACGCCGGGAGATCGTAGCGGGCGTCGTCGATGATTTCATAGGCCGCACCCACCCGCCGCGCGCCGTCGATTGAGTAGGCCGTACTGATGCCGTCGTGACCGCGGGTATTGACCGTCAGCACCGGAATGCCGCGGGCGAGCAAACGCTCGGCCAGCGGATCCCACACGCCGCGGCTATAGAAGTTCGCGCCGGTGCCATGCACGCAGACGACGGCGTCGATAGGTGGGTTCGACTTACTTTCCGTCGCGCTCTTCTCCGGCATGCGCAGAGCACCATCGAGGCGTACGCCATCGCTCGTGCGGACATGAACCAGGTCAACGAGCATTTCCGCGCCGGGGTGAAGGAGCTCATCAGGGTGACGCGTCGTTGGTCGCGTCCATTTCAATGGCGTACAGCGTGTCGCGCGTCGCGTAGTACAACGTCTGCCCAACGGCCACGGGCGTCCCGTATGCGCCGCTGTCCGACATGTTCTCGGCCAGTACCTCCAGCTCGCTGGCAGCGCGGAGCACGTTGACATCCCCATCCTCGTCGGCCAGGTACACGAGGCCATCGGCGACCAGCGGAGAGCCCCAGAGCTGTGCCAACGTGTCATGCTCCCAGAAAGCGCGGCCCGCGTTCGCGTCGAAGCAATGCAAGAAGCCATCCAGCTCTGCCGCGAACACCAAGTCTTCGTAGACAGCGACCGTCGAGATCGAGCGGCCGAAGGCTTCGCCGCCGACGCTCCACGACCGGTGCGTCGAGGTCACGTCACCGCTGCCCGTGGCGTCGATACACACCAGCCGTCCCGGTCCGCTGCCCAGTTCCGGATCGAGGCCCGTGGCGATGAACACCCGGGATCGATCGAACACCGGCGTGGCGATCAACTGATTGAGATCGCCGACGCCGCGCGGGCTCCACTCGGCGCCTTCCGGATTGCAGTTGAACTTCCACAGCAAGGTGGGCGAGTCGAGAGCGAATGTGTAGAGCCAGCCGTCGCCGGCCGGAAAATAGATCTGCTCTTGCGATCCACCGTCGCCATCGGGCACGACGCCATAGGCGGGGCTGCCCCATTGGCCATCGTGAATCGTTCCCATGCGAACTTGATACTCATCACCCGTCGCGGCGCCTTCGGCCCAGAGCAGCTCGCCCGTTTGGGCGTCGAGCGCCACGAAGCTCGGAGCGGCGGGCCGGGCTAACTCACCACCGTCTTCGCCCACACCGTTCGACGTGCTGGCGAAGATCCGCCCGCCGACCACAAGCGGATGCGACGAGCTCATGTGGTGGGGTTGCACGCCAAGTTCGGCGATCATGTCGAATCGCCAGACGATGTCGGCGTCCGTGGATTCACTGCGCGGCTCATTGACAAGCGGGCCGTCGTTCTCGCCGTCGCGAAAGCCCTCGGTATCCGCGCACACGATCTGTCCGCGGTTGGTGACATAGTAGACGCGATCATCGTCGACAGCCGGACTAGAGCAGATGCCCTGCTCGGGATAGTCGACGGTGCGGCCTTCCGGCAGCTTGTCGTAGACGTCCTGCCAGAGGAACTCACCGGTCTCGGCGTCGAAGGCCATCAGCACGCCGCGGTCGCCTTCGATCTCGGGATCGCGGGGCTGTCCGTTATTGGTGCCGACGAACACCTTGCCGCCGGCGACCACCGGGTTGCCGTACGCCACGGTGCCCAAGGCGGCGGTCCACTTCACGTGCGCGCCCGACTCGACGTCCCACTCGACTGGCAAGTTTGAGGCTTGGCCGTTGACCAAATTGCGAGTCGGCGTACCGCCCCACATCGGCCACTGGCTGTCACCCACTTCCGCCAGTCCGACTTCCACGGTCGGCGGAGCGGGTCGTGGCGACGACGTGCCCGATGCCGGTTCGGCAGGTGACCTGCTGGCTGAACTCCCGCCTGAGTTGCCGGCTGGCTGACAGCCGGAGGAGACAACAGCCACCACCAAGATCAAAGCTAAACCCCAACCGCCACGCAGCATCGATGTGCTCCCGATCACGATTGCGGCGCAGCACAGTTGATGAATAACTATCCGCCCGCCTGCGCTCGCGACCGTCATCGTATCATTTGCGCGACCGCGCTCCACGCGCGCGGAATCGATGCGCTGAGAAGTGGCGATGAGAACGGGTCCGACTTGTCGGACTGGTGGTCACAGCGAACTACTCTGTTTCTGCAGAGTCGTCGCTGGCTGCGGCGCCGCTGAGCTGTGAAAGAACTTGCAGCACGCCGTTGAGATGCGCCAGCCGCGGACCGAATCGATCGACGAACTCGGTGAGCATGAACTCGCCGTCCATCAGCACGTCGGCGCTGTGCTCGACTTCGTCGGTGAGCGAATGCAGAAACTCGGTCTGCACGCGGCTCAGCGTTTCGGCAGCTTGACGGCAGCGTTCGGCCAACTTGGGATTGGCCTGCTTCCACTGACCCAGTTCTGCGCTGCGTTGCCGCTGCGCAGCGCCCAGTTGCTGGACAAGCTCTTCGAGCAGTTCATTTTGGCGATCCTGGGCGGCGAGGATCTGCTCCAGAACGCGCGTTGCGGACTCGCGCGACTGGTTTGCGCCGGCCTGTCCCCCCGCCTGAGAGGCCGAAATGTCCATCTGGGTGAAGAGCGAAGCGTTGGGCGTCTGATCTCGTGACATGGCGGCCAGTTTCGGGGGCAAGATCGAATGATTGCGAACTGATTAAACCTCGATTGTAACCTCGCTCCAGGGGCCCAGTCGAGTATCTCCTGAAAACAAGCGGCCATCCGTCGCGCGCCTCGACGCAATCGCTAAAGTCTGGCACCGCCGGAGTCCGATGCCCGAAAGAGGTCAATCTCGCCCGCGCAGGCGATCGCGCGGCCCCCAGGCCGGGTCGCGACCGCAGATTCATTTCCGGAGCCGGCCGTGTCCGCCAATCCCGCCACCGTGGGCTTTCTCACGGTCGTTACCGATGACGAGGGCGGCCGCATGGGCGGCTATCTCGTCGCCGATCGCGCAGGCCGCCCGCTCGAATTCCATTGCACGGTGGCAGTTAAGCCCACACGTGCTCAGGAGATACTCTACGGGCCCACTCTCGAGCCGTATCTGTGCGGCGAGCAGATAGCCGTCGCTCTGATCTCCAAGGCCAAAGTGGACGTCGATGCCGTTTTGACCGATTGCTCACCCGTGCTTGCAGCCCGTGAGGTGATTCCCACGCCCGTCGGGCTCTTGCTGTTTGCGGATGATGACGGCAGCGACCGAGGCGACGACATGTCGCAATCTCAGGCGGGCGTGAAGCGACTGCGGATCGATGCGCCACACTCGCTCGAGGGCACGGAGGGCCGCGTCACGGTTGGCGGCCACTCGATCGCGGCTCCGAAGCGGTTTGCGAGCGATGCTGACAAGCTCCGACGCGCCATTGAACGACTCTACGATACGGTCGACGTGCGGGAGCCCTTCGAGCGGATTCGCCTGGCGCTGGCCGAAGCCCAGCGGGCCAAACGATGACGCAGTTCGGGTCACCGCGATCGAGCGGCTCATCGGGCGATGCGGCGTCAGGGCAGCCAGCTTCGGCCCCGTCGAAATCGCTGGCGGTCAGCTCGGTCGACTGCTCGATTCAGATCGTGCGCCGATCGTTGGATTGGACCGCTCAGGCGCTGTCCGCAACCCGCATCAAAACGCGCCGCGCCCGGCTTATCCGCTCGCGTCCGCAAGTCGCCAGCGTTCAGTTGGCCAACTCTGTCGCTGAATCGATCGTCGTCCGTCGATATCGATTCTCTGGCGCTGATGCGGGGCAACTGGCCGACTGGGCGGGCGACGAATCAACTCGTCCCGCTGCCGGCGAAACAGATTCATCGAGCGCGGACACAGCTATTGATCGAGCCGTTGCGCAGAGCGGCGGCGCTGGTGATTCGGCGACGGGCACGCGGACGCGAGTCTCTCCGCCGGCCGATCTGATCAAGCTCGAGGATCGCTTGTTCTATCTGTTGCAGCCGCCGCTGGAGCACTGGTTGGCCACGTCGCGGCTCAAGATGCCGCACGCGCCGTTTCCCTTTCAGTACGAAGGCATCGCGTTCCTCTACCCGCGCCACTCGGCGGTGTTGGCCGACGAAATGGGGTTGGGCAAAACGATGCAGGCCGCCACGGCGATTCGTTTACTCCTGCATTCCAGCGAGGTGCGTCGCGTGCTGATCGTTTGCCCCAAGCCGCTGGTCTCCAACTGGCAGCGGGAGTTCGCCGCCTGGGCCCCGGAAGTGCCGGTCACGGCAATCTCCGGCGATCGGGCACGACGCACTTGGCAGTGGCAGCGCCATGAGTTTCCGGTGCAACTGGCCAATTACGAGCTGCTCGGTCAAGACCGCGACGTACTGCTCACCCCCGATCGGCAGTTCGATCTCGTGGTGTTGGACGAAGCGCAGCGGATCAAGAATCGCGGCAGCCGCACCGCATCGCTCGTGCGGGAGATTCGCCGCACCCGCAGTTGGGCGTTGACCGGCACACCGGTCGAGAACAGCGCCGAGGACTTGGTCGGCATTTTCGAGTTCGTGTCGGCGGGCACGATCAGCGGCAACATGAAGCTGCGCCGCATGGGACAAATCGCTGGCGACTACGTGCTGCGGCGGACCAAGGGCGACGTTTTCTCAGAGATGCCGCCGGTGCTGATCCGCGACGCCGAGGTGGAGCTCACCCCCGAACAGCAGGAAAGCTATCGCCTGGCGGAGGAGCAGGGCGTCTGGCGGCTCACGCATCTGGGCGACGGCATCACCATTCACCACGTCTTTGAGCTGGTGCTGCGGCTCAAACAGATTTGCAACTTCGATCCGGCCACCGGCCACAGCGCCAAATTCGAACGGCTGCAGGCCGATCTCGAAGAGGTCGCCGCCAGCGGACAGAAGGCGCTGGTGTTCAGTCAATGGGTCGACACGCTGGGGCAGTTGCGCGATCGGCTGCGCCGGTTTCGGCCGTTGGAATTCCACGGTCAGCTCTCACACAAACGCCGCGAGGCGAATCTTGCGCGGTTCCGTGACGATCCGCGTCACCGCTTGCTGTTGCTCAGCTACGGCGCCGGCGGAGTGGGGCTCAACTTGCAGTTCGCGCAGTACGTGTTTTTGTTCGATCGCTGGTGGAACCCGGCCGTCGAAGATCAGGCCATTCACCGGGCTCATCGCATCGGGGCCGCCGGTCCGGTCACGGTCACGCGATTCATGACGCCCGGCACCATCGAACAGCGGATCGATCAGGTGCTGCGCGACAAACGCGAGATCTTCGCCGCGATTTTCTCCGACGCGCTCGCCCAGCCGAAGCTGGGCCTCTCGCGCGACGAGATCTTTGGTCTCTTCGACTTGGCCGTCCACAAGCGGGGCGACGACGCGGCCGCTTGATCGGCGCATTGTCCGCCGGCGATCGCGCTGCGTATCATGCCCCTCTATGGGCAATCTTCGCTACGAGTTCGACGTGCTTGTCGTGGGCGCCGGGCATGCCGGTGTCGAGGCTGCGCTGGCGGCTGCCCGGTTGGGAGCCCGCACTGCGTTGCTGACGGCCAACTGCGACACGGTCGGCCAGATGAGCTGCAATCCCGCCATCGGCGGCGTCGGCAAGGGGCAGATCGTCCGCGAAGTCGATGCCCTGGGCGGCGCGATGGGCCAGGCTATCGACGCGACCGGCATTCAGTTTCGGATGCTGAATCTCCGTAAGGGCCCGGCCATGCACAGTCCCCGGGCTCAGGCTGACAAGCGGGCGTATCAGCAGTGGATCAAGCATCACGTCGAGTCGCAGCCCGGGCTGGTCTTGAAGCAGGAGTCGGTTGAGGATCTCGTCGTCGAGCATGACAACGAGCGATCGCGCGCGGTGGGTGTAAAGGTCCGCGACGGCAGTATCTATCGCGCGGGCGCCGTCGTGCTGACGACCGGCACCTTCCTCCAGGCCATCATGCACACCGGCGAGGCGAAGACGCCCGGCGGACGAGCAGGGGAGGGCACGACCAAGGGGCTGAGCGGCGCTCTGGTACGACTGGGATTCGAGTTGCGGCGGTTCAAAACCGGCACGCCGCCGCGACTGAACGGGCGCGCAATCGACTACCGTCGGCTCGAACTGCAGCCCGGCGACGAGCAGCCGCGGGCGTTCTCGTTTCTCACCGACGCGATCGAACAGGACCAACTTCCGTGCTGGATCACGCACACCAACCCGGACGTGCACACGTTGATTCGCGCGAACCTCGACCGCGCGCCGATGTACAACGGTCAGATCAACTCGGGCGGTCCACGATACTGCCCTTCAATCGAAGACAAGATCGTCCGCTTCGCCGACAAGTCGCAGCACCAGATCTTTCTGGAGCCTGAGGGACGCCAGACCCACGAGGTTTACGTCAACGGCATCTCGACCAGTCTGCCGCGCGACGTGCAGGACGCCATGCTGCGCTCGATTCCGGGCCTCGAACGGGCCGAAATCATGCGGTACGGCTACGCCGTGGAATACGACTATGCGCCGCCCGATCAATTGGAGCCGTGGCTGGAGACCAAGACCGTCGCAGGGCTGTACTTCGCAGGCCAACTCAATGGCACGACCGGCTATGAAGAGGCCGCCGCACAAGGCTTGGTAGCGGGCGTCAACGCGGCGCTCGCCCTGGCCAAGGCCGAGCCCTTTGTTCTCTCGCGCGATGAAGCCTACATCGGCGTGCTGATTGATGATCTGGTGACCAAGGGCGTCGACGAGCCCTATCGCATGTTCACCAGCCGCGCGGAGTATCGCCTGCTGTTGCGGCACGACAACGCCGATCGTCGGCTCACGCCCCGCGCTCACGAAATCGGGCTGGTCTCATCCGATCGCTGGCAACGTCTGCAGGCCAAGCTCGGCGAGATCGAGCAGGTCCAACGTGTTTTGGAGACTCGGCGAGCTGGCAACCACCAGCTTTCGCACCTGCTGCGCGATTCGAAGACAACCTGGGACGACCTCGTCGCGCGCCACGAGCCATTGGGGGAAGTGCGGCGTGAAGTCGCTCAGCAGGTGCTCAACGACGGCAAGTACGCCGGTTACATCGAGCGGCAGACTGCCGACATCGAGCGGCAACGGCGACTGGCCGCCAAACGGATTCCCGATGGGTTTCGTTTCGACGCGGTGTCGCACTTGCGGGCCGAAGCCCGGGAGCAACTTTGCCGCGTGCGGCCGCGTAGCCTCTCGCAGGCGGGCCGGATCAGCGGGATCACGCCCGCCGACGTGGCGTTGCTATTGGCGCACCTCGAAGGTCGGAAATAGCCCAAACTTCCACCTGACGGGTCCACAAATTGCCGCTGATGCCCTGGACGCCGTCCTCTGCCACTCTGTACACCTTCCCCCATTCCGCGTCCTCCTGCTTCGCGGGAGATGTAGGAGAGGCATACAGAGGGCTGTATTGGTAATTTTGGGTAACCTATTGTGGCCCACCGCCCGTCACGCTGTTGTTAGGGTATTTTTGGCTTAAGTGATTTCATAATATTGTTTTAAGGTCGATTCTGGCGTCCTGGCCACACTCGATGGCGAGTCGGCCGAAATCTTGCAAAGACAGCACGATATAAGACGTAAGTAGTTTTATTAAGATGATTTACGTCGCAAATACTCATATTGACTCGACCTCGTTCGAGGCTATAATTGCTTCGCATGGCAAAATCGGTAATCTCGGAAGGAACCGAGGTGCTTGCTAGTTGCGGAAGCGTCGAGTTCTGTACGCTTTACGGGCAAAAAAGACGAACGGCTAGTTTTGGATCCTGTGTCACCGTGGAGGACTAGGGATTTCTGCCGGACCCGCTCGGGCAACCTGAGTAGAGATCTCGCATAACTAGCCCGCCATCGGCTAGGGAGAGGGATGGTAGGCCACTATGAAGACCGTTTTCACGACCGGCGAAGCGGCCAAGATCTGCAAAGTCAGTCAGCAGACGATCATTCGCTGTTTTGATTCCGGCCAACTGAAGGGATTCCGGGTGCCGGGCAGCCGGTTTCGGCGGATTCCCCGCGATCAGCTCTACGTCTTCATGCGCGACAACGGTATTCCGACCGACGCGCTGGAGAGTGGCAAACGCAAGATCCTGGTGGTCGATGATGACCAGGAACTGGTCGAGCTGATCACCGACGTGCTCAATCGCGACGGGCGGTTCGAAGTTCGCTCGGTCAACAACGGCTTCGACGCCGGCATGATGGTCAAGGAGTATCATCCCGACCTGATTGTGCTGGACGTCATGCTGCCGGACATCAACGGCAAGGAAGTTTGCCAGCGCGTCCGCAGCGATAAGACGATGGACGACGTCAAGATCGTCTGCATCTCCGGGATGGTCGAGGAAGACAAGATCGGAGAGCTGCGCGCCGCCGGAGCGAACGACTTCGTGCAGAAGCCCTTCGAAATCGAGCGTCTGGTCGAACGGATCTGCCAGTTGCTGGAGATCGAGACGTTGACCACCAGTTAGACGGGCGCGTCTTCTGTATCTGCGATCGATTACAAAGTCCCGCCTGATTGGGCGGGACTTTTTTTCGAGTGAGCGGCCAAAGTGAGGCACGGCGCAGGGATGGTTTGGTTGCCGCACGCCGATGTGCTTCCCAAGTGGGTTCGCTGGCCACTGGCTGAACCCGCCGCCGAGCTCTTTGCCCGGCTGTTGTTGGGGATCGCAGAGGAACCACGCCGCGAGATCGCGAACTGCCTGCGCTGCGATCCGGCCTTGGTCTTGTGGGCCATGTCGCTGGCAGAGTCTGACGGCGCCGGCTCGTTCGACACGGTGGACGATGTGGCCAGTTGGTTGGCCGACGCTTTCGGCGAGGCCGCGTTGCCATGCGGCGCGCCGCGCGCGTCGCGTTGGTTTTTGCCACCAGGGGAACCACGCGCATCCGAACCGTCTCACTCGTGCGACGACGACTCTGAAGCCGTGTCCGATACACGTTGTCGTGCCGCCGAGTTGGCGCACGAGTGTGCTACCGTCGCCCGACGTGCGGACGAACTGGCTGGTTCCGACTGCCGCTTGTCTGCCGCAAGTGAGCTACTGGGCCTTGTGCACAACGCCGGCAAGTGGCTCCGCGCGTTTACCGATGAGAGCGGCGCAGCACATCAGAGCCCGCTGAGCCATGCGCTTCGCCAGCGCCTGCAACTCTTGCAGGCCGAGGAACCGCGACAAACGGATCCACCGCGGACTCCGGCCGAGTGCGTCCGCGCTGCGATCGCATCGCCGTCGTTGGAGAGCGACGAACAGGATCATCTCGCCGAACAGGTGCAGGCCTACTGGATGCAGCCTGTTGGCACTTGGAGCCAGATGTTGCCCGCCCTGGCCGCGCGATTGACGCGGCTCGGCCAGCTCGAACAGCGCTTCGAGAAGCAACTCGAAGAGGAGAAGCTCGCCGCCTTGGGCGAACTGGCGGCGGGTGCAGGACATGAGCTGAACAATCCTTTGGCTGTCATCTCAGGCCGCGCGCAGCTTATGCTGCGCGGTGAAGACGATCCAGACCGCCGACGGGCATTGTCGGCCATCGACAGCCAGGCACTGCGCGTCCACGAGATGATCTCTGATTTGATGCTCTTCGCCCGCCCGCCCGCCTTAACGAAGGCGGCCGTCGATCTGCCCACGCTGGTTGCGCGGCTTGTTGCGGAGCATGCCCTGGAAGCCCATCAACGCGGGATCGACCTGGCGATTGCCGCGACACAGCCGCGGCTGGCGATCGTCGGCGATGAAACACAACTCGAGATCGCCTTGGCGGCGCTACTGCGAAACTCATTCGAGGCCATCGGCGCCGATGGTGCCGTGAAGATCACTGTCGGGACCTCGCCGGACGGTGCCGCCCGGGCGAGCGAATCTCGTCCGCGCATGGCTCACGTGCAGATTTGCGACGACGGGCCGGGCATCGCCCCCGAGGTTCGTCGACATCTTTTCGACCCCTTCTTTTCGGGCCGCGCCGCAGGACGCGGATTGGGATTCGGGCTGACCAAGTGCTGGCGAATCATTCGCGATCACGGCGGCACCATCGAGGTCGCGGATGCACCGGCGGGCGGTGCGTTGTTCACCGTCCGATTGCCTCAAGCTGAAAGTGCTGCCGAAACGTTTCGCGCGACGGCGTCGACCGGGCAATAGCACGTACCGCCAGATGCTGCTGCGTGCGACCGCGTTGCGCATGCGGACGCGATCGTTTTTCGGTATCTTGCGCCTCTGTGCTGCTGTCAGCTTGGCTGGAACGAAGGCGGCTACATGGCGGCGCGGTTCGCGGCCGCCGAAATAAATGGGGAACGATCGCTATGAGGCCGTTTCTCGACGACGCGGGGGTCATCCAGCGCGTGCTCGATCACATTGAGCACCGCACGACAGATCGTGGCGATGAAGTCTGGCGTGAGCCGGTGGCCAACTACAGTTGTGCGGATCGGTATCGTCGGGAATGCGATCTGCTCCGCAGCACCTGGGTTCCCTATTGTCCGACAGCCGCGCTGGCCAAGACCGGCGACTACGTCGCGCGCGATGCTGCCGGCACACCGCTGTTGGCCGTTCGCGATGGCGAGGGACGTTCCCGAGTGTTTCGCAACGCGTGCCGACATCGCGGTATGGCGCTGGCTACAGGCGACGGGTGTACCAAAGGCTTCGTCTGCCGCTACCACGGCTGGACGTATCACCTCGACGGGCGGCTGCGCCATGTGCCCAATGAAGACGGATTCCCGGGCTTGGAAAAGGACGCGCACGGTTTGATGCCCGTTGCTGCGGTCGAAAAGCTGGGCCTGGTATGGGTGAACCAGGCAGCCGATGCGACCTCGCCACAAGACGAAGCCGACGTCGGCGACGATTTGCCGGAGTTGGTCACCTCCGAGCAAACCATCATGGGCCACCATACGCTCGAAGTCGAAGCGAACTGGAAGGTGTTTCTAGAGAGCTTTCTCGAGGGCTACCACATCCGCTCGACGCACCCCAAGACGTTCTATCCTTACGGCTTCGACAATCTGAATCTGGCGGAGACGAGCGGCCCGCACAGTCGCATCACGTTCCCGTTTCGGCGGATCAAAAAACTCGCCGACGTGCCGCCCGCCGAATGGCGGGCGAAAGGCTTTGTCACCTTCGTCTATCACGTCTTTCCCAACGTGCTGATATCCATTCTGTCGCGGCATTCCGTGATGGTCGTGCTCGAGCCACTGGCCATCGATCGCACGCGGATGGAATCCTTCGTGCTCAGCGATCACGGCGATGATCCCGAAGCGCTGGAAGCGTCGCGGCGCGACGTCGAATTTGTCAGCATGACGGGCGCTGTCGAAGATCGTGAAGTGGTCGCTGCGATCCAGCGCGGCATGACCAGCGGTGGCAACGAACACTTCACGTTCGGCCAGTTCGAGGGCTTGATCGCGCACTTTCATCGCCAGTTGGACGCAGCACTCAGTCGGTGAGCGGCTACGTGGAGAGCGAGTCGGTCGTGCCCGCCGTCGGATCCACCTTGGCATCGGAGCACGGCTGGCTGAGCCTGCTGCCGCCGGTGGTCGCCATCGTGTTGGCCATCGCCACACGGCGGGTCATCGCATCGCTGTTGGCTGGCACGTTTGTCGGGGCACTGATATTGGCTCGCGGCAACCCGCTGCGCGCGGTGTCTACCTTGGCCGTCGACAATTTCTGGCCGCAGGTGATCGATCGCGACCATCTTTACGTGCTGGCCTTCACACTCTTGATGGGCGCGATGGTCGGCGTCTTGAATCGCGCCGGCGGCATGCGCGGGCTGGTGGACGCCGTTTCCGTCTGGGCATCGAACCGTCGCCGCGGCCAACTGGCCACGTGGTTCGTCGGCCTGGCGATGTTCTTCGACGACTACGCCAACGCGCTGTTGGTGGGCACGACGTTTCGCTCGCTGGCCGACCGGCTGCGGATCTCCCGCGAGAAGCTCGCCTACCTGGTCGATTCGACGAGTGCACCGGTCGCCGGCCTGGCGCTGGTCTCCACCTGGGTGGCGGGCGAGATCAGTTACATCCAGCAGGGACTCGACGCGTTGGATGCCGACCCGGCGCTTGCGCGGAGTGCCTTCGACGTCTTCGTCGCGACGTTGCCGTATCGCTTTTACGCCTGGTGGGCGTTGCTGCTGGTGGCAGTAGTAGCCGTCACCAATCGCGACTGGGGCCCGATGCTCACCGCCGAGCGTCGCGCGCAATCGCAATTGGGCGGCGCCATCGAGACCCTGGCCGATCGACTGATGATTCCGGCCGCAGCGCGTCCCTACTGGAACGCGGTGGTGCCGGTCATGGTGCGTATTACCGTGATCGTCTACGTGCTCTACGCAACCGGGCGTACGGCCAGCGGAGATTTGCCCGGCGCTTCGTGGGCTGAAACGTTCGGCAATGGCGACTCGTACGTCGCGCTCACGTACGGTTCGATTGCCGGTCTGGCGACCGCCGTGTTGTTGGCCGCCGCGCAGAGGTTCTTGCAGTTCGGCGCGATGAGCGCCGCGATCCTAGGTGGCGCCTGGCAGATGATGCCGGCGATGCTGGTGTTGTGGTTCGCCTGGACGCTCTCAGGACTCACCGACGCCGATCATCTGGGGACCGGCGTCTACATCAGCGGCATCGTCAGCGAACGTATTGCACTGCTGTGGCTGCCGACGTTAGTGTTTCTTCTCGCCGGCGGTGTGGCCTTCGCCACCGGGACAAGCTGGGGCACGATGGGAATGTTGACGCCGCTGGTGATCGAGGTGACTGCCTCGGTCCTCAGTGCCGAGGGTGTCGCCGAGGATTCCGTTGTTGTAGACCCGATCTTTCTGGCCACCGTGGGAAGCGTCTTGGCCGGCGCGATCTTCGGCGATCACTGTTCGCCGATCTCCGACACCACGATCCTTTCGTCGCGGGCGAGTGGCTGCGACCATGTCGCCCACGTTCGGACGCAAATTCCGTATGCGCTGCTCGGCGCCGCCGTGTCGATCGCTTTCGGCACGCTTATCGTCGGTGCGGGTTTCGGCGTTGGCATGGCCTGGAGCTTGGGGGTCATCGTGCTGGTCGCCACGCATTGTGGACTGGGACGCAAAGTCGACGACCAGCGCGTGCCGCCAAGCGATGACGCCTGAGGTGCGCTGAGCACAATGTCGAGCAGCTACGCCATGCCGCGACGGCGCAGTTCGGCCAACACGTGGCCGGCGATCTGATCGACGTCTTCGTCGCTGATCGCTGCCTTGGGCGCGGGGCAACCAGCAGCCGGCTCATCGCTCAAGCCCTCTTCGGCCATCAGGCACTGCAAGTGATGGCGAATCACGTTCAGGTCGACCTGCTGGGTTTCGCCGAGCGGTTGTCGTCCGTGCCCCGGGCTGAAGCCTCGCAGGCCCAGCGCAGCCCGGAAGCCTTCGGGGAAGTCCGCGCTGTAGAGCATGGCGTCGAAGAACTTCAAGACTTTGAACTGCAATCGCAAGGCTTCATCCAAGTTGCCGGCGCGCGACTCATCGTAGAGTCGGCAGACGATTTCTGGCACGATGCCGGCGGTGGCGTTGGTGCCGCCGTTGCAGCCGATCAACAGCATCGGCAACAGCGCGGCTTCCCAGCCCGTGAGAAAGGCGAACTCCGGCCGCTGCGGACGGATGGCCGCGATCATCCGCATCATTTGCGGCAGATCGCCCGACGAATCCTTGATGCCGACCACCCGCGGACACTCGGCCGCCAGCCGTTCGATGGTCGGCAGATCGATGGGCGAGGCGAACATCGGAATGTTGTAGAGCGTGACGTCGATCGGCGAGTGGTCGGCGATCTCTTTGAAGTAAGCGAACACGTTGCCCGGGCTGAGGCGGTAATAGAAAGGTGCCACGATGGCCACGGCCCGCACGCCCAGCGAGTGGTAATACTCGCAAGCCGAGATCGTCTCGCGGGCGTTCGCCTCCGCAGCGCCGGCCAGAATGGGCACGCGGCCGGCCGTCTGATCGGCCATGATGGCCACGATGTGCCGCCGCTCTTCGGCGGTGAAGCGAACGAACTCGCCCGTCGAACCATTGGGGTACAGCCCATGCACACCGTGATCGATGAGCCAGTCGACGTAGCGGCGCAGCTCGCCTTCGTTAATCTCGCCCCGCGCATCGAGCGGGACGAGATTCGGTACGAACACGCCGCTGAGGGCCGGTGGTTGGGCTGCGGACATGGAATCGTCTGGGTGAAACTCGGGAGGATCGATCGCCGGGAGGCGCGACGGCTGGGCCGGCTACAATAACATAGCTTCCGTCCGCAAGCCGGTGATCTGCGGGCAGTTAACCCCTCCGCGACGCGAGTATTTGGGTCGCCGGAGCGGGGATTCTCGCAGACGAACAAAGCCTTGGGACGCTCTTCCAGAAAAGATCGAGGCCGGCCAGATCGCTCAGCGGGGGGCTCCGCAAGTGCCCGCCCCGCGACGTTGTGGCTCGTCGCGGCAGTCGCGGGGTTCTTGATCTACTGGGGGCTGTTCTATCGGGCGCCGCTGCCGGAGCTGACGTTCGCGACTGCAGACGGCGCGACGTATCACCCGCAGCGCTACGAACTGTTCGCGTACTTCTTGCAGCCCAGCGCGTTATTCGGCCCTTGGTTCGGCGAACCGGCTTCGTTCGCAATCGGCGACCGAGTGCCGCTGCTCACGCTGGCCGCTTTGATCCTGCTGTTCGCGGGCTTCGTCGGTCGCCTGGCTCTGCAACTGTCGCGCATCGACGACGCGCTCGACGCGCTGGAAAAGGTCGTGTTCGCGCTGGCGGTCGGATTGAGCCTGGTTTCGCTTTACACCCTGGCCGTTGGCCTGAGCGGTGCGATTGCGGCGCGCGGGGCGTTGCTGTTGTTCGTGCTTCCCGCGGCGCTGGCCGTGGTCTTGAGTCAACGCTTGTGGGCACGTCGCAGCGCGTCGCGTCGAGCGATCTTGCCCTCTTCGGACGAGATGGCGCTTAGCCCCCATTGGCTCTGGCTGGCCGCGCCGTTCGCCATCGTGATTGTGCTGGGCGGGATGTTGCCGCCGGTCGATTTCGACGTCCGCGAGTATCACCTGCAAGCGCCCAAGGAGTTCTTTCTCAAAGGTCGGATCGCGTTGCTGCCGCACAACGCCTACGGCAACATGGCGCTGGGCAGCGAAATGCTCACGCTATTAGCCATGATCGTCCGCGACGACTGGTGGAGCGGCGCGCTGGTGGGCAAGACGATCGGTGCCTTGTTCGCACCATTGACGGCGCTGGCACTGTTCGCCGCAGGGCGAAGATTCATCTCGACCAGCGCCGGCGTCATCGCTGCGATCGTCTACTTGTCGACGCCTTGGGTTGCCAAAGTCGCCACCAGCGGGCTCGTGGAAGCGGCGGCCGCGTTCTACTGGTTCATGGCCGTCTATGCGGTGCTGCTGATCGAGCAGGGCAGTGGCGGCGACCCGTCGCCCGCGAAAGATCGAGGGGGACCGGCGAGGGAGGCCGCATCCAACCTCAATTCTTCGCATCTGCGGCGTGTCGGTCTTGCTGGTTTCCTCGCCGGTAGCGCGGTGGCGGTCAAGTATCCGGCCGCGCTGTTCGTCTTGGTTCCAATTGGGATCTGGATTCTGGCGCGTCGCCAAACGCTTTTGGGTTCGCACGGTGGACTGCGAACTCGCCTGCGCGACGGTCTGGTGTTCGCGCTCTTGGCCCTTGCGGCGTGCGGCCCGTGGTTCGCGAAGAACTGGTACTTCACCGGCAACCCCACGTATCCATTGCTGGCTGAGTTCTTCGACGGCGCGACGCGGACGCCCGAACTCGTCGCTCGCTGGGAGGCGGCACACCGCCCACCGAACTTCAATCTCGACGATCTGGGGGCGCGCCTCGTTGATGTGTTGGGACGCAGCCCCTGGCACAGTTCGATCGTGATTCCGTTGGCCTGCTTGGCTCTGTTTCACACGCGGCGCAATCTGTCGCGGTGGCTGTTTCTCTACGTCGCTTTTGTGGTGGCCGCGTGGTGGCTGGCGACGCATCGTATCGATCGATTCTGGGTGCCGGTCCTGCCGGTCCTCGCATCGTTGGCCGGCATCGGTGGCACGCTGTGGGTCGGTGTCCGTTGGCGTCGACTGATCGGCGCGGTGCTCGTGGTCGGCTCGATCGCCAACTTCCTCTTCGTCCCCGGCGGGCCGGACGGGTACACCCGCTACTTTGTGCCGCTCGATCAACTGCGCGTTGCGCCGGAGCGCGTCGATGCGTGGCATTTGTGGCTCAATAAGAACACGCCGGAGGGCAAAGCCGTGCTCTCAGTGGGCGACGCACAGGTCTTCGATCTCGAAGTGCCCGTCTATTACAACACGACGTTCGATCCGTCGATCTTCACTGCCTGGGTCCGCGATCGTTCGCCGGCCGAGATTCGTGCTGCGCTGCGCGAACACGAAATTGCGTTCGTGTACGTGCACTGGGGAGAAATCGAGCGCTACCGCTCGGCGGGCAACTACGGCTTCGACCCGTTCATCACGCGCGCGGTCTTCGCGCAGCTCGTCGAGCAGGACGTGCTGGCACGCCCCTGGCCGCAAATACCCGGTCACCCCGCTCAGGTCTTTCCCGTACAGTTGCTGGAACCGGTTGCCGGGCGCTGAGCCGTTGGAAGCAGCGACAGTTCACGGCTCTGCGTGCAGCTCGCTGTCGTTCATATTGCTGTCGCTTCTAGCACGAGTGGTCTTGTTCGCCGTCGGGCGGGTCGCATACCCTTCGCAGCCCGGCAGAGCCGGGTTCGGCGGTCAAGGATGACCGCGAGCGACTCGATCGAGTGAGCAGGGACGTGAGTTCGCACCGCCAGGTGTTGTGGGTTGGCCAAGGTACCGGCCGCGGGCAACGAAAATGGGCACTCGTCGACGCGCAGCGCGATGCAGCGCACGGCGACACGTCGCTCGCCCAGGCGATTGTCAAAGCGCGGCAAAAGCTGCTGGCCGACCAACGGGATGACGGTTTTTGGTCTTCGGACGAATCAGACTCGGTGGTCACGGTCGCCCGCTCTCTCATCCTCGCCGTCGCGCGCGGCCGCCGCGATGACGAACCGTCACGATCGTTGGCGCGCTCACTTCTCGACGCGCAGCTCGACGACGGTGGTTGGGCGAGCCGTGGGGGTCGATTCGACTTGACGACAAGCGCGCTGGCGTATTTCGCGTTGCGGTTGATGGAGTACGAACCGTCGTTCGAGCCGCTGGCTCGCGCGCGCCGGGCGATTCGCGCGGCCGGCGGGGCGGACGCGGCGGCGGGAGAAGCTCGCTACTATCTGGCGCTGTTCGGCCAGATCCCCTGGCAAATCGTGCCGATGTCTCGCTCGGCGTCGGATGCCGCGCAGGTGCTGGTCCGCGCAGCGCGATCGGTGGTCGAGCTCGACGGTCCGCTCTCCGTTCGAGAGATCTTTTGTCGGCACCCGCAGCAGTGGCCGACCGTCGAAACGGAGTCATCTTGTGGGAGCGCCGGCGCGTCTGGCTCCGGGCGTCTGCGACGATCGATATTCACTCGTTGGGCAACATCGCTCGCGTCGCGCTCGGTGGTGGCGCAGCTCAGGCCCCTTCGTACGAAGCGGACACTCCGGCTAGCGCACCATCGTCGGCCAATCGAGACACTCGACGAGTTCGTCCGCCGCAGTTGGTCGCGGCTGGCCATCTCTGCCACTGAGCAACCGCGCCGTCGGATAGAGAGCGCCGCAGATGCCGAGGAAACCGATGCATCGTCGCGTCGCGACCGTCGCATGCCGCAACGTTCGCTCCGCGCCGACTTGAATGCATCCGCCATCGCCTGTCGGGCGCTGGAAGCCAGTGGCGCTGAGCCCTCGCTGGCGGCGATTGAAGAGGCGCTCTGTGGCCATGCCTCGGGTAGCGCGTTATCCCAGGCGCTGCCAACTGCATGGGCGACACTACTGTTGACGTTCGTCGAACGAGCGTCGCGCAGCAGCCGTTCCGCAGTCGGTGGATTGCCGCCCCGGCTTTCGATCGCGGCTGATGAACGCCCGCTGCCTGCCGCTGCGAAGAGCGATACGCGCGCCGCTGCGCGTCGCCTCGCCGGGATGTTGCTGCGCGGGCAGTGCCGCGATGGTGGTTGGGCGGAGCAGGAACTCATCGGCGATCGCCGCAGCCGCGCGACCAGCGAGACCATGACCACGGCAGTCGTGCTGGAAGCCCTGGGTCGCGCCGGCGGACGCTCGGGCGCTCGCATCCTGGAGCGCGCTATGGGTCTGCTGAGAAAACGCCAGCAGGCGGACGGGCGCTGGACCGGTCATCGTGGCTGCGATGTGACGGTTACGGCCCAGGTGTTGATGGGCCTCGTTGCCGCCGGAGTTCCGAGCAACGATGAGGCGATCGTTGCAGGGATCAACTGGCTGTTTTCCTACGAAGAACCTGCCGGCGGTTGGCGGGCGCAGCGCGAAGATGTTGAGACCGCCGGGCATGATTCCCCCGACACCCCGTCGTGTCCGCTGGCGACTGCTGTGGCCATTTTGGCCCTCGTGTCCACCGACAACGCCGACCATCCGGCCGTGTCCCGCGCCGTCGAGAGTTTGCTAGAAGCTCAAGCTGCCGACGGAAGCTGGAACGTGGCGCCCGAGAATGCGGGCGGTCGCCGTGCTGTACCGGTCGAACAATCGGTGGCCGCCGTCGCCGGGCCACTGCGGGCACTGTCTGCGTACGCTGTCGCACGTCGCGACAACCCGCATGAAGAGCGCCCCGCGCGACGACCCCGGCTGCGCGTCGTCTTCCACGAGCCGGCCATTGCCTGACGATGTCGCCTCGCCGGGGCGAAGGTGGTGCAGCGGCAGGCGAAGGCTTCTCGCGTCCCGGCAGTTAGCGGGTGTTGGCCCATGCCAACAGGCCAGAAGACGTTAGACTGCCCGAGGAGCCATCGTGAGGTCGCACACCGCCTGGGTGCTCGATGTTGCGGCCGCAGCGCGAATCGAGATCGACAGATATTCATGGCCTGGCACTGGTTTCTTCGCAGCCTGATTCAGCGTCACCTGCGACGCGCCGTGTACGAAGCGGCCGCGCGGACAGCCAGCGAGCACGTCTCCCGAGCGGCCGAGGCTGATTCGGCTCAGGCCGACTCTGAACAAGGGGAAGACAGCGGGCCTTCCCGGCGATGCGACGTGGGCATCGTCTTCGCCACTGCGAGCGAGGCAGGCGGCACGATCGATCTCATCTCCGCCAGCCGGCAACTGCGCGGCGATGGAATCCACGTGACGACGGGCCAGTTGGCCGGGCGACAAGTCGCCGTCGCGCGAGTCGGCATGGGGCCGTCGCGCGCGGCCAGCGGTACGACGGCGCTTGTGGATGGACATGCTCCGGCGTCGATTGTCTCGGTGGGCTTTGCCGGTGGTTTGCAGCCGCAGTTGCGTCGCGGCGACATCATGATGGTCGACGAAGTCGTCGATCAGGCCGGTCACGCCTTCGCTACCCGGCTCGACATCGATGCGGAACAGGTGAAACAACAGCCCGCGCTGCACGTCGGCCGGCTGCTCACGGTCGATCGGCTGATTTGCAAGCCGGACGAAAAACGGTCCCTCGGCGAAGAGACCGGCGCGGTGGCCGTCGATATGGAAACCGTGGCCGTGGCCGGCGTGTGTGCCCAGCGCGGTGTTCCGCTGGTGGCGGTGCGGATCATCAGCGATGCGATGGACGAAGCGCTGCCGCGCGAACTGGCGCTGGCCGTCCAACAGCCGCGCGCTATCCGGAAAGCCGGCATTGCCGTCGGAGCGCTTTGGCGGCGACCATCCAGCGTCAAAGACTATTGGAAAATCCGCCAGCAGGGTCTGGTGCTCTCCGATCGCCTGGGGCGGTTTCTAAGTGGCGTCGTGGCACAACTACCTGCTGCGCCAGAAGACAAGGACGAATGATGAACCGCAACGCACGGAAGCACGCGGGCAGGCAGCAACTGCGTGTTTGCGGACTGAAGTCGGGTGCCACTGCTGGCTTGCCCAGCAGTGCCCGTGACCAGAGACACACTGCTGGGCCAGCCAGCAGTGGCACCCGTTGGCGACGTCGTTCGGCGTCGAGATGCACTCTTGCGGCGGCGTTGGGCACGCTGATCGTGCTTTACGTTTGCACCCCAGCACGCGCTCAACCGTCCGCAGCGGGATTGGATTCGCAAGGTAGTGACCCCTCGCCTCCGGCAACGGCGCTGGTACCGCTCTTGCCGGCGCCGCCGGAAGCCAACGACTACTCGGCCCAGTCGTTGTGGGAGTACAGCCGCGCGATCGTCGATCATCACGGCGGCAGCTACTACGACATGCCGCTGGACATGAAAGCTGAGTACTTCGAATGGGTCATGTGGCGCTATCACAAGCTGCCGTTTCATCTGGTTGCCACCGGCGTTGATCTGCCCGATGAGTCGAATCATCCGCCGATGTGGCTCGGCGGTCGGGACGATGCGACGTGGAACGGCTCGCTGTTGGCCGCCTTGAGCTTCAAGTACGCCTGCACGAAGGATCCCGGGACGCTCGAGCGGATTGCTGAGCTGATTCAAGGTATGCACTTCCTCTACGAAGTCACGGAGCTGCCCGGCCACGCGGCGCGGTGTGTGGTGTACGAGCACTCGCCCGAGCGCAAGGAGATGACGACCTACCAGGCGCCCGATGGCACTCGCTACCGCTACATCTACGGTCCCGCCAAAGGCACCTACAACCAGATGGCCGCAGGGTATGCGGCGCTGATGATGCACGCCTGGCAGGATTTGCCCTCCCACATCCAGCAGCTCGCCATCTCGGATATCACCGACTTCGTGCTACACGTCATCGACAACGACTACAAGCTCACCGATCGTCACGGCAACCGCACGCCGTACGGCGACATGACGCCCGTGGTGGCCACCGTGGGTGTTCCGTTCAACGCACAGGTGGCCTACGAGATCGTCGCGCTGGGTTGGTATTTCGCCGACGGCGATCCGCAGGGGCGGGCGCGCATCGAGGATCAGTTTCGCCGGTTACGCGACAAGTACCACGTCTATTACGAGAGCCCCTGGAAGGGAATCATCCAGCCGCAGCGCGTGGCCGCGAGCCCCTTTGTGAAAGGGATGAACGATCGCAATCATGCCACCAACGCGGCCTTCATCGGCTTGGCGATGGACATTCACGCCTGCCGCAATGCGAGCGTTCCGCTCGATCGCAACTTCATGTACCGGCTGGGACAGACGATGCACTACGGACTCGGCTACCTCGACGGGCAGCACAACGCGCTGTGCAACTTCATGTGGGCCGCCATTCTCTCCGATGCGGAAGCCTTCGACTGCATCGTCGAGCGGAAGCCCAACAGTACGCGGGCCTTGATGGAGCGCAATCTGCTCGACGGCGTCGAGCACCTGCGCCGCTTCCCGCTCGATCGCTTCGGCTACCCCGGCGTCGACGGTACCGCGCCGCAGCCGGTGTGGATCAACAACTTCCGCCCCACGGCGTTTCGCTGGAAGGACGACGCGTTTCTCACGTTCACCGTGAGCGGTCCGCGGATGAACCGTCACGTGGCGGCCATCGGCTATCTCTACGCCTACTGGCTGATGCGCTACTACCAGCTCGACCAACATCCGCTGGTCACCGCCGCGCACGCAGAAGTACTGTGAAGCGGGTGACGCCCGTGGCCTGGCCGGCGTGTTATTGGGGCCACAGCCGGGCCAGGCTCCACGGGGCCAACCTCTCTCCCTCGTCAAGAGTGCCGTGAAGTGCGGCGTGTGGGGCAGTGCCGCTGGGCCGCTGTTCAAGCGGCCGTCTTTCCAAGCGCAGCATCG
>CALKYM010000309.1 GCA_938003525.1 uncultured Planctomycetales bacterium | reverse complement strand
CCAGCGATTCGCGCACGACTTCCACCGGCGGCAAACGCGACATGCGCCGATCGGTGACGACCAACACCCGCCGCAAACCCCGATCGGCCAGCTCCATCCCGATTTCGCGCGTGGCGCCTGCACCGTAGCGCAACTGCGAGGTGGCCATGTCGACGATCGTGTCGTGATCGGAGGGGACGTTCGACTTGATCATCGTTCACTCCAACGTAAAGCGAATCGGCAGCAGTCCCGTCCACGGCATTGCCGCGTTGCCGCGGCGTGCCGGCTCGAAACGCCAAACGCGCACCGCCCGCATCGCGGCGGCGTCGAGAATCGCGTGGCCGCTGCTGTGCTCGACTTCGAGGGTCGTCACGCTGCCGTCGACGGCGATCGTCAGCCGCAGCGTGACCGTGCCTGCGAGGCGTTCGAACCGCGCGCGAGCCGGATAGACCGGCGGTGGGTTGTCGAGCGGCCGCGGCGCGGTTTCATCCTCGACGCCGGGCGGCGGGGCGGCTTCCGATACCAGGCCGGCTCGCACCAGCGGCAACGAACTGGGGGGCTGGGGCGCCGGCGGTTGTTCGTCAGCCGGGGCCGCATCGTCCTCGGGCAACACAGTAAGCTCCGGCACCGGAGGTTCGGCGGGCGTCCGCGCGTATCGTCGCTCGCCGATCACGACCTGATTCGGGCGCACGACGACTTGCGGTTCGGTGTCCAGCAAGGTCTGGGTCACGTCCGGCTGTGGCACCGACCAGGTGGCTTCGAGCGTCACCGTTTCGCGACGACCGTCCAATCGCGGCGCCTGCAACAGCGCGGACGGAGCGCTGTACCACAGTGAGGCCGCCAGCGCGGCGTGCACCGCCAGCGACGTCAGCCAAGCGGCCGCTGCGCGCGAGCCCAGCTTGCCGTCAGGATTCCGAATCGCGCGTGTCACAACAGCGATATTGAGCAAAAGGCATTCGATACGCCTGTGGCAACGGTAGCCGGCAGGCGCACTAGTGGAGCGTCTGCCCGATTCAGTCGGGCGACGCGCAGCGGTCGCCAAAGACGCAAGTGCTTCGGCGCAGACAACAATGTAGTGCTCCGCCGGATAGCTCGCCCCCGACAATCACGTGTTGACGGAGCACTATCACCAGTATATCGGTTGGTGCGACACCGACACGCCGTGGTCGAGCGTCAGCGGCGCAACTGATAGCCGAGCGTGGCCGTGATTCCAGGCCCGTCGACGCCGGATCCGTGAACGCGGTAGGCCTTGTCCAGCACGTTGAACAGATTGACGCTGATGAGCTGAGAGCGCGTCACCCGCTGGCCCACGCGGAAGTTGAGCGTCCCGTAGCCGGGTGTGCCGCCATCGGGGATGCGCGAATCGCGGATGTCCCGCGCGCTGAGGCGGTCCTGCCGATCGACCAGCCAGCCGTAAACGTCGAACCAGCGATCGCCACAGGGGTCGCGATAGCGAAGTCCGACGGTGCCTTGCGTGGGCGGAATGCGGCTCACCGGCTCGTTGGCGGTCGTATTCTGGCCCAGCGTATACCAGAAGTTGCCATAGGCCGACCAGCAGGGACTCAGCAGGTACTCGCCGGCCAGCTCGCAGCCGTTGATCTGCGCTTGGCCGATGTTGCGACGCTCGAAGAAATCGACGTCGTCGTCCGGGTCGAGTGGATCGCCCGGGTCGGTCGCCACCAGCACGCGATCGATCAGGCCATCGATGTCGGTCCAGAAGTAAAAGAACTGGCCGCGGGCTCGCGGCGCGTCGAGCTTGAGCCCCAGTTCGTAGTTGATGCTGGTTTGGGGACCGACGCCGGTGGATGGCAGATCGACGCCCTCGTTCACGTTGCTGGAGACGGACGTCAGTTCGTCGAGCGTCGGCGTGCGAAAGCCTTCGGAGACGGAACCGACCAGGTTCAGGAAGTCCGTAGCGCGGTAGACGAGACCGACGCTGCCGACCCAATCCTGAAACGAGAGGGCCAGCGGCGTGGGTACCGGAGCGATGTTCGGAAACAGCGGGTCGGTCGTGTCGAACAGCGCGACGGTTGCGCCCGTATCGGCGTTGGTGTAGCGGGTACCGGCGATCGCGCCGATGCGCTGCGTGACGTCGACTTCCCATTGCAGGAACGTGCCGATGGTTTCGTAGAAGCTGTCGGTGGGGAATTGTGGCGTGCGCGGCGTGGAAATGCCCGTGGTCAGGTCCTCGCGCCGGGCGGTTGCGTCGACCTCGTCGTGATACCAGTCGGCACCGTATGTCACCCGCCCTAGCCAGCCGAAGTCGTTTGCGAGCAGTCCGCTGAAGTTGGTCGTCTCGACGTCGAACTCCGAGACATCGAGATCGGTGCTCGTTGGCGGGCGGCGGCGCAACGTGCCTTCCTTTTGCCTGCCGAAGGAGCCTGTGAACATGAAGGCGTCGAAGAAGCCCCCCGTGTCGACGCCCTGCCAGCGGATATAGGCCAGGTTGCGCTGCTGCGGATCGAAGCGTCGCTCTTCACCGGGAAAGCGATCGGAACGGGGCACGTCCATCTGTTCGACGTGCTGTAGCGACACGGTGAGCCACTGGTCGACGGCGGTCATATAGTCGAACTTCAGATCGCCGGCTTCCTGAGAGTAATCGGTGAACGGTTGGCGCCCCAACGAGCCGCCGCGATCGAGGTTGTTCACGTCCAGATAGCTGCCGCCGGTGAACAGGCCCGCGGTGGTGGTCGAACCTTCGACGTTCAGTCGACTATAGGGCGAGAGATCGGCCGTGCTGAACTGCTGCGTGAAGCCGCCGCCGAAGTAATCGAATCGACCGAAGCCGTCGGCGCTGCGGGTCACGACGTTGATCACACCGCCAATCGCGTCCGAGCCCCACAACACCGACTGCGGACCACGGACGACCTCGATACGCTCGATCATGCCAGGGTCGATGACGCCGAAATACTGATTCGGACCGAAACGAAACGTCGAGTTGTTGAGCCGGATGCCGTCGACCAGCAACAACGTTTCGGGTCCCGTGAGACCACGGATGAAGGGGGACGCCTGACCGCGTCCCGTCTGCTGCATCAAGACTCCGACGGTGCCCTGCAGCGCATCGACCATGTTTTGCGGCGCCCGTTCCGTCAGGTCGCGGCGCGTGGTGATCGTCACGTTGCGCGGATCGTCGAAGATCGAACGGCTTCCCCGCAGGGCGCCCGAGAGCCCGTCGAACGCCTGATTGGCTAGCGAGGGGAAACTCGTCGAATCGGCAAACGGATCGAAGTTGGTCGGCGGTTGCGAGACGGGGGGAGCAGTCGTCGCGTCAGGCTGATCTTCGTCGGGCGTGACCACGACCTCGGGCAGCGTTTGCTCGTCGCCCGGTTGTGCGTCGCCGGGCTGCGTGGCGAACTCCACCGGTTGAGCCTCGGCCCGTGCACACGTTGCTAGCAGTGCACTGATCAGCAACGAGGCCAAACTGCGCACGGACATGTGCATCCTCATTGGGCAGTCGTCGGGCTACACGATGCGGGTAGCGCGGGTTCTCCGTCTGAATCGGCGTGTACGACCTGTACTGCTCAGCGAAGCGAAGCACGGCTGCAAAGTCTGCCCAGCCCGCCGCGCGATAAGCGTCCGCAGAGAACTGCTGGATGGGCCGTGGCAAGAATTACCGCCTGGAGAAAAAGTGCGGCGTCGCGAGTCGCTCGGTCAATTGACCTGCAGGCGGGCGGCTGCCAGCGTATTGTGCAGCAGCATGGTCACGGTCAGCCGGCCAACGCCGCCGGGGACGGGTGTGATGCGGCTGGCGACCTCGCTCACCGCGTCGAAGTCGACGTCGCCCACCAGCCCGTCGTCCGTGCGGTTGATGCCCACGTCGATTACGACGGCGCCTTCGCGCACCATGTCGGCGGTGACGAATCGCGGCGCGCCGATGGCCACCACCAGGATGTCGGCGAGCCGGGTGATCGACGGCAGATCGCGCGTGCGACTGTGGGTCACGGTCACCGTGGCGTTGGCGCCTTGGGACCGCTGCACGAGCATGGCAGCCAGCGGCTTGCCCACGATATCGCTGCGTCCCACGATGACCACATGGCTGCCCTCGATCTCGACGCCACTGCGGAGCAGAATCTGCTGCACGCCGTGGGGCGTGCAGGGTAGAAACCGTGGGCGACCCTGCATGATGCGTCCCACGTTCTCCGGGTGAAATGCATCGACGTCTTTCAGCGGGTGCACGGCCTGCAAAACGCGGCTTTCGTCGATCTGCTTCGGCAGCGGCAATTGCACCAGAATGCCGTGTACGTCGTGATCGCGATTCAGCCGGTTGATGAGGCTCAACAGTTCGTCTTCGCTCGTGCTGGCAGGCAACTGGTGCAACTGGCTGTCGATGCCCGTTCGCTCGCACGCGCGGCGCTTGTTGCGGACGTAGACCTCGCTGGCGGGGTCTTCGCCGACGAGCACCGCAGCCAGGGAGGGCATGATTGAGTTCTCTCGGAAGAACTCGTTGACTTCGTCGGCAATCTCTTCCTGGATCTCCGCCGCCAGCTTCTTGCCGTCGAGAATCGTTGCCGACACCGGGGCTCCTTCACGCCGCTGGATTTAGAGACAAAGCGTCGAACTGCAGTGGTTGTGCCACTCTCACAAGATGGCCCATTCTATCAGAGCCGCACACTATGTCAGCCGCCCGTGACCAGCGAAGGAAACAGCACTACGAGGACATAGAGCACCACAGCCGCGTAGCCGCCGGCGACGATGTCGTCGGCCATCACGCCCCAACCGCGCGGCAACCTTTCGGCGTAGCCGACCGGCGGCAGTTTGCTGATGTCGAAAAAGCGAAAGAGGACGAACGCCAGGACGGCGGTCCAAAAGGTGAAGGGCACGAACACGAGCGCCAGCGGCAGCGCGACAATCTCGTCGAGCACGACCGCGCCGGGATCTTTGCCGCCCAGCCGATCCGCTGCGTAGCTGCACACCGGCACGCCGATCAGAAACAGCGCGACGAGAACCGCAAGCCGCCACCCGACCGAGGGCAGCTCGGCGAGCCCCCAAGCCAGCGGCAGTCCCCACAGCGTGCCCCATGTCCCCGGGGCCAATGGCGACCAACCGACGCCCAGTCCGGTGGCGAGCAACATGCGTGGGTCGCGCCGAGGCACCTGCCTTGCTTGACTGTCGGCGTCTGCATGCGACGTTTGGTCCGACGCGCCACGATCGTCGTCGATTGATGCAGGCATTTGGCTCGTGCTGATATGGCTTGGATATCCGCAGGTTTGTATATTCCGCTGAAGCACCGTACAATTACTTTATCAACATTATCAAGTTAGTGATGTTTGTGCGTGCGGCCGCAGAGTCAGCGCACCTGCCCCAAATTCCACGGGTTGAGCGATGAGCCAGCAAGACAAGAAGCCTGCCAAGGACGGCCGCGCCTCGAAGGCCGCCGCTGGCAAAGCCGATGATGCGGCGAAGAAGCCCAGCGCGGTTGAAGGCATCAAGGCGTCCAGCAACTACCTGCGCGGCACGATTGGCGACGAGTTGCTCGCCGACAGCACGTCGTTCAACAAGGACAGCGTCCAGCTTCTCAAGTTTCACGGCACCTATCAGCAAGACAACCGCGACGAGCGGGCGACCAAGACCGCCGAGGCCGGCAAGAAGCGCGAGAAGTCGTACAGCTTCATGGTCCGCACGCGGATTCCCGGCGGCAAGCTCACGAGCGCCCAGCTCTTGGCCGAGCTCGATCTGTGCGACGAGCTTGGCAACACGACGTTGCGGATCACCACTCGGCAGGGCCTGCAACTGCACGGCATTCTCAAGAGCAACCTCAAGGCCACCATCCGCCGCATCAACGACGTGCAACTCGACACGCTGGCGGCCTGCGGTGACGTCGAGCGGAACATCATGTGCTGCCCGGCTCCGCATCATCACGATCCGGTGCACGCGCAGATGCAGGAGATGACCGACCGTCTGGCCTCGCATCTAGCGCCGCGCACGACAGCCTATCACGAGTTGTGGCTGAGCAACGGCGATGGCGACCAGCGGCATCTGGTGGGCGGCGGCGCGAACGGACATGAGATCGAGCCGCTGTACGGGCGGAACTATCTGCCGCGGAAGTTCAAGACCGGCGTGGCGCTACCCGGCGACAACTGTATCGACGTCTATTCGCAGGATCTCGGCTTGTTGGCCATCTGCGAGGATTACAACGTGGTGGGCTACAACGTATTGGTCGGCGGTGGGTTTGGCACCACTCCCAGCGCCAAAAAGACCTTCCCGGCGGTCGCTAAGCGAATGGCCTACATCGAGCCCGACCAGGCGCTCGACGTGGCTGCCGCGGTGATCAAAGTGCAGCGCGACTTCGGCAATCGTTCGGATCGCAAAGTGGCGCGGCTCAAGTACCTGATCGCTAGCTGGGGCGTCGAGCGGTTCAAGGCGAAGGTCGAGGAGTACTACGGGCGCCCGCTGGCCGATCCGCATCCGGATGACGTGCGCGGCTTCGACGATCACATGGGCTGGCACACGCAGGGCGACGGCAACTGGTACTACGGGCTCAACGTCGAGAACGGCCGCATCAAGGACGAAGGCTCGTTTCGGCTCAAGACGGCACTGCGCCGCATCTGCAACGAGCTGACGCCGGGTATCCGGCTGACCGCCCATCAGAGCATCATCTTCACCGATGTGCCTGAGAACTCACGCGGGCAACTCGAAGACCTGTTGCGCGAGCACGGTGTGCCATTGTCCGAGGAGATTTCCCAGGCGCGGCGCTGGTCGATGGCCTGTCCGGCCTTGCCAACGTGCGCGCTCTCGGTCACCGAAAGCGAACGCGCGCTGCCGGGCATGATCGACGAACTGGAGCAGGAGATGGCCCGGTTGGGACTTTCGGACGAACGATTCACAATTCGCATGACGGGTTGTCCGAACGGTTGCGCACGGCCTTACAACTCCGACGTCGGACTCGTCGGCAAGACGCGCGGCAAGTACACGGTTCTCCTGGGCGGGCGATTGTTGGGCGACCGGTTGAACACGATCTACAAAGACCTGGTACCGGCTGAGGAGGTGGTGCCCACGCTCGTCGCCGTGCTGGCCTATTTCAAACACGACCGGCAGCCAAGCGAGACTTTCGGCGACTTTTGCCATCGCAAGGGCATGGAGGACTTAGCCGCCTGGGCCGACCGCTACGCGGCGCAGGCGGCCCAGTAGGCTCGTCGCGCCTTCTTCCCGGGCGTTGCGCGACTCATGGATGAGGTGAGCGGCCGATGAATGCACTCGCACCCTGGATGCGGCTGGTGTTGCGCCTGGCGGCGCTGAACAACGTGTTGGCGGGCGTCGGGATGATCATCTTCTACCACGAGGCGTTCAAGCTGTTGGGCGTCCCCAAGCCCGAGCTGAACCTGCCGATTCAACTGGTCGGCGTGCTGGTGCTGCTGTTCGGCATTGGTTACTGGTGGGCAGCCTCAGACCCCGTGGCGAATCGCAACGTGCTGTTGCTGGGCACCTGGAGCAAGCTGTTGGGCTCAGTGCTGGGCGTCTACTACGTCGCCCGGGGCGATTTGCCGGCGGTGTTTCTGGCTCTGTTGCTGGTGGCCGACGTCGTTTACCTGCCGTTGTTCTACGCGATTCTGCGACGCGTCGACGCGACTGGGCAGCCAACTCGACGAACAGTTACGACGACTTCCGCATCCCCAGAGCCTGTGCAGTCAGCCGCTTGACGATTTGGCCATATTCCTGGCGCGATTGGGCCAGCCCGGCGGCGGTCTTTGCTCCGCTGCCGTTGACGTAGTCGAGCACGATCTTCTCCGCTTCGACGAACGGCCCCGCGAGTTCCGCGACGCCTGCGGCGATTTCTATGGGAATCGTCGTCACGCCGTTCGCGTCTCCGTGCAGCAACTCGCCGCCGCGCAAGGTGAGACCGCCGACGCGTACGGGCAGCCCGACGTGCAAAATGTGGCAGTAGCCGTGGGCGCAGATCGTGCTGCCGGTGAAGACGGGAAAGCCCAAGGCGCGCACCTGCTCCAGATCGCGTCCGGCGCCGGAGGTGATCAGTCCCGCTGCTCCGAACGCCTTGTAGGTCGAGCACATCACCTCGCCGAACGTGGCAGCCACGGGCGGATCGTCGAGATCCTCAAAAACCACTACCGCAGGTCCCGGTAATTCGGCGAACGCCGCGACCTGTTGATCGAGACTGGCGTAGGCATCGCCTCCGGCTGGCGGCGCGTCGCTGCGAAATGCTGCGGTTGCGGCAAAGCCGACCATCGGCGGCATCTCTGGGAAGTTCGCGCGGATACGCTCGTCCATGTAGCCGGTGTTCCGCGGTTGCACGTCGAACAGCTCAATCACGTTGCAAATCGTCGGCGTGTCGAACTCCGCCAGCCGTTTGAGAGTGGCAGACCAGTCGGACATGTCTTGCTCCAAGAACGAAACGGCACTGGCGGCCACGTGTGC
>CALKYM010000308.1 GCA_938003525.1 uncultured Planctomycetales bacterium | reverse complement strand
ACGGTCGCCGGCACCGCCTACGCCGCCGGCTACGCGCAGGCCGAAGATCGACTCGAAGAACTGCTGCGCAACTACCGCAAGGCGGCCGGCACGATGTGCGAAGCCTTCGGAGCCGATCATTTCCGCCACGACTACCGCCAACGCATCTGGCAGCACGAGCGGATCAGCCGCGAGAAGTTCGGCACGATCGATCCGGTGATCCACGCCGCCTGCCGAGCGTACATCGCCGGCGTCGGGCAGTTCATGAGCGAACATCCCGAGCAAGTGCCCGACTGGGCGCCGCGGCTCGAACCGCATTTCCCGCTCATGCTCACCCGCTACATCATCTGGGGCTGGCCGGAAGGCCAGGCCGGCGGCGATCTCCGCCGCGGCGGCGTCAAACCCGATCCGGTCGCCTACCGCGGTTCGAACGAGTGGCTCATCGCGCCCGATCGCACGACGGTCGGCGCCGTGATCGCCTGTATCGATCCGCATCTGAGCTGGTACGGCGAGTTCCGCTTTTACGAACAACGGCAGTACGCCGAGGAGGATGCGTACGCCTCATCGGGCGCCTGCATTCTCGGGTTGCCGATGCCCGGTTTGGGTCACAGCCAGTTCCTCTCGATCGCCATGACCACCGGCGGACCGGACACGGCAGACGTCTACGAAGAGACGATCCATGCCGATGATCCCAAGCAATACGAAGTCGACCGCGAGTGGCAGCAGATGACCACCGTGACCGACACAATCCACGTCAAGACTGAAGACGGTATCCAGGCGCAAGACATCGAGATCGACTACACCGTGCATGGACCGGTAGTCGCCCGAGCTGACGGCAAGGCCTACACGATGGCGATTCCGTACTTCGACCAGGTGGGGCTGATGGACGAGCTGTATCGCGTCTTCCGCGCGCGAAACCTGGAGGAAGCCAAGCAGGCTCTCTCGGCGCGGCAGCTCATGCCGCAGAACATCATGATCGGCACCGTCGAGGGCGACATCTACTACGTCCGCACGGGCCGCGTCCCGGTACGCAACCACGGACTACCCACAGACCGCCCGGTGCCGGGCAACAAGTCGGAGAACGATTGGCAGGGCATTCACCGTTTCGAAGATCTCGTGCAGATCACCAATCCGCCGCAGGGTTACATGCAGAACTGCAACATCTCGCCGGCGGTGATGATGAAGAACAGCCCCCTGCAACCCGAGGCCTACGAGCGGTCGTACCTCTATCAGGCCGACAAAGGCCCCGCGCATCAACGGGCGCAGATGGCCCTGGAGCTATTGGCCGCCAACGACAGCTTCGACATTCCGGCTGCCATCGACCTGGCCTTTAGCACTCATGTGCTCAAAGCCGAGGAGTGGCAGCAGCGGATCACAACCGCCTGGCAGAATGCGCCGGCCGATCGTCGCTCGGGCGACGCCAAGACAATGTACGATCGTATCGCCGGTTGGAATCGCCGTAGCGATCCCGATTCATTG
Organism: uncultured Planctomycetales bacterium; assembly: GCA_938003525.1. Taxonomy (GTDB): domain Bacteria; phylum Planctomycetota; class Planctomycetia; order Pirellulales; family JAEUIK01; genus CALKYM01. The sequence goes on along the minus strand of CALKYM010000308.1, from coordinate 9,700 downwards.
GGGGCCATGGCTTATTACAGTTTCAAACGCGAGCTCGGCAAGTGGGCCGCTTACGTCGAAGTGCCGGATGAGATCACTGACGCCGAGATTCTCGATGGGCTCACCGCGGCCGCCAAGACGCTCAAGGAAACGCACGGACATCTCGATGTCCGTTACGGCGACGTGTTTCGAGTCGGGCGCGAAGGCAGCGATGAAACGTATCCGGTCGGAGGTGGCACCGTGCGCTCGGCCGGCATGGCGACACCCCGCGCCATCAGCTTCGGCCCGCGCGGCGACTTGCAAGTGGGTCGCGGCGGTCAGACCTCGACCCAGATCGTGATTCTCACCCGGCCGCCCAAGTCGTATATGGTGCTGCCGCTGGGCGAGAGCGATCATCGCGAGAGCGGCCACTGGGACGATCAGGCGGAAGAGCTCTTCAGCCAGGGTCGCGCCAAGGACACGTACTTCCTCGATCCCGAGCGGCTCAAAAAACACACCACCGACGAGACCGTGATTCAGTTCGAGCCGTGAGGCGCGGCCACGCATTGGCTACAGTTGGCTGTCGGCCGAATGATCGGCTTGCGAACTAGCGCGGTGATCGTAGCGACCCAGCACTTCCAGGCGATAGCCGGTCACCTGGAACCCGTCTTCGGCCAACCGCCGCACCAGTCGCGGGTCGAGCTTGTCGAGCAACGCCGGATCGAAGTCGGTCGGCAGATCGCGGACTTCGCCAGTCTCAATGTCGCGCAGGTGATAGTGATCTTCACCGCGGCAATCGTAGCGCGCCGAACCGTCGCCGTAGGTGAGCTTGGTGGCCAGCTTGGCCGCCACGAGCGCTTCAAGCGCCTTGTACACGGTGGCCAGGCTGATGTTCGGCAGTTGTTGCCGCACGGCGGTGCAGATTTCTTCCACCGTCGGGTGATGATCGACCTTTTCCAGACACGAGTACACCGCAGCCCGCTGACGCGTCCAGCGACACCCGGCGCGCACCAACGCTTCGCGAAGACGTTGTTCGCCTTCTCTTTTTCGCATGTCGCCGCGGCCTTCTCGATTCTCGACCATCGCACTGAACTATAAGAACGGCCCGAAACTCGGTCAAGGAAACGCGCGTCCGCGGGCAGCACACGGACCCGGAAGGGGCTGACACGTTGGTAGATAAAGGGCCACATCGAGGTCGGGTGACGCGTTCGCGCCCAACGGGCGCATCGAAACGAAATGCTCGACAGTTAGAATCCAAGCTGTGGCGCACCGATCCGTGTCTGCAAGTGGAGCCGCGGCCATGAGAGGACCGAATGTCGTGTTCAACAACGATGGCATTCTGCCGCTGTTGGCCGTGACGATACTGTTGATCGGAACCGCAACAGACAGTGCGCTGTTCTTACTCGCCGCGTCGACAGTCGCGACGACGCTGATGGCGATCGCCGCTCGCAAGGTATTTGCCGCGGTAGTGCTGTTCGGCTCGATGATTGCAATGCTGACCGCATTCGCCGTCGGCCTGCTGGCCTCGCGACTCTAGTCCATAGCGGGCCGCGGGCTGACAACCGGAATGTCGGCAGCGCACCCGGCGGCTTGACCCTTTGCGCAAGCGACTTCTATAATCGCCCGCTCGTTGGAGAGACCCCTGTACGGTCAAGTTGCGTTGCCGCGCAGTGTCTCGATTCGGTGTCGCTCGGCGAGCAACCTGCGATGAAGATTCACGAGTTCCAGGCCAAGCAAGTGCTGCGCGATCGTGGCGTGCCGGTGCCGCGAAGCATTGTGGCGCGCAATCCGGACGAAGCCGGCCAGGCGTTCAAGGAACTCGGTGGTTCGCTGGCGGTGGTGAAGGCCCAAATACACGCTGGCGGCCGCGGTAAGGGAACCATCAAAGACAATCCCGATCAGCGCGGCGTACAACTGGTCCGCAGTGCCGAAGAAGCAACCGAAGTCGCGCGGCGCCTGCTCGGTCACGAGCTCGTCACCATTCAGACGGGCCCCGAGGGCAAGACGGTTCATCAAGTGCTCGTCGAAGAAGGTTGCGACATCGCCCGCGAGCTGTACCTGGGCATCGTCGTCGATCGCGGCAGCGCCGGCCCGGTGTTGATCGCATCGGCCGCCGGCGGCATGGAAATCGAAAAGGTCGCCGCCGAGACGCCCGAGCTGATCCATCGCGAGCCGTTCGATCCGGACGCCGGCTTACAAGGCTTTCAGGTCCGCAAGCTGGCCCACAAGCTCGACTTGAAGGGCAAGACGGTGCGTTCGGCCGAACGCTTCATGCAGGCGCTTTGTCGACTGTTCGTCGAATGCGATTGCAGCCTGGCCGAGATCAATCCGCTGGTCGTCACCGGCGATGGCGAGTTGCTGGCCTTGGACGCCAAGCTCAGCTTCGACGACAACGCGCTCTTTCGCCACAAGGATTTGGCCGAGCTGCGCGACTTGAACGAGGAAGAGCCCACAGAAGTCCGCGCGGGCGAGGCCGGACTGAGCTACGTCAAGCTCGACGGCACGATCGGTTGCCTGGTAAACGGCGCCGGCCTGGCGATGAGCACGATGGACCTCATCAAGCTGCACGGCGGAGAGCCTGCCAACTTTCTCGACGTGGGCGGCGGCGCGGACACCGAGCAGGTGACCGAGGCCTTTCGCATTCTGCTGGCCGACCAAAACGTGCGCGCGGTGCTGGTCAACATCTTCGGCGGCATCATGCGCTGTACGACGATTGCCGAAGCCATCGTGGCCGCCTACCGCACGGTCGGCTTCAACGTCCCGCTCGTGGTGCGGCTTGAAGGCACTGAAGTCGAGAACGGCCGCAAGATTCTGGAAGAGAGCGACGTCGATATCATTTCCGCCACGGGGCTGACCGACGCCGCCCAGAAAGTCGTCGCGGCCTCTGGGGCCTAGCACAAAACATCTGACCGACAGCCGAACCGATGAGCATTCTGGTCAATGGCGAGACGCGCGTCCTCTGCCAGGGCATCACCGGCAGTGCCGGCACCTTTCATACGCGGCACTGCATCGAGTACGGCACTAAGGTCGTCGCCGGCGTCACGCCGGGCAAGGCTGGCGAGAAGGTCGAGGGCGTGCCCGTCTTCGACACCGTCGAAGAAGCGGTCGAAAAAACCGGCGCGACGGCCTCCATGATCTATGTGCCGGCCCGCTTCACCGCCGACGCGATTCTCGAAGCGGTCGACGCGGGAGTGGAACTGATCGTCGCCATCACCGAAGGCGTGCCCGTGATGGACATGGTCCGCGTGTTCGATGCGGTGCAGCGTAGCGACAGCGTGCTCGTAGGCCCCAACTGCCCGGGCGTCATCACACCCGGCGAGTGCAAGATGGGCATCATGCCCGGCTACATCCACAACCCCGGTCCCGTCGGCGTGATGAGCCGCTCGGGCACGCTGACCTACGAAGCCGTGTGGCAGCTCAGCAATCTCGAGTTAGGCCAAAGCACCTGCATCGGGCTGGGCGGCGACCCGATCGTCGGCACGTCGTTCATCGACCTGCTGAAAGCCTTTGAGGCCGACCCGGCCACCGAAGCGATTCTGATGATTGGCGAGATCGGCGGCACGGCCGAAGAAGAGGCAGCCGACTACATCCGCCAACACGTCACCAAGCCCGTCGCCGCCTTCATTGCCGGACGCACTGCTCCGCCCGGCAAGCGGATGGGCCACGCCGGCGCGATCATCACCGGCGGCAAAGGCACGGCCGCCGAAAAGATCGCCGCCCTCGAAGCCGCCGACATCGCCGTCGCCGAAAGCCCCGCCGACATGGGCACCGCCCTCCAGCGCGCGATGAAAAAGTAGATCCGGGTTTCACCCTGCCCCATCTCTCACGCGTGCCACTGGCTGCTCGTCAGCCAGTGCTGACGGTTCCGAATGGGTTTCCGGTTGACCGCGGTTGGTTCCGTAATGCTCCACTCCCAGCCGCGCCAAGATGCAGAAGGTCTGCACTCACCTGGCAAGCAGCCAGTGGCACCCTGATTTCGCAGTTCAAGGTATGCATGGGCGGTCGGCGGCATCGATCACCACTCACTTCTGGTAGACTCGCGACGCGCTCAGTTGCTGTCTTCACCTTCTTTCTCGCCGGCCCGAGAGATCTATGCCTGCGCGGATCGCGTCCTGGCTGCTGCTGATCGCCGCTCCGGCGGTCGTCTATGCGCAGGTCGTGGGCTTCGAGTTCGTGTTGTGGGACGATCCGGTCAACGTCACCGAGAATCCGTACCTTTCGCCGGTTACGTTCGAAAACACGTTGGCCTTCTGGACCCGCTCGTACTTCGGTCTCTTCGCACCTCTCACCTATACCTTCTGGGCGGCGTTGGCCTGGCTGGGTGGCACGGCGGACGAGCCATTCAACGCACCGCTCTTTCACGCCGCCAACCTCGCGCTACACATCGGTTGCGTGTTGTTGGTTCACTCCTTGCTGCGGCGGCTCGTTGCCGGCGAGCTGGGGCCGCTTGTCGGCGCTTTGCTCTTTGCGCTGCACCCGCTGCAGGCCGAGACGGTGAGTTGGGCCACCGAGGCCCGCGGCCTGTTGAGCATGTTGTTCGGACTTGCGGCCCTCAATCTCTTTGCGGCAGGCAGGCTACGCCAGCGGGCTGATGACACCGGGGCATCCCCTCAAACATCGCCGCGTCCACCGCTGTTCGGTTGGGCAACGATCCTGTTTGCTGCTGCGCTGTTGTCGAAAGCATCGGCGGTGAGTATCCCGCTCATCGCCATCGCTATCGACGCGCTGTTCTTCCGCCGCAGCATCCGGACTGCACTGTACGGTGTCGCAGACTGGCTCGTGATGGCCGCTTTGTGGGTCGTCATCACCCGCTTTGCCCAGCCGCAACATCTCGTGCCCGTCGATTCGCCGCTCTGGGCGCGGCCGCTTGTGGCGGCAGATGCCTTGGCGTTTTACCTGTACAAGCTTGTCTGGCCACTCGAGCTCGCGATCGACTATGGCCGCGCACCATCGGTCGTGATGGGCTCGTGGTGGGCCTACGTGGCGTGGCTCGTTCCCGCTGCGCTCACGATCGTATTGCTGTTTGCGCGACCGCTGCATGATCTGCGCTTAGCAGGTGCCATCGCGGTTGCCGCACTGCTCCCGGTGTTGGGCTTGGTGCCGTTTCACTTTCAGCAGTTCTCGACCGTGGCCGACCGCTACATGTATCCGGCCATGTTAGGTCCCGCCTTCGCGGCAGCCTGGCTCATCGCGCGAGGTCGTTGGCCGCTCGCGTTCGTCGCACTGGGCGTCCTCTTGCCGACTAGCTATCTGACCTGGCAACAAGCGGCCACCTGGCGCGACTCCGAAGCGCTCTTTCACCACGCCCTCGAAATCAATCCACGGAGCGTCCCCAGCCACACCAATCTTGGCGTGATGTGCCAACGCGCCGAAGATGCCACGCGCGCCGAGCAACATTACCGCGCCGCTTTGGAAATCAACCCCGAAGCCGCGCAAGCGAACACCGGTTTGGCGGGAATCCTGCTCGATCGCGGCGAAGAGCAAAAGGCCTTCGACCTGTTGTTGAGGGCCCATGAAGTGTCACCGCACAACGATCAGGCAAATGCCGGGCTCGCGCGAATCTACCGGGAGCGTGGCGACATCGAGCGGGCTCTCAAACACTACCGCCTCGCTTTGAACCCCGACCCATCGCAGGCGGCGCCGACGCTGAGCCGAGCACAACGCGCGGCGGTGGCGGAAAGCCTCGCGCGGACGCTGGCGACGGTTCCTGACGCGCGCTCGCAGTACGATGATGAGGCGGTCCAGTACGCTCGCGAAGCGGTCCAACTCACCGGGGGCCGCTCGCTCCGCTGCCTGGATACACTGGCTGCAGCGCTCGCGTCGTCCGGGCGGTTCGAAGAGGCCGTCGATCTTCTCCAGAGAGCCGTCCAAACAGCCCGGGCCGACGGACATCATCAAGCGGCCGAACAGATGACGCGGCACCTCGAACTGTATCGCCAGGAGAAGCCGCTACGAGAACAATCGTCCGCGACGACCTCCGAGTGACGATCGCACCCGCGATGCTACAATCTATCGTTGGTACGAACTACTGCGATGCCGGCGGAACACGTTGTTCGAGCAGGTAGCGGAGGAGGTGGTAGAAGTCGGCCTCGGGGATCATGTCGACGAGGTTGGTCGGCATCGGCGAAAGTGGTGAGACGCTGCGCTCGTCAATCTCATCGAGCGCGATCCGGACTTCCTTGCCCTGCTGGTCGGCCAACAGTAGCACTTGCCCTTCTTCACGCAGCGCGAGCCCGTTGATCACCCGGCCGTCGACCGTGGCGACGACCGTGCTGCGGAACGCCTGATCGACATTGCGGCTGGGACTCAGGAGATCTTCCAGCAACCGTTCCAACCCGCGCTGACCGATGCCGTCCAACTCCGGACCGATCTTGTTACCCTCGCCGGCCAGGCGATGACAGTTCGCACAGTGCTTGCCGAACACTTGCGCACCGAGCGCCGGATCGGTCTCTGCTGCCGCGTAGCCTGCTTGTCGCTCGGCGATCAAATCCAGAATTCTCTGATCGCGCGGGGGCAGGCCGGCCGTGAGCGTTTCGAGTCGTTGGCCCAATCTGTCTGGACCCGCGCGGCGCAGGCGGTCGAGCACCACCTGTTCTTGCAACAGCCTGGCCGAGGCGCCTCCGCGCTCGACGGTCTCCAACAACAACTCAGCTCCCTCACGACTGGTCGCCAGCGCTTGCGCGATTTCGATCGCCAGGCGTTCCGGCGCGGTCTTGAGTTGCGCCAAAAGTTGCGCGCGCGCGTCGGGTGTATTGACGCTGCCCAGCGCGTCGGCCGCCTTTTGTCTCAGGTCGAGCGGTTCTTCTGCGTCTCCCAACAAGCCGGCAAGGAACGTCACGGAGCGGTCCGCATCGCACTCGACACACGCGTCGATGGCGGCTGGCCGCAGTCGCGTGAACTCGTGACCCTCGGCCAGACGTACGAGCTGCGCGAAGCACTCGGTGATACGCAGCGCGCGGGCGAAGTCGATTCCCGCTCGCAGTTCCGCCTCACCCGCCGACGAAAGCAACTCGGTGGCCAATTCCACCGCCCATCGCTTCACGCCCTCGGGCGGTGCGGAACCGCGGGCGGCATACGCGCGCCAAAGCGCTTCGAGCAGTTGCCGCTGATCGCCGGACGGAGCACTTTGGTGGATTTCGGCGTAGGCGTAGATCGAAGGCAACTGGTCTGCGTCGATGTACCGCGTGGCGTGTTCCAACAAGCGGGCTACTTCGCCCAGGGGCGGCGCGGCTGTGATGACGTGGCTCAGCAGGTACGCCGCGGCCTCGTGCGTGGTCACGCCCAGACTCACATCCGCAATCCGCGCTGCGTCATCATCGTTCCCGACAACGATGTCACCGATGTGCCCATACATGTCGGGCACGAGCAGATGATCGCGTAGCGCCATCCGCGCGACGTGGACCAGATGCGTATCCGCCGGGTCCGTCGTCTCCCAAAGGTCGAGCAGCGGCGCGACGTTTTCAATATCCGGATGACGTCCTAACGCGTCGGCCGCCGCGCGACGGACGAAGGCGTTGTCATCTTTCAGGCATTCGCGCACGAGAACGGCGATTGAGTCGTCGCTCGCGCTCCACTGGCGGTCGGCCAGGGCTTTGGTGAGATGGACGCGGACCACGGCTTCTTCATCGGCGGCCAATACCGTCACGAGTTCATCCTCCAACTCGCCAAGCCGCGCTAACACCCACAGGCCATGCACGCGCTGATGCGTTGTCCCCTCGGTCGCGCACTCTCGCACGTGCGCCACGACTTCAGCATCACGGCGATCGGCCAACTCATGTGTCGCCATCGTCCGCACGGTGAGGTTGGCGTCGTCGAGTCGCTCGATGAGCTGTTCGACGCTCATGGCGGCGAAGTCAACGGAGAAGGGCGGGACTTCACTGCTCTCGCCCGTGTACACCACGCGCCAGATGCGTCCGCGGTGGCGATCGCGGCCAGGATGGGTGAGCGGCACTTCGTAATGACCGATGATGCGGTTGTAGAAGTCTGCGATGTAGAGCGCGCCGTCGGGACCGAGTTGCAAATCGACAGGGCGGAACCACGGATCGTCGCACCGGATGAAGTCCGGCTGTTCGATGGCGCGATAGGTCGAACCGTGTTGTTCGAGACGATCGTGATTCACGCGCCCCGTCACCGGATTGCCGATGAGCACCGTATTGCGATAGCGGACGGGAAACTGATCGGCCGCGTAGTACACCACGCCGGCAATGCCCGTCGAGCCGTGCAAGTGGTCGATCATCTCGGGCCCGAAGCCAAGGCCGTCGTGCGGTTTGCCGAAGCTGGGGTAGTAGGCGCCGCGCAGCAGCATGTAGAGCGGCTTGGTGTGGCAATCGGCCGAATACAGATTGCCCCACGGGTCCCACGCCAGACCGAACGGGTTGACCTGCCCGTGCGTCCACTGTTCGCAGTGCGAACCGTCGGGCCGCATGCGCCAGGTGTTGCCCGAGTGCATCACGATCTCTTGTTCATCGTCGCCGCGAATGTGCGACGTGTTGGCGAAGCCGTGGCAGGCGTACACCCAGCCGTCGAGGCCGCGCGTCAGCGAGTTGCACATCCCGTGCGTGTCGCGATAGCCAAACGTCTCATACAGGACTTCGTCATGCTGAAACACACCCTGCTCGTCTGGCTCGCGCGCGGCTTTGAGATGCGGGATGGTGTAGTACATCAATTCGTCGCCGACCGGCAGCAGGCCAATCGGGATATTGAGCCCCGCGACGACGGTCGTCACCTCGCCGGCGCGGCCATCGGGACCGAAATTTTCCAAGCGCCGAATGGCATCGCGACGCGGCGCGGCGCCTTCGGCGGGAAACGGATACTCGACCGACTGCGTGACAAACATTCGCCCGCGATGGTCGAAGCGAATGTTCATCGGCTTGGCGATCTCGGGCTCGCAGGCGACGAGTTGAATCGAGAATCCGTCGGGCAGATGAAACCGCCGCTGCTGTTCCTCGGCACTCAACGCTTCGGTGGGAGCCACCAGTTGCACATCTTGCGCGTCGGCGCGCTGAAAAGATGCCCACGCCGCCAGGCATCCCCAGAAGCAGGCGAAAAGCAGTCGGCCACTCATTGCGTCTCCCGTTCGCAACCAGTCGATGCCCTACAATGCGGTTCGGCAACTAAGATCGGGCCAGTCTATTTGTGCCTCGGTAGAGCATCAAGCGACGCAGCTCACAAGCTGCCTGCTTGACGCTAGTTGGGGCGCATCGTAGAGTTGCCCCTCGGCTTGCGATAGCGAATCGAAGATGCCCGCGCGCGATGAGTCCATGGAATCTGGCCTGACAACCTTTCGGTTTCCCACAACCATACGCTTCGGTTCGGGAGCACGGCGCACGCTTGCGGAGTTCGCGAACCGCTATGCCGTCGAGCGGCCGCTGTTGGTGACCGATCAAGGGATGCCGAGCACCGAGGCCTACCAGATGGTTGCCGCGGCGCTGGATGAAGTCTGGTCGGGACAGTGGCAATCGTTCGCCGGCATCCATCCCAATCCGTTGGAACAAGATGTCGAAGACGCCTGGGAAGAGTATCGCAGTTCCCATTGCGACTCGGTCATTGGCTTTGGTGGCGGAAGCGCGATCGACGGCGCCCGCGCCATGCGACTCCGCGTGGCCTTTCCTGACACGCCGCTGCACGACGTCCCGTTGGACGAGGTTCCCGAGCGGCTGATACCGTTTTGTGCGATCCCCACCACGGCCGGTACAGGCAGCGAAGTGGGACGCAGCGCCGTCGTGACGATCGACGGCGTGGG
>CALKYM010000307.1 GCA_938003525.1 uncultured Planctomycetales bacterium | reverse complement strand
GGGAAGTCGGTGCGGCCGATGCTGCCGCGAAACAGCACATCGCCGCCGAATACGTGAATCGGCTGGGCGTGCCAGACGAAGATGATGTGACCCGGCGCATGCCCGGGAATCTCACGCACTTCGAACTCCAGACCGGCCGCCTCGTACGTCTCGCCCTCATCCAGCACGACTTCGGCTGGCGGGCTGGTGACGGGAGTCCCGAATGCGGCCGAAAGGTTCAACTGGGCATCGACCAGCATCGCCGCCGCGTTTTTACCGGTCACCAGGGGAACGTCGGGCCAGCGATCTTTGAGCGCGTGATTGCCGCCAATGTGATCGGCATGACCATGCGTGCATAAGAAGGCGACCGGTTCGAGTTGCGCCTCTTCGACGTGGTCGATGATCCGCTGCGGTTCGAGCCCCGGATCGAGTATCAGGCAATCGCGCCGATCGGCCAGGTGGACGACGTAGCTGTTCTCCATGAAGGGCGCGGATTCGATGGTAGCAATCTGCAAGTCGGAAGAATCGGGCACGAGCGACTCCAGAACGAGGTGAGGGTGCTGCGGATTGTGCGGCAAAAGGGGCTCAACCGGCCAACAAGTTGCACGGTTGGGCAACGGCGGCAGCCGAGCCACCGCATTGTAAATTCGTCCATGCATGCTGACGATACATACCAGCGCCGCTTGCAGTCGTTGCCGATGTCGACGTCGCACAGTGGAGATAAGTTTACTGGCGCCATGCGGTTGTGAGCTGCTAGCAGGCCCCGGGGCCTTCCCTGGCACACGACTTGCGTAATCCAGGCGTCCTGGCCGCTGGATGGAACCACCCGATGGGCCGCGGCCATGCAGTTCGACGAGTCACTCGGCAAGGGTGACGCAACGTGGAGTGCGTCAGATGAAGCAGGGACTGCTGATTCCCGGTCGTGTCGTTTTCGGTCTTCTCGTTAGTCTGCTATCTGCTGGCGGCGCCGTCGCGCAGCAGCCCGCAGCGGGCAACACGTCGGCAGCCGAACAGTCGCAGGCGCTCACGCAACGCCCGAATATCGAGACGATCTCGACGGCCGCGCGGCCAGCCGAGCACCCGCTCATGCCGGCTCTTCGCTGGGCCTACGCCGGGCTGGAGAACATTCGCAAAATCGAAGATTATTCGTGCACGTTCATCAAGCGCGAGCGCGTCGATGGCCGGCTGCAAGACCACGAATACTTCTTCTGCAAAGTCCGCCACAATCCGTTCAGCATCTACCTCTACTTCCTGGCCCCCGAAGACGTGCGCGGGCAGGAGGTGATCTACGTCGAGGGCCTCAACGACAATCACCTCGTCGCCCATCCCATCGGGATTCGCCAACGCGCGATCGGTAGCGTGCAACTCAAGCCTGATGGCATGATCGCCATGCGTGGCAATCGCTACCCGCTCACCGACGCCGGAATTTTGAATCTTGCCGAGAAGCTGATCGAGATCGGCGAGCAGGACACACACTTCGGCGAGTGCGAAGTCAATTTCTACCAGGGCGCGAAGCTCAACGGTCGGACGTGCACCTGTATTCAGGTCAAGCACCCCGTGCCGCGTCGCAACTTCCGCTACTACATGGCGCGAATCTTTGTCGACGAAGAGCTCATGGTGCCGATTCGCTACGCCTCTTGGAGCTGGCCCAAGACGCCCGGCGGCGAACCGGAACTCGTCGAAGAGTACACCTACCTCGACCTGAAGTTGAACAACGGGTACACCGATCGGGACTTCGATCCTGAGAACCCCGAGTACAACTTCAAATGATCGTTGGCCGGACGCCTCGTGCGACCGGCGACTCGCAGCGATACCGACCCCGCGTGCAGTACCCTGACGTACAGCACGCGGGGTCTTCTCTTTGCGCAGCGATTGGCGACAATCATTTTGAAGCGGCCGCTGCCGCCGCGATGCACGCTCACGAGCCACCACTTTGCCACAGATGGCCATCGCCGACTCGTTGATCTTCTATCCCGAGCGTTACCCCATCGGCCAATGGGAACCGCCGTGCTTCGCCTACGAGGACGCATTCTTCACGGCGACCGACGGCACGCGGCTGCATGGCTGGTTCTGTGCACACGATCAGCCACGAGCGGTCGTGCTCTTCTCACACGGCAATGCCGGCAATATCAGCCACCGCTGGCCGATTCTGCAGGCTTGGAATCTGCAACTCCGCCTGAGCATCCTGATGTACGACTATCGTGGCTACGGACGCAGCGAGGGCAAACCAACCGAAACCGGAATCCTGGACGACGCCCGGGCCGCCAGAGGCTGGCTCGCCGAGCGGACCGGTCTGGCGCCTGAACAGATCGTGGTGGTCGGCGAATCGATCGGCGGAGCGGTCGCCGTGGATTTGGCGGCCGCCGACGGAGCGCGTGCGGTGGTGCTCGAAAACACGTTTTCGTCGCTCGCTGAGGTGGCAGCGCACCATTTCCCGTGGTTGCCGGTCCGGCTGTTTCTCTCGGACCGTCTCGATTCGGCCGGCAAGATCGGTGCCTACCGCGGACCCTTGCTGCAAACGCACGGCGACGCCGACAGCATCGTGCCGTACCGCCTGGGAGAGAAACTCTTCGCGGCGGCCAACGAACCCAAGCGGTTGGTCAC
>CALKYM010000306.1 GCA_938003525.1 uncultured Planctomycetales bacterium | reverse complement strand
CCGCCGAATCATGATAAAAAGCCGAAATCCCCAAGATGGCTGACATGGGTCACCTCCCGGTGACGCGAGAAAGCTTGCCGTGCACGACGCCTGAGAAAACATCCTGCCCCGGCGGCAGGTGGCGGCACATCATGAGCCTTCAAGATGAGGGTCGCGAGCCGGCGATCGGCTTCGTGCAGATCGCAGGAAACCATCGAGCGGCGTTCGTTCCCTGATTTGCGCCGGTAGCGTCACTGGCGCCCCTCGCAACCGTAAGCTTCTGAATGCGCTGTCGTATTGTCAAGCACCTGGCGCGCACGTGAATCTCGGTCGGAAACTCGCTGGCGGCACGTGCCATCGCGGCCATTCACGCCAGGTGGTTCTCCGCAACACTGTGTAGGCGACCAGCCATCACGCCGGTGCCTGTGGCGAAATCGAAGACGGGGCAACGTCATGGCCGATGTGCGAAGCAACCCTGCGAACGTGGATACCCAGGAAGTGCAGCCGCTGACGTGGTTATATTAGGATATTCGGAAGGATCGGCTGGCCGCCGAGAGGCTGGCAGAGCGGCAGCCAATTTGGGCATCACGTCTTGAGTTTCGCCGTCGGACTATCCGGCGGCCGGGCGGGCAAATATGTGCGGCTTTGTCTCGGTGGTCAATTGGGGCGATCGAGACGTCCTGCGCCGCATGACCGATCTGCAAACGCACCGCGGCCCCGACGACCGTGGAGAGTGGGAAACGACCCTCAGCGACGGAACCTGGATCGGCCTCGGTTCGAGACGCCTGTCGATCGTCGATCTTTCTGAAGCGGGCCACATGCCGATGGTCACGCCGGATGGGCGAACCGCCATCGCCTACAACGGCGAGATCTACAACTACGACGAGCTTCGCCAGGAGTTGGAAGCGGCCGGCTACCAGTTCCGTTCTCACAGCGACACCGAAGTGGTCCTCTACCTGTATGACCATCTCGGTCCTGATTCGGTCGCCAAGCTCAACGGCATGTTCGCCTTCGCCATCTGGGACGATCGCCGGAGGCAGTTGTTTCTGGCCCGCGACCAGTTCGGCATCAAACCGCTCTACTACTGCCAGCGTGGCGACCGCTTTGCGGCCGCCAGCGAGATCAAGTCGCTGTTGGAACTACCGGGCGCGCCGCGGGAACTCAACTACTCGGCCCTGCATCAATTCATCGCCTTCCTGTGGGTTCCCGATCCCGATACGACCTTCGAAGGAATCTACAAGCTCCCCGCCGGTCACTACGCAACGTTTCGCGACGGCAAGCTGAACATCACCGAGTATTGGGATCTGAAAGCGCCGCCGCGAGGACACCGGTTCTCCCGCTCTGAAGCCGATCTCGCCGAGGAGCTTCGCGAGCGGTTCGGCCGCACCGTCCGCAGCCAGCTACGTAGCGATGTACCGGTGGGCGCCTTTCTCAGCGCCGGGCTCGACTCGAGCAGCGTCGTGGGACTGATGTCGCAGGCCACGTCGCATCCGGTGCACACGTTTACGATCACCTTCCCCGCCGAGTATCAGAAGGGATTCGCCTTCTTCGACGACGCAGACGTCGCGCGGCGAACCGCCAAGCACTTCGGCTGCGATCACACCCAGATCGACGTCGATCCCGACGTAGCCGATCTCCTGCCGCGGCTCGCCTGGCACATGGACGAGCCCATCGCCGACCCGGCCATCTTGGGTTGCTTCCTGGTCAACCGTGCGGCTCGCTCGAACGTTACCGTACTGCTCTCGGGCAACGGCGGCGACGAGATCTTTGCCGGCTATCGCAAGTATGTCGGCCACTACCTGGCGCGACACTATGAACGCATTCCCCAGGCCGTGCGTCGGCGGATTTTGGAACCGTTCATCGGTTCGTTGCCGACGTTTCGCGGTCGAACTCTCGGGCGTTACGTGCGACTGGCCAAGAAGCTCGTGCAGAACGGATCGCTCGCGCCGCGAGATCGATTCGTCGAAAACGGTGTGCAAATGCCGGCCGATGGCTGGGATGACCTCTACGTCGACGACGTGCGTGCGCAAATCGACGCCGGCGGCAACGATCCTGGCGTGCGCCATCAGGCATGTTTCGATCGCGTCGCGGACGCCGACTTTCTCAACCAGATGCTGTACGTCGATTCCAAGCTCTATCTCACGAGCTTGAATTGCACCTACAACGACAAAATGAGCATGGCCGTGTCCGTCGAATCGCGGGTGCCATTCTTGGACTGGGAATTGGCGCAGTGGACCATGGATAATGTGCCACCGTGGTTGAAGCTCAAGGGCCGCACGACCAAGCACATCCTGCGTGAATCAGTGCGCGACCTGTTGCCGGCCGAAGTATTTCGCCAGCCCAAAGCCGGCTTCGGCGTGCCGATCGATTTCTGGCTCGCCGAGAAGCTCCATGAGATGGTCGACGACTTGCTTTGCGAAAGCCGCGTCGCCCAACGGGGGCTGTTCCGCCCGGAAACCGTTCAGCGGTACATCCAAGAACAGCGCGCCGGCAAGCGCGACTGGAGCCTGCAAATCTGGCAGCTCCTCACCCTGGAACTCTGGATGCAGACCTTTCTCGACAGCCCGCAAACTGCGACCATGCCAGCGCCCGTCGTGAACTAGT
>CALKYM010000305.1 GCA_938003525.1 uncultured Planctomycetales bacterium | reverse complement strand
CTAGGGGCTCCGCAAGCCGGGCACGAAAAACTTGTCTGCCCGGATGCCGCAGGCGACACTAGAACCCGATGAGGCCGCCGCATGAGGTCGGCCGCCCTTTTTGTCCGGCGACGAGAGCGGGGCCGCGCCGGTGATCGAGATCAAGCACAAGCTCGACGGAAAACTGCTGCTGCGTGTCGAGGCCGAGAGCTGCGCCGGGCAACGGCTCGCAGGCGCTCAACTGCGCGAGGCGGCGCTAGCGGGAGCCGATCTGCGCGACGTCGACATGACGAACGCCGACCTGCGCGAGGCCGATCTGACCAGGGCCGACTGCTGCGGGGCGAGGCTGAATTCCGCCGTGCTGAGCGGCGCCACGCTCGAGGAGGCCGATTGCACCAAGATCAATCTCACCGACGCCATCCTCATTGGCAGCAACCTGACCAACTGCAAGCTCGTCGAAGCCAACATGCGCTACGCGCAGCTTGCCGGCGCCGTGATGAAGGGCGCTGATCTGAGCAAAGCCGATCTCAGCATGGCCGATCTGCGCGTGAATCTGCAGAACGCCAATCTTTCCGGGGCCGATCTGCGGGGCACCAACTTGAGCGGGGCCAACCTCACCGGAGCCAATCTGGAGGGGGCCAACCTGAGCGGGGCCAACATGGAGAACGCCCGGATGCTGAGGGTGCGAACCAAAGGTATGATCGACGCTACGGGGCGCAAGACCGAGGGGCCCGTCGCCATCAAGAAACCATCGCGTCCGTGGTGGCGTTTTTGGGGCTAGCGCGCGAGGCCGGCATTAGATGAGCGAAACGCGCCGGGATGGCGGCCGGTCGGGCTGACGCCACAGCTTGCAAGAATCGTGGAGTGCAAGCAGTAGATCATGTGGGAATACGCTGCCATCGCCGCGGGGGTACTCGGCATCGCCGCCGGCTTCGCGCTCGGGAGTCGCTTTCGCTGGTTGCCGTCGCGGCGCTCGGATGACACGGTCCCCAGCGGTGACACGGAGCCCCTGGGCCAATCGAGTGCAGCGTCGATGCCCGGCGCGTCTCACGACAGTGCGGCCCAGGCCTGGCGGCATTCCGAAGAGAAGTATCGCGTGCTGGTTGAGCACGCCAACGACGCGATTGTCCTCTTGCAAGACGGCGTCGTCCGCTTCTTCAATCCCCGCGTCCCCGAGCTGTTGGGCTACAGCGAAGCGGAGCTGGCCGAGAAGCCGTTCATCGAGTTGGTCGCGCCGGATGACCAGGCGCTGGTGATCGACCGCTACGTGCGGCGACTGAGCGGCGAAGAAGTCCCCAGCCGCTACACGTTTCGTGTCTTGCGGCAGGGCGGCGAACCGTTGTGGGTCGAGATCAACTCGGTGATCGTCCAGTGGGAAAACCACCCCGGAACGCTCTGCTTTCTCCGCGACATCAACGAGCGGGTCCAGGCAGAAGAGCGCCTGCGGCACAGCGAGGCACGAAATCGCGCCATCCTGGAAGCGACGCCGGATTTGTTTTACGTCGCCGACCGCGAAGGCACCTGCCTGGAGTGCAAGACGACGCCCGAGTATTCCTACCTGCCTGTCGACCAACTGATCGGCTCGCGCGTGACCGATTACTTCCCCTCGGAGATGTCCAAGCGGTTTCTCGATCTGATCGAGACGACGCTCGCATCGCAAGAGATGCAGACGTTCGAAGCCCGCATGCCGACGCCCCTGGGCATTCGCCACCTGGAGTCGCGGGTCGTGCCCTACGCCGAAGAGAGCGTACTGTTCGTCGTCCGCGACGTCACCGACCGCCGCAGGGCAGAAGACGAACTGAAGGAGGCCAGCCGCGCGGCAGAAGCAGCCAACCGCGCCAAGAGCCAGTTCCTGGCGCATATGAGCCATGAAATCCGCACGCCGATGAACGCCATTTTGGGAATGTCGCAGCTCGGCCTGCAAAGCGATCTCACCCGACAGCAGCGTCGCTACCTGGAAGGCATCCAGGAATCGGCAGAGTTCATGCTCTCGCTGATCAACACGATTCTCGATTTCTCCAAGATCGAAGCCGGCGCCCTGGAACTGGATCCCTGCGATTTTCACCTTCGCGACGATCTGGGCGACACGATGAACGCCTTGGCCCTGCGAGCCCATGACAAAGACCTGGAGATGGTCTGCCACGTGGCGCCCGACGTGCCCGACGCTCTGCGCGGCGATTCGGGACGGCTGCGGCAGGTGATCTTCAACCTGGTGGGCAACGCCATCAAGTTCACCGAACACGGAGAAGTCGTGCTCCGCGTCACGCGCAGCTCCGTGCAGGATGGGCACGCCGTGCTGCGGTTCGAGGTGGCCGATACGGGCATCGGCATCCCGCGCGACCGGCAAGAGATGATCTTCGAGGCGTTCCGTCAGGCCGACGGATCGGTGACGCGCAAGTACGGTGGCACAGGACTAGGGCTGGCCATCAGTCAGCAACTCGTCGAACTTTTAGGTGGCCGCATCTGGGTCGAGAGCGAAGAGGGCCAAGGGAGCCGCTTCTGCTTCACTGCCCGATTTGCGACGCGCGCCGAACCGGAAATCCCCGAATTGCATGCGGAGCTCGCGGGCCGGCGGGTGCTGGTTGCCGAAGACAACGCCAGCAACCGAGAGTATCTCAGCGACATGGTCACACATTGGAAACTCGACGTCGCCGAGGCTACTTCCATTGCGTCGGCCGTCGACATGCTCCGCAAGTCGCGCAACGATGGACGGCCATTTGATCTTGCCGTTCTGGACGCGACACTCGGTGGCGAGAATCCGCAAGCGCTCGCGGAGCAATTGCGAGATGCCGGTCTCGACAGCGCGACGATTCTCCTACTCCCCCATCGCGACGAGCATGACCTGCTCACCAGCGATCTCGATCTCTCCGCAACCGTCTCGTTGTATAAACCCGTCAAGCCTTCCGACCTGCTCGAGGCGATCGTCGCCCAACTCTGCCCCCAGGCCGGCGATTCGCTGCGTCGGAGCACGACGACCGGTAGGTGGGGTCAGGCGATCTACGCGCTGCGCGTTTTGCTCGTCGAAGACAATCCAGTCAATCAACGTGTGGCGACGAACATGCTCGAGTCCCGCGGTCACCAGGTGCGCGTGGCCGAGAATGGGCGCGTGGGGCTGGAGTGTATTGCCGAGAATGAATTCGACGTCGTGTTGATGGATTTGCAGATGCCTGAAATGGATGGACTCGAAGCCACGGCGGCCATCCGCGACGCCGAAAAAGACAAGACGAGACATTTACCTGTCGTGGCCATGACGGCTCACGCCGGCGAGGCCGACCGGCAGAGGTGCCGCGAGGCAGGCATGGATGCTTTCATCACGAAGCCCGTCCGCGCGGATGAGCTGTTCGCCACCGTTGAGTCGATCGCCGCAGAGCTGCGCGTCGAGGACGATGAAGGCCCCTCCGGCGATGCCGCCGATGTTCGCGCCTCGAACCCGCATGATGAAACGACCGCTGACGTAGACACATCGTGGGCGCCCGCCGAGTTCGACAGCAAAGCAGCACTGGCTGCCGTCGCGGGCGACGAGGACCTGCTGCGGGAGATCATCGAGCTGTTTCTCAACGAGGCTCCTCAAAACGTCGAAGAACTGCAAGCATCGCTGGCCGAAGATGACGCGAGCGCTGCACGTCGAGCCGCTCACAAACTGAAGAACTCCGTCGCGTACTTCGGCGCCCAGAACGCACGAAACCTAGCCACGGCGATCGAAGACGCAGCGGCTTCTGGAAACCTTGAATCGGCGCGGGATCAGCAGGAAGAACTGGTCGCCACGCTGGGCCGCTTGCAATCCGAACTGGACCGCTACGCTACCCGCGGCAGCGGTACCCGCGCCTGACGGGCTCGCGCGTGCACGGCACATTGGCGAACGGTAAGATGCGATTGCAGTGGCCGACGGCGTCCGTGGAAACGTTGTCTCGAGCCTGGCGATGGTGGCCACGGCCAGCCGATCGAGTTTCGGGGGAACCGTACCGTGTCGACCATCCTGGTAGCTGACGATTCACCAGTCGACCGTCGTTTGGCCGGCGGCATTCTGGAGAGCAACACGCAGTGGCTGGTCCAATATGCCGAAGATGGTCAGCAGGCCCTGGAAGTGCTGGAGTGGCAGCCCATCGATGCGGTAGTGACCGACCTGCAAATGCCAAACCTGAATGGGCTCGAACTGGTCGAGGAAGTTCGCCGTCGCTGGCCGCTCGTGCCAGTCGTGCTGATGACGGCCCACGGCAGCGAAGAGATCGCCGTCGCCGCGCTGGCGTCGGGCGCAGCCAGCTATGTACCGAAGTCGCAGTTGGCCCGCGATCTGCTTGAGACGGTGGAAAACGTGCTGGCCATGGCACGCGCCGATCGCCGTAGCGAACGATTGCTGGAGTGCCTGGAGCAGACCGAATCGCGTTTCGAACTCGAAAACGACCCGGCCCTCATCCCGCCCTTGGTCGACTACCTGCAGGACCACGTGTCGCGAATCCGTCTCTGCGACGAGACGGGCCGCATCCGGGTGGGCGTGGCGCTGGAAGAGGCGTTGTACAACGCCATGTATCGCGGCAATCTCGAGCTGTCGTCCGAGGCGTTCCAAGACGCCAGCGCGGACTTGGTCCAGGGCAAGAGCAAAGACCTGATTGAGAAGCGACGCGGCGAGGAGCCGTACGCCGACCGACGAGTACACGTTACCACGCGTATCTCGCCCACCGAGGCGGTCTTCGTCGTGTCCGACGACGGGCCCGGCTTCGCGCCCGGCGACGTGCCCGATCCGACCGACCCGGCAAGCCTGGAGAAGCAACGAGGCCGCGGGCTGGTTCTCATGCGCTCGTTCATGGACGAAGTGAGCTACAACGATCAGGGCAATGAAGTTACGCTTGTCAAAAAGCGCGACGCGCTCGATTGAACGGTACGCGGAATTGCGCGTCGCGTTGGATCACCCTGACAGGAACAGGCAAAGAACGTGGCACACGACCAGCTCTGGGCGCCCTGGCGCTTGAGCTACATCAAGAGTGATGGCGAGGCCGATCAGCCTGAGTCGCGCCCCTTAGATTTTCCTGAGGGCGCCGATCCCGAGTGTTTCCTCTGCCGGGCTGCTGCGCTGCGCAGCGATCGCCAGAACCTGGTTGTGGCGCGGAAAGAAGGGGTGATCACGGTCCTCAATCGGTATCCCTACAACAACGGACACGTGCTCGTCGCGCCTGTCGCACACAAAGGGCGACTCGACGATCTCGACAAGAGCGAACAGTTGGGCTGCCTGGCCGAAGTGACTCGGCTGGTCGAGATGATCGAACGCCTGATGAACGCCGACGGCTTCAATGTCGGGCTCAATCTGGGCCGTACGGCTGGTGCAGGACTGCCGGGACATTTGCACTGGCACATCGTCCCGCGTTGGAACGGCGACACGAACTTCATGCCGGTGCTCGCGGGAGTGAAGGTGATTCCCCAATCGCTCGAATCGCTGTGGGAGCTGCTCGCTGATAGTAGTGTCGAGCATGACCAGGACGCCCGGTAGCCGCGCGCCACGGCCGCAGCGAGATCGCTGCCGCGATCGGCACGTTTCCCTTTCACGGCGCGGCATACCAGCGGAGAGACACTGACGGCCGAATGCAGCCTGACGACGAAGCGATTCTCACGATCGACGCCCGCGAGCGGGCCATTCTTGCGGGATATGCCATGCACAGCGCGGCGTCTGCAGGCCGCCGCTATCCCGAGCGGCCCCATCGCTACCGCGGGCCGTTTCAGCGCGACCGCGATCGCATCGTGCACAGCGCGGCGTATCGGCGGCTGGCACACAAGATGCAGGTCTTCACGGGCGAGTTGGGCGACTACCATCGCACGCGACTGACGCACACGCACGAAGTCGCCTCGGTGGCCCGCTCGCTGGGCCGCGCCTTACGGCTCAACGAGGATCTGATTGAGGCCCTGGCGTTGGCCCACGACATCGGCCACCCGCCGTTCGGTCATGCCGGCGAGGATGCGTTGGACGCATGCCTGCAAGATGTCGGGGGCTTCAATCACAACCGTCAGGCGTTGCGGATCGTGGAAGAGCTCGAACACCGCTATCCCGAGTTTCCCGGATTGAATCTCAGCCGGGAGGTGCTCGACGGACAGGCGACACGCATCGAACAAGGCGCCACAACGCATAGTCCACTGCTCGAGGTACAAGTCGTCGAAACAGCCGACAGTGTGGCCTACAACACGCACGACGTGGACGACGCGCTGCGGCTGGGTCTACTCGACTTGGACGAGTTGGTCGAGATCCCACTCTGGCGCGAAGCGGAACGTCGCGTTCGTGATGCGCATGGCCCGCTCGATGGGGGCGTTTTGAAGCGGGCCATTCTGCGCGAGCTGGTCGACTGGCAAGTGGGGGATGTGCTCGAATACACCCGCGTCTGCCTGCGTGAATCTGGCGTGAGCAACGAGACCGACGTCCGCGCGGCACCTTGGCTCGTCAGCGCCTCACCG
>CALKYM010000304.1 GCA_938003525.1 uncultured Planctomycetales bacterium | reverse complement strand
CGATCGAGTACGAGTGCGCGGGCAACCTCAGCCAGACCGTGCCCGGCCACGGCCGTTGCAGCCGTCGCGCCGCCGATGATCTTGGGGGCGATGAAGGCGTGAACTTCGTCGACGAGGTCTGCGTCGAACAGCGCGCCGAGCAGCGTGGCTCCGCCTTCGACCATCACGTTGGTCATCTGGCGGCGGCCTAGTTCGGCAAGTAGCCAGCGCAATCGTGCTGAATGGTCGGTTTCGGGCGTGACCAGCACTTCGCAACCGGCCGCGGTCAGCGCGGAAACACTTGGCTCGGGTGCGTCAGGCCCGGTAACGACGAGCACGGGGGCCTGGTCGAGAGTGCGCACGAGCTGGCTTTCGGCGGAAAGCTGCGCCTTGGAGTCGAGCACGATGCGCGTGGCGATGCGCGGACCGGGCGGCCGCGCGGTGAGGAGAGGATCGTCCAGTTCGGCCGTTCTTCGACCAACGATGATGGCGTCGACGCGGCCGCGAATGCCGTGTGCGGCGGCCCGCGACTCGGGCGACGAGATCCAGCGGCTGTCGCCGGTGTGCGCCGCGGTGTGGCCGTCGAGCGTCATGGCCCATTTGGCGATGACCCAGGGAAGCCCTGTTGCGAGCCGCTTGAGGTACGGCGCGTTCAGCCGTCGGGCGTCGTCGCGCAGCGCACCGACTTCAACCTCGATGCCAGCGGCACGCAGTTGGGCGATGCCGCCACCGGCGACTTTGGGAAACGGATCGCGATCGGCAATGACGACCCGCGCGATGCCGGCGGAGACGACTGCGGGGGCGCATGGCGGCGTCTTACCGCTGTGGCAACAGGGTTCGAGCGTGACGTACAGCGTTGCTCCGCGGGCGCGGGAGCCGGCGTCCTCGAGGGCTTCGATCTCGGCATGAGGGCCACCGAAGCGGCGGTGGTAGCCTTCGCCGACCGTTTCTGATCCGTTGGCGATGACGCATCCCACCAGCGGATTCGGCTCGACGTGACCTCGACCGGTGGCCGCAAGATCGAGCGCTCGTTGCATGTAGTAGGCGTCGAGATCGGCTGATTGCATCGTCGTGCCGAAGATAGCGCGAGCCTGCCTGTGAGCAGCCGCCCCAGGCTACTCGCTGCCGGGCGTCCAGAGTGCCGGACGTTCGCCGGAGGGTTCATCGGCGCCGGGCGTCCAGATGCGTTCCTCCTTGGTCGCATCTTCCGGCAGCACGAGATTCGATTCCGGCTCGGCCTGGGGTTGTGTGGGCCGGCCCTGGGCATCGATGGCTCCCACCTGTGCCAGGAACTGGGTCAGTGCTTGGCGCACGCCGGGTTCGCGAATGTGGACGTTGGCCAGATGATCGATGAGCCGCTCGACCTCGGGCGCCTCGCCCAGCGCGGCACGGAGATTCAACTCTTGGAAGTCCCAGCCGGCGCACGATCCGCCGCGCGCCTCGGTGAGCGTGCGACCTTGGGTGACGTGTTCCAAGGCGTCTTTCGGATCGCTTTCCAACCGCACGAGTTCGGCGTAGACGCGCGACTTGTCGAGGCGCTGGTCGAGACTTTCCCGCTCGAGAATCGCCAGGGCGAAGCGGTAAGCGGCGATGGCGGCGCGGGTGGCGATGGCGTAACTGAACAGCTCGATGAGTTGCTCGTCGGAGAGACCTTCGATCTTGATCCGATGCCAGCGGACGCTGGGCAACTCACTCACGTCGACGGTGGCCGGGTCGATCGGTTCGGTGGCGGGTAATCCCAGTCCCTCGCGCACGCGGTCGAAGTCCAATGGCGGTTGGCCCGCATTGCTCGATTGCTCGGCCAACAGGACGATCGCCAGCAGTCGATGGCGTAGCTTGTCGTCGCGAGCGGCTTCAGCGGGCGTGTGATTGTCGAGCGTGGCCATCTTCACGTCGGGCCAGCGCTCGAGGTATTCCTCTTCGAGACAGCGGGACCATAGCGCGCGAGCTCGATCGGGCGCCGTCTGCGGGGGGAAGTCGCGGCGGACTTCGACATTGGTGAGTGAGCCCGCGTGCGCGTCGAGCACCTCGTGATCGCCCTCCGTGCCCAGCAATTCGCCGGCAATCTGCTGGAGCAGCGATTGCGTATCGGCGAACGCAGTGTCTTCGAGCGCGATGAACTCGACGCGGGCATCGCGATCGGTCTGCTTGCCGTACAGGGCCAACTGGCCGGCGACGCGTGGCAGCCCTTCGTGCGAGAGGCCCTCGCTCGACTCGGGCAGCGGACGATCGAGCAGGCGAAACACGGCTTGCGGCGGCGGTTCGCCTTCGCCGGCGTACTGCGAGAGGTCGACGTTCATGCGGCGCACGCGACTGTCGGAAGCGAGTTTCTCGCGTAGCGGATCGAGCCGGTCGATGGAATAGGTGATACGGGTAAGCGGAATAGCGTCGTCATCAGCAGCACCGACCAGCGCCATGGCCATGGCTTCGGCCTCAACCGCTTCATCCACCGAATCAGTCAGCGCGGCGTAGCGGCGAAAGGCCTCCGCGGCGCCGTCATCATCGGCCAGCCAACTGCGGACAAGAGCGAGGTTGAACCAAAGATCGGGCTCCTCGGGCGCAGCCTCGGTGAGATGCACGAAGTGCGCTTCGGCAGCCTTCCAACGGCCGATGCGGGCCAGATAGACGGTGTCGTCCCACGAATCCGCCTGCTCGCATCCTTGCGGCGGTAATCGCAGCGAGCGGTCGTCTTTGAGCACCAACGGCACGCGATCGCTGGAGTCGATCGCGCGGAGCAGCTCGGCCGAGTCTTTGTGATCCGGGTCGGCGGCAAGCGTGAGTTGCAAATGCGCGCGGGCGGCGACGGGATAGACGTATGCCAGCGCCGCGGCGATCGAGGAGAGCACCTCGAAGACTTCGCCGGGCATCGGGTCACGCTGTTCATCCAGCGCGCGTTGCAGGAAGTCGATGGATGCGCGGACGTCGCGTGCGCCGAACGACAAGACGGCCATGTGCGCGAGTGCCGTCGTGTTGTGCGGATCCTGCTCGATGACTTCGGTAAAGGCCTGACGCGCCTCGTCCGCGTTCTTTAACTGGCTGTGCAGGCGGCCCCGCATCACTTGCAGCGCCATGCGTCGCGGGTGGCGTTTTTCGAGTTGCTGCACGTGTTCCATGGCGGCGCGGAACTGCTCGCCCTCGTACATGCGTTCGAGCTTTTCCAGGTCGCTCATCAGATCGCGACAACAGAACTTGAGCTTCTTGCCCGATCCGCAAGGGCAGAACGAGTAAACGTCGAGGGCCATCGGCGGGGCTATTCCTTTTGGCCAGAGATCGCGGCAGATTGGCGGCCACCATGCGCACAGCGCCGCAGGAAACCCGAATCGTATCAAATGACCCGTGGGGTTACGAGGAGCTTGGGCTCCGACTGCACGGAGATGGGGTCACGAAGCACGGAGAAACGGGGGTGAACTTCACGTTGTTTATTCGTTTATTCGGCCGGTTGTTTCCAGTCGGCGGCGTTGCGCAGTCCGAGATTGAGGATGCGGTTGAGGAGCGTTTCGTATTCGATGCCGGCCGTGTGGGCGCTTTCGGCGAGATCTTCGCCGTAGGCCAGATTGGGATTGGGATTGGCTTCCAGCAGGTAGAGATTGCCCGCGGCGTCGAGGCGAAAGTCCATCCGCGCGTAGCCGGTGAGCCCCAGTGTTTGGTAGACGCGCCGTGCCGTGCGGTCGATCTGTTTGTCGGCTCCCGACGGCAGCTCGCGCGCTGCGCCGGTCTCGATGCCCATCCGTTTTTGGTAGGCCGAATCCCACTTCACCTTGGCGGTGGCGATTCGCGCCACGTTGTCGGGCATCTTCTTGAACAGCATCTCCCAAACGGGCAGCACCTGCAGGCGGCGATTGCCCAATACGCCCACATAAAGTTCGCGGCCGTCGACGTACTGTTCGACCAGCGCATCGGTGCCGAGTTGTTCGTGAACGAAGTCGACGCGATCTTTCAGCTTGGCGTCGTTGGTCACGATCGACGCCTGCGAGATGCCCAGCGAGGCTTCTTCGATGGCCGACTTCACCAGCAGCGGAAAGCCGAGCTTCTTGGGACGGCGCAGCTTGCTGCCAAGCGGCACCACCATGAAGGCCGGCACGCGAATGCGATGGTAGCTGAGGATCTTTTTCGATAGCGGCTTGTCGTGCGCGAGCATCAGCCCGCGCGGATTGCAGCCCGTGTAGGGCGCGCGCATCAGTTCCAAGTAGCTCACGACGTAGTGGTCGTAGACGGCGATGCCGTGAAACTCTTCGAGCAGATTGAACGTGACGCGCGGTTTCCAGTTGAGTATCGCCTCGCGGAGCACGCCCAGATCGTCGCTGACGCCCAAAGGGCGAACGTCGTGTCCCGCGTTGTGCAGTCCCGCGCAAACGTCGTACTCGGTCTTCCAAGGCGCGGTATCGACGTCGCCCATCCCGCTGATGTCCTCGGGGGGCACCAGCGCCTCGTGCATCAAAACCATGACCCGTGTTGGTCTCATAGCGATCGTTCTGGCTGTCCAGCCAGCAAGTACTTCATGGTGTGCACCGCGAGTAGCAACGCGGCATCGTGCATGGTTTGCCGCTGGGAGTTGCTGCGATAGAGCTTGAGGTGTCGGCACCGCGCAATCATTTCTTGCAGGACTTGATCGACCGTGTACGGATTCTCCCCAGTCCACTTCGAGACGGTGCGGCGGAGCTCGGTTCGCGAGCGACGCAGAAAACCCAGCGCCGATTCGCGCTTGCCAGTTCCTCGCGAAGAAGTGAACAGCTTGTGGAGGTCGTTGTCCAGTAGCTCCGGCTCGTCGACTCCATAGCGCCGCTGCCGCTCTTGGTAGTGCAGGCGGAGTGTCTTGCGCAGCTCGCTGAGCCGACCGACCCGTTTTCGCGAAGTGATCGCCGGTCGCTGGCCGGCGATTTCGCCCATCAGGTCGTCGACGTAGTCCAGCTTCTTGAGTGCCGGCCAACCCTTGTATCGCTGCCGCCAGCGGGAGCCGGGGTTGAGCCAGACGGCGAACGTTTCGGCGAAGTCTTCGCTGGGGTGACTCTGCGCGTACCACGAATCGAGGTGTTGGACGTAGGCCTTGCTGTAGGGCCGCGGCCGGTAGTTGTCCGGATAGGGTTCGGTCGAATGCCCGAAGACCTTTTGCCACCGCTTGCGGCGATGCAGACGAAAGGCGGTATCGACGCAGTGCCCCGCTTCGTGACGCAGGATCTGCATGCACCAGGGTGTGGTGCCGCCTTCAACGTCGAGCATCATGCGACGTTCGAGTCGCTGCAAGCGCGGATGTGCCAAGTAGAAAGGAATGGCGATACCGGGGACCTGATCGGGCGAGAACCATTCGTCGGAAAGCCAGCAGTGGGGACGCAGGCGAATGTCGCGCCGCTCGAGCTGTTCGTAGAGAGCCTCCACGCGGCCTAAGAGCGGTGTGGATTCGATCGTGAGGCCCAGGTCGCAGAACCGCAGGTCGAGTAGCTCGTCGTCGGGCAACTTGGTCCAGGGGGGCTGGCGACGACGGCGAGTTGTGGATGCCGACGACTTCGGGGGAGACACGGCTCGCTCGAATCTCTACCTACGACGAACGTGATCAGGTGCGTACGCGGTGCATGTTCGACGCGGTCCAGGAGGCGGCCGCTCTTTTATTGTACGCCGACCAATTAGGTCCTGCCGAGGGTCGACCGGCTGCGCTTCGCACGCCGAATTTCGTCGCAGGCGGCTCGGCGGCAGAGTCGTCAGCCCGGGGCTCGTCCGGCGATTTCGGCGAGCCGTGTGGCCGGCTCGTCGGTCGTGGCCTCGTCGATAGAGTCACCAGAGGACTGCGGTCTGGGCAACGCTTTGTTCGGCATGAAACAGCTCAGCATGGCGGGCAGGATGATCAGATCGCCCAATAGCGCGGCGGCGATCGTGGAGCAGGCCATGGCCGCGAAGACGCGGTTGCCCGGCAACTCGCTGGTTAGCACCGAGCCGAACCCCGCCACCAGCACGACCGAGGACAAGATCAACGCCGAGCCGACGCGCAAGAAGCTGCGGCGGATGGCGGGATCGCGAAGCCCGTCGCCTCGTTGTTCCAGTTGAAACCGAGAGAGAAAGTGAATCGTATCGTCGACGGCGATGCCGAGGCAGATGGTGAACGCGCAGACGCTGGTGATCTCCAGCGGCCGGTTGAGGAGCACGAGCAGCGCGGCGGTGACGGCCAACGGAAACAGATTCGGCACGACGCATAACAGGCCAATCCGCAAGGACCGGTAAGCGACGCCCATCACGATCAGAATCACCGAGCTGGCCAACGAAAGACTGAACGCCAGATCGTAGATGATCTCGTGCAGCGTCCGACCGCGAGTCACCGGGTCGCCGGTCAGGCGCAACTGGTAGCCGGGGTGCGCCGACTCGATCTTAGCGAGCCGCCCATCGATGCGCTCGAAGACTGGCAGGTATCGGGCGCTGCCAAGGTCTTGCACTTTGCCGAGGACGACGGCCCGCCGCAGGTCGGTGCGCAGCACACGGGCGATGACCTGCTTGGCATCGGGCACCAGCGCCGTGAGCGCCAGAAACTCCGAGAGGCGATTCTCCCCTGCGGGAAGCGCGTCGAGTAATGCGAGGATGGAGAAGGGATGGCTGACGAGCGGCTCGCCATCGAACACCGCGGTGCCCTCGCGGACGACTTCGAGGAATTCGGGTGAGCCGAGCTCAGCATCTTCGGGCCAGTCGATCACCAGTTGCACGGTTTCGATGCCGCCGAACGCCGCGTCGCATTGCGCCAGCGCTTGATAGGCAGGGCTGTGCGACGGGAAGTCGGCCGACATGCGGCTGTCGGGGCGGAGCGTCGAGGCGATGGCGGCTAGAGTGATGGTTCCCAGGATGCCCAGGGCCGTCACGAGTCGCGCATGTCGCAGAATGTAGTTGATGAGGCCCTCGAACAGCGTCAGGTTCTTGTTCACGACGTCGTGCTCGTGTCCGGCGTGAACCCGGCGGGCCAGCGGAGTGCTCGACAAGAGCGGCACAATGATGAGCACGGCGAAGAAGTTGATGGTGACGCCGATCGTCGACGCGAGGCCAAAGTCGCGAATGATGTGCGAGTCGGCGATCATCAGTGAGCCGAAGCCCACGGCCGTGGTCAGCGATGTGAGAAAACAGGCCGTAGCCAGATGGCGAATGGCGCCGGCGGCCGCTTCGCGCGGTGGGAGTCCCGAGGCGCGCAGGCGACGAATGTCGACCATCAGGTGCACGCCGTTGGTGAAGCCGACCATCACGATCAGCACCGGCAGGATGATGTCGACCAGGGGGTTTTGGTCCATGGGAATGAATCGCAACGCGCCCAGCGTCCAATACAAACCCATGGCCGGCGCGCTAGCGACGATGAACACGGCCGCCACGCCGCGGAACATGATGGCCGCGAGCACGAAGACCAGCGTGTAGGCGATCCATTGAAACTTGGCATGATCGCGATCGAAGGCCTCGATCTGTTCCTGTCGCAGTGGTAAGTGGCCCGTGCGCCCGACTCGCAGCGTGTCACCGGCCGCCGTGGTCGCGGCACGATCGATCGTCTCGATGAGCTCGGCGTAGAAGTCGCGCGGCGCAGCCACTGGAGGCGCGATGAAGACAGGCGAGAGTAAAGTCCGCGCGTCGGGCGAGAGCATCTGGCCCATGATCAGCGGATGATCGAGTACGTGCGGCCTGGCAGCAGCCACCGCGTCCGCGTCGTCGAGATCTTCGGGCAAGAGTTCCGCGACCAGTGGAAAGTTGTCGAGCCGCGGTACATCGTCGAGCGTCACGACCCGGGCGACATGCTCGAGATCTTCGACGGCGGATTGGACGCGACGCATCGCTGCGAGACCGTCCGGGGACAGCATGTCGTCGGCTTCGAGCACCAGCAGCACACCGCTGCCGCGGGTATGGAACTGAAAGTCGACTTCGTTGCGGAACTGGTCGGCCTGCGAGGTCTCGACGCGCACTTCGCGAGACGGGTCGGCGAAGTGGTTGGCCCAGATGGCCGTGATGGTGGCTGCGACGACCAACGCGCCCAGCGGCCAGCGGAGGCGATCGAACAGGCGGGCGAGTCGATCCATCGGGAGACGTGCGAGTGAGCGGGAGGGTTCGTCGCGGCGGCGGTGGCGATAGCCTCTAGGCGGTTAGTCGTCTGCGGCCGAGCGATCTTGTGGGACAAGATGGCCGCTGATGCACAGGGCCAGATGTCCCAGCAGGCGGGCGGCGATGAATCCCATCGTCGCGATGCTCGGCGCGGCGACCATACCAGTCAACAGCGGTGGCAGCCAAGTGCTGGCCACGACGACCGCCACGCCTGCGGCAAAAACGCACGCCAGCAGCAGGTAAAAGGCCAGCCAGTAGCCGGCGGCGAGAATCAAGCTGCGAAACACGGGCCAGGAGAAGACGACGAGCGGATTTCCGGATTCGAGCGTGGAGAGCAAGAACACGGGCCCAAGGAGATAGGCGCTGGTCAACATGCACCACGGGCCCTCAAGGCCGGCGAGAGCCCGTACCCCATATCCCACCGCGGCTGCGGCGCCGTTGACAAGCACCAGATGCAAGAGCGGATAAATCCACTCGCGCCAGTCGCTGATGGGCCACTCGATTTCCGCGGCCGCTGCTGCCGCCGTATCGCGAATGATGGCTTCGACGCAGGCGGCAAAGTACGAGCCGGCCCAGATCGTGCCCCAGGCGACAGCGAAAGCCGGGAAGGCCATCGCGAAGCCCGCCATGGGATTGCCCCCCTGGGCGTAGAGGCTCGCCAGTAGAGCTCCGACTGCGCCCAGAGCTGCCAGCGCCAAACTGAGGTAGACCCAGCGGCCGATGGCCGTTGCGGTCCAGGGAAACAGAAACGCGCCGAGGAATGACGAATCTTGCTGTGGCGCGTCTTCTTGCCGGAGCTGCTCGTCGGCGATGAAGCGAGTGGCCAAGAGCACGGGCCGCGGCTGGTCGCCGACTTGAACTTCGCCCACGCCATATTCACCAACCTGCAAATCAGGGGCCGTGCGGCGCGCAACTTCACGCGGCGCCGTGACAACGACCTGCGTATCGCAGTCTGGACAGTTGGCCACGCTGCCGGCATCTGCGGCGCGGAAGTGCATGCGCGTCGCGCAGAGCGGACAGACGACCAGAATCAGTTCTTGCTCGGGTGCGGCGCTCTGCGTAGATGGATGTTCGTCAGTTGCCGGTTGCGAGGTTGTCGGCCGCTGGGCTTGTGGTTCATCGTCCACGAGCGCGTACTCGTCGACCTCGCGACGAGGTTTTTTCTTCGCCACCTGGGCCGGAGCGCGAACCGTCGCGATGACGT
This sequence comes from uncultured Planctomycetales bacterium, assembly GCA_938003525.1. Taxonomy (GTDB): domain Bacteria; phylum Planctomycetota; class Planctomycetia; order Pirellulales; family JAEUIK01; genus CALKYM01. The sequence goes on along the minus strand of CALKYM010000304.1, from coordinate 113,970 downwards.
TGCAATCTGGGCAACGTATTTTCTTCCCGATCTGTCCGCGGTTGGCATACATCCGCGTTCCGCAGGTTCCGCAGACGACCGGCACCAAGTCGGCATTGCGGTCGGGCGCTTTGCCGGAGGGCTTTGCAGCAGGCTTCTGGGGCGGAGCAGTTGCCGCCGACGCTGCAACTTCGGGCACGATGAACGGCTCGCGGCAGATGGGGCAGGCGATGCTGCGGCCGCGCAGGTCGGCGCGCGGGGCGACGCGACCCGAGCAGTGCGGGCAGAGGACCACACCCGGTGGCAACGGTCGGCTGGAATTCGATGCCGCCATTTCTGGCCACTGCCCGGCACGCGAAGCGCGCGCTTCTCTCATTCGCGTCCCGACCGATCGTTGATGCCACGCGCATCGGGCGAGACCACCAACTAGATTCTAGCCGCCCGGCGCCGTGCGTGGTTGGCGGTGCGCGAATGGACGGCGCCGCAAGAGCAGTCGGGGCACTCGAGGGCGTTGGTGGCCCTGCTGCTTGCCGGGAGCTTCGCTACGTCTGCGCGACCTCTTCTTCCGGCCTGCTGTGTTGTCCGTTGGTGGTCAGAGGGGGCGGCTGCTGTTCGACGGAGCGGATATGAATGTCGCGCTGCGGGAAGGCGATTTCTATGTGGGCTTCTTTGAACGCGTTGTCGATCGCCGTGTTCAGCTCGTGCTTGATTTGCAGCAAGCTGTTGGTTGTCGACATGTAGCACCGCAACACGAAATCCAGCGTGCTGTCGCCAAAGCTCTCGAACGTGGCAATCGGCTCGGGATCGTCCAAGATGCACGGGTGTTCGCGCGCAATCTTCAGCAGCAGCTCGTGGGCCTTTTGCGTGTCGCTGCCGTAGGCCACTCCGACCTGGATGACCAGACGGATCGTCGTATCGGTGAGCGTCCAATTCACGAGGCGGCCGGTGATGAACTCTTTGTTGGGTACGACCAGCTCTTTGCGATCCCAGTCGGTGATGGTGGTGGCGCGCATGTGAATCCGGGAGACAATGCCAGAGGTTTCGCCGACCGTGACGATGTCGCCTACGCGCATAGGTCGCTCGAAGAGCAGGATCAGCCCTGAGACGAAGTTGGCAAAGATTTCTTGCAGGCCAAATCCCAGCCCGACGCCGACGCCCGCCACGAGCCACTGCACCCGCGACCAACCGATGCCCACGGCATTGAAGGCCAACACCACGCCGACGACCGTAATCAGGTAGCGCGTGACGGTGGTCGCCGCGTAGCGAGCGCCCGGGTCCAGCGGCAGCCGCTGCAAGACGGCGATCTCCAGCAGTCCGGGCACGTTGCGGGCGGCGATGATCGTCATGGCGCCGATGATGAGGCCGATCAAGAGATCGGCCAACGTGATGGGTATCTCTTCAGTGGAGGTGGGCAGCGTGATGTCGTCGAGGATGCCGAACGCCGGCAGCACATCGGCCCACAACGCGCCCAACCCCAGGAACAAGGCCAGGAGTACGAAGGCACGTAGCAGCTTCTTGGTTTGCACGTTGAGTGCGGAGAGATCGATGACTTCGGTTTCTTGGTGGTGCGGTTCTGTTGCTTCCCCACCGGCTTCGGCAGCCAGCGCTTCGCGACGCTGTCGGACTTGCCGGATTGCCAGGGCGCGCCGCGCCAACAGCAACCAACGCAGCAGCATGGCATTGACGAGGACAACACCAATAATCAGCCAGAGCGTGAGCGGTAGACGCCAGACCAGTCGCAACGCGGTGTAGTAGTAGCCGGCAGCCACCGCTACGGCCAGCGCCAGCGGAGCGGCGACACAGATGGGATACCAAAGGTAGCGCCACCGGGAGAGCAATCCGTTGGCGTGCGCGTCAATGTATTCGCGGACCGCGCCACGCGTGGGATTGAGCACACGGGATGCGAACACGGCGACCGCCAAGGCAGCCACGATGAACACTAGGCGGCCAAGAGGATCGGTGCCCGGCTCGTGGCCGAATCCTTCGAAGAGCGCGACGAGCAATGTCGCGGGCAGCAGGATTAACATGAGCCAGCGGACGTTGCGTCGCAGTGTGCCCAGCGCCGGCCGCGACCAGCGAAAGTGTGCTTCACCCAAGCCGCGCGAACGACACAGCTTGAGCACAACCTCGGCCGGAAAGTAGACCACCGCGACAGCCAGCAGCGCCACTCCCAACGCAGAAACAAACGGCCCAGCGGAGAGCGGGACGGTTAGTCGCCAACCCAAGAATGCCAACAGCGCCGGGATGGTGCCTGCGATGAGCAGGGTCAGCACCAGCGCGCGGGCCGTAGGCCCAAAGGATTCGGTGGTGGACTTCGCGGCCAATTCGCCCATATCGCTCAACTGCCGCCGCATCCGCCGCGCGGCGATCAATAGCGGTCCAAGGATTGCCAGGGCCAGCAACCAAATTCCGGGCCGCGACTGCGCGTCCGCCCATGCGGTTTCGGCGACAAACTGCCACTGAACTGGATCGGCCAAAGCCGCCGCGGACGACAGGGCTCCGCGCAATGTCGCCACGTTGACCGCCGGAGTACTGCGAATCCAAAGAACGCGCTCGTCGATGAAACTGGCGTACTCCAGAGTTTCGGCGATGAGCTCTCGTTGCTTCGTATCAACCTCGACAAGCTGGTCTTCGTACACATCGAGGTCGGCGATCAGATCATTGAGGTAGTTGAGTCGCTTTTTGAGGGTGTCACGCAGGGCGTTGCGAATCACATTGCGGGCGATCTTGTTCGTTTTCCGCGTGAGCGTGGCCATTTCCTGCTCGACGTAGCCCTCGATGTCGGCCAACTCGACCGCTTCGTCGCCCAGCTCGTACATTCGCAGTTGGACCTGACGGAGTTCAGCGGCGCGCGCAGCGCGTTCGCCTTGATGTTCGCGGACATCCGGCAGTTCGGCGCGTTGGTGTCGAAGTTGGGCGCCAATCGCGGGCGTGAGACCCACGGCATCCTCGCGCTTGGCCATCGTGTCGGAGGTTGCCGCGAGCGAACGGAGTTCTGTTTCGATTGCTTCGAGACGTTCTTCCGCTCGTGCGATCTTGCCGGCCACCTCTTCGCGCTGCTGTACCAGCTCTGCGTTGGCTTCCGCCCACTTTTTCACTGTGGGATCGATTTCGGTATTGACGGCGCGCTCGGTTGCCTCGGCGGCTTGCGTAGCGGCTTCGTGCGTGCGGCGACTGTTGATGGTTTCGCGAAGTTTGGCGATGCGCCGCTCGATGGGACCGAGTTGGCGCGCGGCCCACTGTTGTTCGAGCGGAAGTAGGTCGCTGGCGCTGGTGTAGTAGGCCGCCTCTGCTTCGAGCGCGGCGATTTGCTTGGTTGCGGCATACAACCGCGCGGCCCAGGCCATCCGCTGCGCGTCGGCTTGTTCATCCCCGTCGGCAGCCGGCGGAGCAGCGAGTTGCTGGCGCAAGTCTCCTTGCTGTTTTTTGAGTGCCGAGATTTCGTTGGGGATCGCGGCAAGGCGATCCGCCTGTCGCTTTGGTTCAGCCTGCCAGGCCTTGACGTCCTTATCCCATTTCTGTTGCTCTTCAACCGCGCCGGCCAGCACCTGCTCCCACTGTGCCAACGGCGCGTCGTCTTCGAGTCCCAGGGCCAACTCTTGGGCAGGGCTCTCCAGGAGTTTTTTCAGCTCGGCGCGGCGATCGGCTACCGCCTCGCGCAGCTCCTGAAAACGGGCAGCTTGTTGCCCGAAGCGTTCGGCCGAAGCCAGCGCTTCAAGCGCTTTGTTGTACTTCTCGACCAGCGTGTCACGAACCGACTGTTCGAGTTCGGTGGCGGTCTTGACGCGCTCCAGCCGCGCTTCGATCGTCGCCTTGTCGGGGACGTCGACGGTCGGTCCGTTGTCGGCAGGGGCCGCGGGCGATGCGGCAGGCGGATGCTGGCTGGAGCCGTTGCGCACCGGGCTGGGTGCCGGAGCTTGCGCGTGCGATGGATTTGTGCTGCTCAGGCAAGCCGCGGCGAGCAGAATGGCGGGCCAGATGGGGCGGCAATTTGAGGAAGCAATGCGGAACACTTGGTGCACCTCTTGGGAAAGCCCTAACACGGTCACCATCGCAAGAGGGGTAATTCGCGGGGCCGGGCGATCCATCTTCGGGCGTTTGGAGCAATGACATCCTGTCGATGCTCAGCCTACATCGCGCCCCGCCGCGCCGTCGAGAACAGTTGTCGCCCAGGTTGCCGCACCGCGTGGCCTCAAACGCGGGGATTGCGGGAATCGATTTGCCAGCTAGCGGCTTGCTGACGCCGTTTCGCGGCGATTACTATAGGCTGCTCATCCTGGCGTCGGCGGCCGCGCCACACGGTGCGGGTGGGGAGCGTCACGTCGTTGGGCTCTCGAAATCCGTTGTGGCGACAACGAACTCGCCGCAACCCGCCACCCACCGAACTCAGCCGAGGGAGAATTCCTGTGATCGCGCGCTCTGCACTCCGCCTGCCGTGGCTCATCTTGGCATGCCTGCTCATCACTGCTGGCATGGCCACTGGTTCTTGCTTGGCCGCAGAGCAAGACTCGGCATCCTCGCTCGATCCAGAATCGCTCGCCGCCAGCGTCACGATCTATCGCGATCAGTATGGCACGCCCCACATCGATGGTCCGACCGACGCTTCGGTCGTGTTCGGTTTCGCCTACTGCCAGGCAGAAGACTATTTCTGGCAGCTGGAAGACTCCTACATCATGGGCATGGGACGGTACGCCGAAATTTACGGCAAGCCGGGGCTGAACCATGACATGATCAACCGGGCCTTCGAGATTCCGCAACGCTCCAAAGAAGACGTTGCCAAACTGGCGCCCGACATGCGGCGGTTGACCGAAGCCTTCTGTGCCGGCGTCAACTACTACCTCCAGACGCATCCGGATGTGAAGCCTCGGATGATTGAGCGGTTCGAGCCGTGGCACATGTTGGCCTTCGGTCGCCAGGTGGTGCTCGAGATGGGTTGGGGCAAAGTCGGCGCTTCGCGCAGCGACATTCCCACGGCCTACGAGCAGATCGCCGCGTCACAAGGTTCCAACGCCTGGGCTATCTCGCCCGAGAAGACCGCCTCGGGCAACGCCATGCTGTTTTGCAATCCGCATCAGCCCTATTATGGCTTCGGCCAGTTTTACGAGGCGCACCTCCGCAGCGGCGAGGGCGAAGGCTGGAACTTCACCGGCGCGACGTTCTTCGGCAGCCCGATCCCGACAATTGGCCACAACGGCTATCTCGGCTGGACGTTCACCGTCAATGAGCCGCGGATTGGCAATGCGTGGCGGGTCACGTTCGACGATGCTGAGAACCCGCTGAACTACCGCTACGACGACGGCTATCGCACGGCCGAGGAGTGGACCGACACAATCCGCATCAAGAAGGGCAGCCGCTTTGAAGACCGGCAGGTGACGTTCCGCAAGACGCACCACGGCCCCATCGTCCGCCAGCTCGACGACACGACATACCTGGCGGCCAACATCGGCAAGTTGTACGAGGCCTTCGTCAGCCGGCAGAGCCTGAAGATGATTCGCGCCCGCAACTTCGAAGAGTTTTACGAAGCGATGGGAATGCTCGACATTCACATCTTCAACACCGTGTATGCCGACCGCGATGGGAACATCTTTTATCTCTACAACGGCATCGTGCCCCGCCGCGATGCGAGCTTGAACTGGGATCAGCCGGTCGACGGCAGCGACCCCCGCGCGGACTGGCAGGGGATTCACTCGATCGACGATCTCCCGCAGGTGCTCAACCCGCCGTCGGCGTTCATTCAGAACTGCAATCAGTCGCCCTTCACGGTGACCGACGATGGCAGCCCGGCGATCAATGACTTTCCCGCCTACATGGTGGAAGAAAAGAACGACGACAAACGACGGGCCAAGGTCTCGCGGATGCTGTTGCGGGACATGGACGACGTCACGTTCGACGACTGGCAGCAGAGTGCATTTGACACGACGATGTATTGGGCGCTGATGGAGTTGCCTCGCTACGCGCGGCGTTTCGAAGAGCTGCAGCAGCGCGATCCCGACCGCGCCGCGAAAGCCGAACCGTACTTCGAGCACCTGCTCGACTGGGACTGTGTCTGCACGCTCGAATCGACACAGGCGACGCTGTGTGTGGCTTGGTATGAGGAGCTGTACGGAGACGTTTACCGCTCCGAACGTCTGCAGCGGAAGTACATCGAAGACTTCGACGCGCGGTTCGACGCCCTGGTCACAGCGGCTGGCAAGCTCGAGGAGATGTTCGGCGATTGGAAAGTTGCCTACGGGGACGTCAATCGCCTGCAGCGTTTCGCCAACGTCTCAGACTTCTTGAAAATTCCGTTCGATGATGACGCTCACAGTTTGCCCAGCGCCGGGCTGAACGGGCCGATGGGCGTGGTGTTCAACATGTACTTCACGCCGTCGGTAAATGTTCCGCCGCTGCGGGTGATGAAGAAGCACTACGCGGTGGTCGGCCACAGCTACGTGGCCACGGTCGAATTTGGCGAGCGGGTGCAAGGCGGCAGCCTGCTGCAATACGGCGCCAGCGGCGATCCCGATTCGCCACACTTCTTCGACCAGGCGAAGTTGCTCTCCGAGCGTCGCTTCAAGAAGCAGTTGTTCTACTGGGACGACGTGGTCGAAGGTGCGGAGCGGGTCTACCACCCCGGACAGGCTCCTACGGTTGCTGCGGCCGCCGGCGCGGGCGACTGAGCGGCTGTCGGCCGATAGGTAAAGCGCACTTCGAAACCAAACACGGGTGCGGTGCTGGCTTGCCCAGCAGCGCGCGGCGGGAAACGGGCACTGCTGGACAAGCCAGCAGTGGCACCCGGAGTCGACCGCATCGGGTTTTGGAATGCGTTTTGGTTAGAACTCCGGTGGTAGCGCGGTCGCCTGGCTGAGGTTCTCGCCCAGCGAGAGCAGCCAGCGTTCGTGCCCTGAGTCGATCACGATGTCTTGCGTGTCGACGTCGGATACGGTGCCGCGAAACTGGCCGACTTCGAACGTTTGGCCGTGGTGCAGTTTGAGCACTTCGCCGGTGGTGCGCACGGTGAGCCAGATTTCTGCGCTGCCGTCGACATCGAGAATGGCCGTCAGAAAGGCGAAGTCCGCGGCGTCGTAGCCTCCGCCGCCGATGCCGAACAGGTTGCGAGCGACGATCGGCTGGTAGTAGCCCGTTGAATCCGAAACCAGCCGGTCGGATAGTTCACGGCTGAGTTGTTCCTGCCGCTCGGCACCGGGCAGAACCACCGCCTCGATGGTCATCGACAGATCGAGCAGTTGCGAATTGCTGCGCGGTGTGACGCTCAGTCGCTGAATCAGATGCAGGTGATCAGCGCGATAGAACGTCTGTAGGAACTCGGTGAGTTGTGCAAGGGTTCCGTCGCCACGCACGGTGAAAGGAATGCGTTGGTAGACTTCCGGGTCGCCGGCAATCTCTCTCGAGTCGACATGAGAGCCTTCAAAGCCAGCGGTCTCGACCAACTGCAAGAGCCAATTCTGATAAGCCGAGCGGGCCAGTTCGGCATCTCGCGGGAGCGATTGTTGTTCCCAGCGGCGAAGCTGCGCGGTGGCCTCCTTGGCGCGGGCGATGATGAGGTCCTTGTCTTCCAGTTGGTCCTGCGCCGAGCGGATCTTCGCGCGGCGCGCATCGAGCGGGCCCTGCAGGAGCGAGGCGAATAAGTACTGCCCGATCCAGGCGGTGAAGACCGCTCCCACAACTCCGGCCAACACCTTCTCGCGACGATTCATCGCGCCACCTCCCGGGCGATCGAGTCCGGAGTCGGAGAGTCTGTTCTGGCCGAATCGACCGCGGGTTGCCGGGCCGCCGTGGTAGCGGATTCGGCCGCGGCCTTCGCTGTGGCGACATACTCCTCGGTCGATCGGGTCACCACGGAGATCGACGATTCGAACTCCCAGGTAAAGGCGCGCGGCTGCGCGCTTTCCTGGACGCGGCGGCTGCGAACTTCGTGGTAGTCGTCGCGAAGGCTGGTTTCCATTCGCTCGATGAGCGCCGGATCGCGGACCAGCCCGTCCAGCTCAATCGTGCCACCTCCGGCCGGTGCGCGGCTCATGACCAGTCGCTGCAGCATGGCGTCGCGCTGCGAAGGAAACTCGGCGGAGAGCTCACGCAGCTCTTCGAGCCAGTTGACGTCTCCCTGCCGCCACTGTTCGATCGCCGCCACGGCCGCTTCCGTCTCGCGAGCCAATCGCACGACCTTGTCCCGCTCTTTCGATTGCTGAGTGAGGTCCGCCAGTTGGCCGTCCAGCGTGCCCAGGCTGCTCCACGTGAACCAGCCGAACCAGCCGCCCGCCAGAACGACGATGGCGGCTGCGGCGATGAGCAGATTGCGGCGATCGGGCGGTCGCGGCGGCTGCCGGGGATTGAGGAAGTCGAGCGTTTCGGCCTGCGGATCGGCATCGTCGGCGATCATGCCCAACAGCGCGGCGAATTGCCCGCCCTCGGCAGGAGCTTCCGCGCGCTCGACGCCGGCCAACGGATCGAAACAATCGACCGGCTGATCGAGCACGTTGCGCAAGCGTTCCAGCAATTCTTCGTGCTGCCGATCGGTGCCGCAGATGTAGACGTGTTCGACCGGCCCGAGCGAACTCTGGTTTTGTACGGCGACGAGGGTCCGCCGAATCTCGGCCAGGAGCGGGACCGGGTCGTCTTCTTCAATCGGCAAGCGCATGCAACGCGAGATGCAAACGCGACCGCCGCTAAGCACCGTGAGATCGGCTTCGTCGCGCTGCACGTCGACCAATAGACATACTCCCGGGTCGTCATGCTGCCGGCGCGTGAAGAGTGAACCTGTCGCGAACGGTCGCAGGAAGAGCCGTTGCGGGCGGATGCCAGCCTCATCACAGAACTGATCGAATTGCTGGCGCTGCTCGGCCGAGAGCGCGGCCACCAGCACATCGCGAGGCCGGGTCTCGTCGGTTCCCAGAGGCACGAAGTCCAGCAGCGCGCCATCGCCCGCCGTGCTGAGCTCGCGGGTCGCCTGATGCTGCACAAGCTCGGGCAACTGGGCATCGGGCGCTGGCGGCAACGCGAGCTGCCGGAGATCGACCTGAGCGCGGCTGAGACCGACCAGCACCCGCGCGCGTCCGGCGCCAACTTGCTGCAAGCGTTCGCGCAGCTCGACGGCCAGATCCGGATGCGGCCCCTTGAGGCCCTCGTCCGGCAGCGGCAACGTGATCCGATCGGCCGCCAGCACGCTGATGTGCTGGCCACGGACCGCAGCGAGTACAAACCGCGCCTGGCGCTGTTCCCATTCGATAGCCAACACGCGTTTCATCATCGCACCTCAATTCCGGTGACGGCCACCGCGGCGTGGCCGCGTTATCGCCGCCGCTCGGTCGTCTCGAGCACTTCGGATGGATAAACGCGCCCCCACCGGGTGAGCGGCATCCACTCGACGATCTGCGGCGGTTGCGAGGTCGCGTCGATCACCACCTCGACGCGCGACTGATAGGCCGCCTCGTCGAAATGACCCACGAGCTGCGCGCGGTAAATGTCGCCGGCGGCCGTCAGGTAATCGAACAGTTGTTGCATGGTTTCGAGATCGACAAGCCCTTCGGCCAGCAGCCAGGCTGCGTGTCGGCGCTCGGGCGGCGGTGGAATGTTCGGCGTGCCGCGCTGCGCGGCGATCGTTTCTGCGACGGCCGGACTCAAGCCGGGGACCGCCGCCAAAATTTCAGGGCGGGCCAGGTTCACGTTGATACGTCCCAGGATGACTGCTTCGGCGTGGCACGTCACCCCATCCAGCCACTCGAACAGCCAAGATTGCATCTGTGCCGGCTCGGCCGTGTAGGGGCTGCTCACGGTCCGGGACTCGCTCGCGCCTTGAAACAGGGCATCGACGCGCAGGCCGACCACCGCCAACGGCGTGGCCATCGTGAACTCTGCCGGCCGGCTCCAGTCGATGTTTCCGGCGGGGGTCTCATGGGCAGCGACCGACGAAGTCGACGGGCCGAACTGCCGCACCAGGACGACGAAGTCGGCGATGGGCTTGCTGTATCGCTCGGCGAGCGCGGCGTGCACAGCGCGCAGGTCGGGCCCATTGAGGTTGATCCGCGGCTGGCCTTGGGGATCGACGTTGCGCTCTGCGCTCGAATGCGTGATGAGATCCGACCAGCCGCCCGCCGGAAAGCCGTCGTCCGGGACAGGCGCTGCGGCCGACATCTCGGTGGCTTCCCACTGCTGCGCCACGAGCGATTCCAGCGGCCCCGGTTCCGGACGCCCGTTGCGATCGAAGTCTGTACCAAACAGCGATTGGGGCGTGACGCCCTGCACAAGTTGCAGCTCGGCCGGGCTGTCGACCGCGCCATTTCGCGGACCGTATGGCGGATCGAGGCCCGCGTAGTAGTCCACTTCGGCACCGAACTCGCGCGGCTGGTTGTCGGTATCGATCCAGTCCAGCAGCGAATCGGCTGTCTCGACCGTCATGCCGGGCAAGTTCAACAGTGCATCGCGGGCCACCGAGCCGCCGCGCGATTCGGCAGACGTCGAATCACCCGCTGGTGACGTCGCGCTGAAATCCTGCCGCTCCTCCCACGATAAGAGTGCAGCGAGATTGAGTCGCGCCGACTCGTCCGCAACGCCGAAACGCAAGCCGCCCGGCAATTCGCCTTCTGGTGTGAGGATCGTGAAACGGCCACGCTCGCCCGTCGTCTCGTCGGAGTACACCGCCGCGCCCTGATACCGCTGCGGGTTGTCGTACGCGCCGCCGACGGCCGTTAGCGTTTCGGCACCTAGCGATAGGTCGTTGGCGATGACGGTGGCCGCAGACTGGGCCAGCGCCTCGGCCTGCAATCGCACACCATCTACCCGGCTGCCGCGGTGGGCCGTGTACATCTCCTGGTTGAACGCAAACCCGGCCAGGCTGAGCATTGTGATCACCACCAATACGACCACCAGCAGAACGCCACGGCGGGCTTGTTCATGTCGCGCGCGAATTCCAGCTGGATGGCGCGCTCGTTGTGGGTCGCTGGCGGCTTTCATGGCGGCGTGACTCCGCTGGTCGTTGAACCGCTGGAGGTCGCCGCGCCCGAACTAGTTGTGAATGGTTGGTTCGATGAATCGTTGGACGGATCGAACACGGAGGGATCGTCGCGACTTGCTCTGTTCCCGTGGGGCAGCCAGACGAGCAGCCGCTCGATTTCGGGCGTGGTCGTTTGGCGCGCTGACGTGCGTGCCGAGGGAGTATCGAGCAGATCGAACAATGATCCGCCGCGCAGCGTCTCATCGGCCAGCGCATCCGTTGAGTTGAGGGACTCACCGTTGGTCGCTTGATTCGTCGCGTGACTTGTTGCGCCCTGACGAAGGGTTTGCGCGGTCGCACTATTCCGCAGGGCGAATGCGATCTCGACCGCTACGGGCAGTCCTTGTTGGCAGTCCCAGGCCGCGAGCCACTGGCTGCCGTCGAAATAGCGAAACTCGATGCGGGCGACTTCGGGAGCGAGCAGTGAGAATCCGCCAGCGTTCGCAGATGTCCCTGTTGCGTCCGCTTCGCTGATCGCGGCGGCGAAGTTAGCGGCAAGTGTGCCGTTTGACAGTGAGCTTCCGGCACGTGCCAGTGGACCGCGCGTGGCGAACTGCGAGGAGGTTTCAGCACCGATCCACGGTACTACTTGGCGCACGAGTCCGACGGGAGGTGCTAGTTCGGATCCACCGCTGGGCAGCGGCACATCGTCAGGATCGATCGCGAAATAGCGCACGGTACGCAAGGAGCGGCCGGTATCTGCGGCACGCCGGTAGTCTACCTCGGGGTCATCGCTCGCTGCGCCCAACAGCGCGGGGTCCGCTTGCGACGAATCGATTTCCAGCCAATCCGTCCCGCCGCGCAGGCCGCGACAGGCATTTTCGCTAGCGTCGAACGATTCGACCGCGACGGTAACACGCGTCGCCGAGCCGGACGTCGGCGTGCTGGCGTCTGCCGGTTGTTCATCAATCGCTGGACGCAGGGCGGCATGCAAATCGGCTGAAAGGCGATCGGAGATGATGCGCAACAGCGTCGCCCGCTCGGTCGCCTCATGCCCGGTAGAGAAGATCTTGGTGTAGAGGTTGAGCGAGGTCCACAGACCGGCCAAGAGCGCCGTCGATAGCAGCATGGCCAGCGTGAGTTCGAACAGAGTGAATCCGCGCCGCGCGCGTAACGTGACGTGAACGAATTGGCGCCTGGCGGCACGTTGGTGGGATGAGTGGTTCACGGTGCCGTGTCACCCGATCTGACGTTCGTACTTCGGGGCTGACCGAGCCGCGTGCTCTCTGCTGCGAACAGCCGCGCGAGCGAAAAACTGACTGGCCGCTTCTCGGCGGGAAGTTCCTCCGTGACCGTTGTGCGGACGAGAACAAAGCCTTCGATCTCGGCGGGCTCGACGTCGATCGCGTAGAGCCAGCCGGGAGCTTCATCCACTGGCAAGTCGGACATCGGTTCGACGGGAACTAGTCCCGCCGAAACGGCCGCCATCAGATTGCCCGCCAGTAATTCTGCTCGGGCCAGATCGCGCGACTGCGACGCATGCGACATTCCCAGCCGCGCCAGTTCGCCCAGCACCACCAGCGCTCCGAGCAGAATCGTGGTGGAGAGCAACACCTCGAGCAGCGAGAATCCGCAGCGGCGCTGATGGATCATGGCGCGGGCTCCACGAAATCAGCATCATCGCCGCGCTGGAGTGGACCGATGGAAACGCGACCGGAGACGCCGTCGAGAGCAATGGTCACGGTGTCTCCAGCGGACTCCGCGAGCGTGATGCTGGCTCCCGTTGAACGGCCGTCGGGGAAGAACAGCACGGCCGGCGCCCACTGCATGTCTGTGTGCTGGGCAAAGGCGTCGAAAAGTCTGCCCGACGGTGCGGCGTACTCGTCGGATGCACTGCCCCTGTTGTGCATCAATGGTGTGGCAACGACGAACCGAACACCGTCGGGCAGAGTGAGCCAGTATACTTCTCCAGCTTGGCGGTCGCGCCTCGATGAAGTTGCCTCGATTCTGTTGGCCTCGCGCGTCGAAATCGCTTCTTCGTGCGCCATGGTAGCGTAGCCGCAGCGATCGGCGTCCACGGCGTAGCGCCACTGCATGGCCACACCCTGTTCGATGGCTGCCAGTCGGCACTCAGACAGCGACGCACCGACCTTGCGGGCCGCATCGCGCAGCCGCGCCGCGGCGGCTGGCCCGCGCAGTGCGGGCCAACTCATCCCGGCAACTGCAACCAGCACGGCGAGCACCAGCAACAGTTCGATCAGCGTGAAGGCGGCGCGCCGCGCAGGGCGCGCACATCCACGGCGAAGCGACATCGCTCGACGCTCAGTTGGCGGCCAGGTCGGCAGCCGTCGACTCGTCTTCCCAGTTGACGATGTCGTCCTCGGTGCCGTCCTCACCGTCGGGACCGTACGACCAGATGTCGGGGAAGTCGAGCGTGTTATGGCTGGGGGGATACTCGTACTGGTAGTCATTGCCCCAGGGGTCCTGCGGGATTGCCTTGTCGAAGTACGGGCCGCGCCAGCGATCAGCCACATCCGCTTCAGTCGGTTCCTCGACTAGCGCGACCAGGCCGTGCTCGGTTTCCGGATACGAGTTCATGTGGAGCTGATACATGTCCAGAGAGCTCTTGAAGATCCCGATCTGGCTCTTGGCGGCATCGATATCGGCGCCGGCCTTCGCTCCCATGAACCGCGGCAGGACAAGGCCCATGACCATCACCAGGATGGCCAACACCAGCAGCAGTTCGATCAGGGTGAAGCCACCCCGGGCGGACGACGGGCGATTGCTCATGCGCATCGCAAACTCCTCTCTCTATCTTTCGGGTCTAACAGTCTATGTGTGAAAATCGGAGGAAAACGCTTCTGTTCCTATCAACCAACGTTGGTGCTCATCTCGAACACCGGGAGCAACAGCGCAACGACGATCAGCAGAATGACCACGCCCATCACCAGCAGCATGGCCGGTTCGAGCAACCGCACCGCCAGGTCGAGCTGCCGCTCGGTGCGGCGTTCGATGCCATCGGCGATGTCGACCAGCACTTTTTCCAGCGTGTTCGATTCCTCGGCCACGCTGATCATTTCCACGACCGTGCCGGGAAACAGTCCGCAAGCTCGCAGCGGAGCCGCCAGCGATTGGCCGGTCGAGATGTTCTCAGCCGCCTGCTGAATCGCGGCGGACAGAACGCGGTTGCCCGTCGAGTCGCTACTGATGTCCAGCGCGCGGAGGATCGGCACGCCGTTGTGCAACAGCGTCCCCAACACGCGGCAGAACCGTGAAACGGCCAGACTCAGATAGATGCGGCCGGCCAGCGGCAGCTTGAGTTTGAGCTGATCCATCATCAGCCGGCCGGCCGGCGTCTTCGATTGCTGCGAGATCCAGAAGAACAGCCCGACCAGCGCCGCCAAGAGGAAAATGCCGTAGCGGCCTAGGAAGCTGCTCGTGCCCAACAGCGCGATCGTCACGCCGGGCAGTTCTCCTTGCTCGCGGAGATCGGCAAACATGTCGGCGAACTTCGGCACGAAGAACACGACGATCACCGTCACCGCGACGATGCCGGCCACCGCGATCACCATGGGATAGGTCGCGGCGCCGATCACGCGGCTCTTGAGGTCTTCCTGGTGCTCGATGAACGACGCCGTGCGCTGCAGTGCATCTTCCAGAAAGCCACCTTCGCCGCCGGCGCGAACCATGCTGATGGTCAGCTCATCGAAGGCTTTCGGATGTCGGGCCATCGCTTCGTCAAGCGTCGTACCATCGGCGACGCGCTCACGGACGTCGTTGAGCACTTTGCTCAAGCCAGCGTGCGCGGATTGTTTGCCCAAGAGTTCCAACGCTCTCAGCAACGGGACGCCGCTTTGCAACAGATCGCCCAGTTGCGAGAGCGTGACGGCCAGCGTGGCGGGCTTGATGCGCCCGCTGCCGCGACGCAGCAGCGACGAACCGCCGCGATTCTCGACGCGCAGTGGGAACAGCTCGCGCTGATCCAAGAGACCGAGCGCTTCGTTCTCGCTGCCGGCGGTGATCGTGCCGACGACTTCGTCGCCTTCGCCCGTGCGGGCGGTGTACTGGAATTCCGGCATGAAACACGCGTTGTCGGCTCTACAGGCGGGGTCGACAGAGCCTTGGGGTGTGTGCCTTCAGGTGGGGCAGGTTGTCGGGGTAGGTCTAGGTGGGGAGGGAGTATTTCGGAGTGGTGCCGCCTCAGTCGGCTTTCGTGACGCGGATCACCTCGTCGATGCTGGTGGTACCGGCCAGCACGTTTCGCCAGCCGTCTTGTCTGAGTGTGCGCATGCCGTGCTCGACGGCCGCCTTCTTGACCAGTTGGGTCGATGCTCGTTCGTTGGCCAGTTGGCGCGCCTGATCGTTGGCGACCAACAGTTCGAACAGCCCCGTCCGGCCGCGGTAGCCGGTGTTGCGGCACTTTCGGCAACCCTCGGCGCGCATGATCTTGCCGTCCTGCTCGGCCAGCAAATCGAAGGGAAAGTCGTCGGGCAACTCGTCGGGCACCGGGCGCCAAGGCTGGCGACACTCATCGCAAAGTGTGCGGACCAGACGCTGCGCCATCACGCCTTCGACCGTGCTGGAGGCGAGGAACGGCTCGACGCCCATGTCGCACAACCGCAAGAAGGCACCGGCTGCATCGTTGGTGTGCAGTGTGCTGAACACCAGGTGACCCGTGAGCGATGCTTGTACGGCGTTTTCGGCCGTCTCCAGATCGCGAATTTCGCCCACCAGCACCACGTCGGGATCGTGACGCAGAATGGCGCGCAGCGAAGCGGCGAACGTCAGACCGATCTTGGGCTGCACCTGGATCTGGTTGATGCCTTCCAGTTGATACTCGACCGGATCTTCGGTGGTGATGATCTTGGTCGCCTCGTCGCGAATCTCGGCCAGGGCACTGTAGAGCGTGGTCGTTTTACCCGATCCGGTGGGGCCCGTGACCAGGATGATGCCGTGCGGGAGCTTGATCAGTTCGCCGAACTGACGCTCGATGTCGGGCGGCAGACCTACGCCGGCCAGCGTGAAGTTCATGCGGTCTTTGTCGAGCACGCGCATCACGACGCCTTCGCCGTGCGCCATGGGAATGATCGACACGCGGACGTCGACTTCGCGGCCGGCGATCTTGAGCTTGATACGGCCATCTTGCGGCAGCCGCTTCTCGGCGATGTTCAGCCGGGCCATGATCTTCAGCCGGCTGATGATGGCCGCCTGAAAGTGATTGATCTCCGGCGGCGTGGCCTGCGTTTGTAGGATGCCGTCGATGCGATACCGAATCCGCAAGCCGTGGGCTTGCGACTCGAGATGAATATCGCTGGAACGCGCTTCGATGGCCTCCAGCAAGATTTCGTTCACCAGCCGAACGACCGATGCCTCTTGAGCCATCTCCGAGAGTTCAGAGCCGTCAAGCTCGAGGTCGTCGAGCAGCTCGACGTCGTCCTCCTCGCGGCGTTGCGCGAGCAGGCCGTCGATCGTTTCGGAAGCCATGCCGAGATGGGTCTTGATCAGCTTCGCGATGTCGCCCGCGGCTGCCAAAACCGGTTCGACGGTGAGGCCCGTCGCGGCGCTAATCTCATCGAGCGCGTACAGCTCGAAGGGGTCGCTCGTGGCCACCACGAGCGTGCCGTTGCGGCGCTTGATCGGGAAGACGTTGTGCCGATGCACGACCCGCAGCGGGAGGTTGTCAAGCAGCGACAGGTCCACTTCTGTCTGCCCGAAATCGACGACTTCCAGGCCGAGCTGTTCGCCCAGCGCAGCCAGCGCGTCCTCTTCCGAGACGAAACCCATCTCGACGGCAGCCCGATCGATCCGCGCGCCGTTTTCGCTGCTATCACGCAAGATGGCCAACTGGCGCGTATCGAGCAGTCCTTTGTTGAGAAGGATCTCGCCGGCTTCCATGGTGCGCGTTCTCGTGGGAAACATATCACTCGGACGGGTACGCGAACCGTTGGGATCGCGCCCGTCGTTGAGCCGCGTCGATGCTGCCCGCGCAAAGTGGACGCAGGTAGGCGATTCGAGCCGCTGCTGCGGTGCGGAGCGGCAAATCAGGTGGGAATGTAGGTGGGTTGGTCGCAGGCGTGGGTTCGTGCGCGGCACGTCCTGATCGCCCCACACGAACGCATTCAAGCTAATTGATGGTTTGCAGCCCGGTCAATAGAAACGGGGGCTGCCACGGGGGGTTTGGCAATCCAGAGGCTTTCTGCGGATTGCCGCACGAACCGTGACAGAACCTGCTTCTGAGCAATCACTTGCGGCGCACCGGCCGCCTGAAAAATGTTAGCGCTGTAACTGATCGCCGGGTGCCGAGCCGCCCGCGGCCGCTCCGCTGCACGTTTGTAGGGCTCCGCGTAGAATGAGGTCCGGCGCCCCGTCGAGCAGGCGTGACTGCTACAGAGACTGGGCTCGGCTCAGCTTGGGGGAATCAGGGACAGATGGCTCTGCGCATAACCAAAGAGAGTGGCACGACTTCGCCGGCTCGTATGGCGGCGATCGCCGTGTTCGCGGTCGTTGCTCTGGCGTCCGCCTGGTACTTCGGCGGAAGCGGGCACGCTCCGGAAGACGCCGCCCGCGTCGGTCGACCGCCGACAGATGCGACGCGGTCGTCCGCCGGACATACGCCGCCTGTCGCAAAGCGCCCTCCGAGTGGGCCGTCGGTGCCTACACCTTCCGACGCCGCTGCTGAACGACAGGCGGTTGATCGTCAACCGCTCGACGCCGATCAGACGACGCTCGCCCCAGTGGCGGATGATGAAACTGCCGGCGAAATGCAACCTGTAGCCACCCGCCAGCCCGAATCTGACGCAGAGGCTTCCGACGGACTAATTGGCGAATCCTCGACAGATGCTGCTGAGCCGAGCTCCGATGGCGACGTGCGAGTTGCTTCGACCGCCGGCGGTGATTCGGAGGAGCCGGGGAGGGCCGAGTTGCCGAATGCGTATCAGGAGCCGGGGCGACCCAAGGCGGGCTCGGCGCAGTCGCCGCTGGAAGCCCTGCGCGCCGGGGTTGGTGCAGGTGACGAACCGATGCCCATGGAATTGGTGCCCGCCAAGATCCGACGGTATGCCGCTCGGCTGGTTGCTCGGCACGATCTGAACCGCGATGGATTGTTGGACCCCAATGAGTGGATCGCGCTGCGGGGCGATCCAACCGGCAGCGATCTGAACGCCGATGGACTGCTGTCGAGTGAAGAGATTGCTTGCCGGATTGCCGCCTACAGCCGTCGGCGTCTGATCCGACTGATGCCCGGGCGCGTGGCGGAGGTTGATTCGGAGACGGCCGACTTGCCTGCCGATGGGGGCGATGAGAGGGCTGCGGATTCGACATCGGGCTCGGTCGCTATGGCTCCAGACGAAGATGCACTTGCCCGAGAGCGTCGCCGCAGACAGTTCTACGTGCCCGACACCCGGTTGCCTTCGGGGCTCCCGTCGTGGTTTCTCGCGGGCGATGCCAACGGCGATGCGCAATTGTCGATGGCCGAGTTCTCGGCGCAGTGGTCGAGTTCGGAACTGAATCGCTTCTTGGCCATGGACACCAACGGCGACGGAATCATCACCGCTGACGAAGCCGGCAGCGCTCCCTCGCAAGAAACCAGTGTGGCCGCCGATCCGCCAGCGGCTGAGACCAACGCACCGGTGCCACGCTAGCCGCGCGACGGCATTGCGATCCCAACAGCGGGCTGTCCTTCGAGCCGCCTGCCACTACGGCGTGTAGATTTCGCAGCTCGTCAGATACCGGCCGAGGCAGTGGCCGCCGACGATGAGTACGCGGCCGTCTGAGAGCGTTATGGCGCGATGTCCATTTCGCGCTTGCGAGAGTTTGCCCGCATCGCGCCAAGTGCAGTCTTGCGGATCAAACAACTCTGCGGAGCTTCTCGAGCCGAAGGAACCGTACGCGCCGCCGACGATCAGGACCTGACCGTCGGCCAGCAATGTGGCGGTCGGTCCCCAGCGGCCCTCGCGCAGGGGCGCGACCTCGGTCCATTGTTCCGATTGTGGGTCGTAGACTTCGGACACACTGAGTTGTTTCTTGGCTTCTCCCAATCGCCCTGCACCGCCGGCGACGAGCACGCGGCCGTCGGCCAAGACAACCGCAGCCAGCGACCGCCGTGGCGTGTGCATCGGCGCGGTCGGTTTCCAGTTGCCCGAGCGCGGATCGTAGAGTTCGGCATCAGCCACGACGAATTGTTCACCGGGGTAAGCACTGTTGCCGCCGATCGCCATCACCCGCCCGTCGTGCAACTTGACGGCGCGATGGTTGAAACGCGGGGTGTTCATGGCGCCAGTCGTGGCCCACTCGCCCGTTGTTGCGTCGTAGACCTCGGCGGTCGCGCGGACCTCCTCGGTGATCCAGTCGATACCGCCGGTTACCAACACGCTGCCATCGTCGAGTTGTGTGGTGGTATGCACGCAGCGCGGAACGCTCATGGCGCCCGTCATCGACCAGGTACCCTGCACAGGGTCGTACAGCTCGACCTCGTGGACCGAGCGGCTGCCCGATCCGCCGCCCGCGATTAGAAACTTGCCGCTGGGCAACCTGATGAGACTGCCGTGGCCGACGCCGTTGCGCGGTACGTTCAGCGAGCCCGTCGGCGTCCACTTGTCGGTCTCGGCATCGTAAACCTCCGCGCTCGCCAGGCTCTGGCCCCCCAGCGGATGTCCGCTCACCGCCAGCACGCGGCCGTCGGGCAGGAGCCCGAGTCCCGGATACTCGCGCGGCACGTTCAGGTTGCCGGCAGTTTGCCATTCATCGGCGCAGGCTAGTGCGGAGCCAAGTGAGACGGCGAGCGAGATCGCCCCAATTGCTGGGATGGAAGTTGCGCGGATCATCGGGGCACGCCTGCGGGCATGAACCAGCGTCAACAGCGAACAATTGCTACTGTATCCGGGTGTCCACCAAGGGACCATGATTCTTGCCATTGGCGCTTCCGGCCACATGTCCGCTGCGGGCTTCGTGGTCGAACGTCGCGGCTGCGGCAACTACGATGGACGTTTTGCCACGCGTTTTCTTCCTGTGCAATCCGCAGTGGAGAACGGCCGGCTAATGGCCGCGCTCACCAAGTCCGTTTCGTAGCCGCGAGGATCAAAGCCTTGGAAGCCATGCTGGGTGGTGAACTCGTCGCGCGGATGTTGGCCGCTGAAGGTGTCGAGAAGGTGTTCGGCATCATCGACGGCACCTACTTTGGCCTCTACTCCAGTCTGGGCAAGCACGGCATCGAACTTATCAGCCCGCGGCATGAAGCGTGCGCCGTGCATATGGCCGCCGCGTACGCGCGGGTGAGTGGCAAACTCGGCGTGGCGATGGCCAGCAACGGTCCGGGTGTCGCCAACGCTTTGCCTGGGGTAGCGGTGGAGAACGGCGAAGGCAATCGGGTGCTGTTGCTCACCAGCACGCGGCGTGTGGGCATTGGTTATCCCGACCGCGGTGGGACGTATCAGTACTTCAATCAGGTGGCAACCACCCGGCCGATGTCGAAGTGGAGCGGCGCCGTACCTTCAGCCGAACGCATCGCCGAGTTCATGCGTCGCGCGTTTCGCATCTCGTATCGCGGTCGTCCGGGCGTGGTACACGTCGACATTCCCGAGAGCATTCTCAACGGCAAAGGTCGCTTTGCGCCACCGACGGACCCCCATACCTATCGGCGGACGGAGCCCATTCAGCCCGACGCCAGGCAAGTTGCCGCCGCGGCCGAGATGATGCTCCAAGCGGAGCGCCCCCTGATTCACGCCGGAAGCGGCGTCATTCACGCGCAAGCGACCGAAAGTTTGGCCAAGTTGGCCGAATTGCTGCACGCGCCGGTCTGCACGAGTTGGGGAGGGCGCGGATCGATTGTCGAGACGAACCCGCTGGCGGTCCCCATGATCTATATCGACCTGAACAATCAAGTCCGCAAAGAGGCCGATGCAGTGCTCACGCTCGGCTCGCGGATTGGCGAAACCGATTGGTGGGGCAAAGCGCCGAACTGGCGACCGCCCGCACGGCAAAAACACATTCAGGTCGATATCGATGAAGAGGTCCTCGGCCTTAACAAGCCGGTCGATCTCGCGATTCTCGGCGACGTCGGCCCGTTTCTCGATCAACTGTGTGACGCGGTGCAGTCGCAGAGCGGGAGCAATCACACGGCAGACCGTGCAGCGCGAATGGAGAAGTATCGTTCCCGCGCTCAGGCACAACGCCAAAAGTGGGACAAAGTCCTGGGCGATTCGCAAAGTCCCCTCACGGCAGCGCACGTCGCGGTCACCTGTCAGGAGGTGTTCGACGACGACGCTTACTGCATCGTCGACGGAGGCAATACGGCGGTCTGGGCCAGCCTGTATCACGAAGTCCGGTCGCCGCTGACGATGCTCTCGACGTTCAAGTTTGGCATGTTGGGCGCTGGTGTGGCCCAGGCGCTGGGGGCCAAGGTCGCGCGACCGGACCGGCAGGTGTATTGCGTCATCGGCGACGGCGCGATGGGTTTCAATCCCCAGGAGATCGAAACGGCCGTCCGCAACCAGTTGCCCGTCGTCTATCTTGTCTGCTGCGACAAACAGTGGGGCATGGTCAAGATGAACCAGCAGTTCACCCTGCGGCCCTTTAAGACCATGATTCGCAAGTCGCTAGGGCCCGACGAGACGATCAACGCCGACCTGAACGAAATCCGGTTCGACAAACTGGCCGAGAGCATGGGAGGCCACGGCGAGCGCGTCGGCACCGTCGCCGAGTTGCGGCCGGCGGTCGAGCGGTGTATCCAAAGCGGCCGCCCGGCGGTGATTCACGTCGACGTCGACCCTGTTCGGCACATGTGGGCGCCGGGTTTGATCAACTTCAAGAAGATGCACGAGGAGCCAGCCGGCAAGTAAGCTGCTTGGTTCTCGCCTTCCGTTGCATCCGCGCACTCGCAGAAGAATAGATGCCGGTCGATCAGGTCGAGCTGAACTTTCAGCAGGGAGGCGTGTGGCTGCTCAACCTGCTGATTGCGCTGATCATGTTCGGCGTGGCGCTCGATCTGCGACCCGCCGACTTCACGCGCGTGTTGCGGATGCCCATCGGGCCGGCAATCGGTTTGGCAGCGCAGTTCGTGTTGCTGCCCGCGGTGACACTCGGGCTGACGCTGCTGCTGGAGCCGGCGCCGAGCATTGCGTTGGGAATGCTGTTGGTTGCCGCCTGTCCCGGCGGCAACCTGTCGAACTTCCTGACACACCTGGCCGGCGGCAATACGGCGCTTTCGGTGACGATGACCGCCACCAGCACCGCGGTGGCCGTGGTGATGACGCCGCTCAACGTCGCTTTCTGGGGGCGCATGAATCCTGCCACAGCCAGCATTCTCGAGGCCATACATCTCGATCCGCTGGCCGTGCTCACAATCGTGGTGCTGATCCTGGGGATTCCGCTCGTCGCCGGGATGGCGTGCGCGCGGGCGTTTCCACGCCTCGCCAAGTGGCTGCATACGCCGTTTAAGTACTTCTCGATTGTCGTGTTCGTCTCGGTTGTGTTCGTCATTTTCACGCAGAACTTCGATGTCTTTGTCGAGCACGTGCATTGGGTGGCGGGGGCGGCCATCATTCACAATGCCGTGGCGCTCTCGACCGGATATGTTGCGGCCCGGTTAGCCGGTTTGCCTCCGCGCGATCGCCGCGCCATCGCGATTGAAGTTGGTATTCAGAACTCCGCGCTGGGATTGGCCCTCTACTTTCAGTTCTTCGCCGGGTTGGGCGGAATGGCGCTGGTGATCGGCTTCTGGGGTATCTGGCACATCATCTCGGGGCTCACGCTGGCCTTTTTATGGTCTCGGCGTCCCGCGCCCGCCGTGGCGATGGAGTCTGCTGCATGACGGCGACCTCTTCGGATCAGTCTTCGCCGCGACGAGCGATTCTCGTCACTGGCGGCGGCGGTTACATCGGCGGCCTGACGGTCGCACAACTCGCCTGCGATGCCGACTTGCGCGTGATCGCGCTCGATGCCCGCGAAGTTCCCGTCGAGCGACGCGCGAAGGGCGTCGAATACATCACGGCCGATATCCGCGACCCGCAGCTCGTCGAAATCTGTCGCCAACACGCCGTCGACACGATCGTGCACCTGGCCTGCATCGTCACGCCGGGTAAGCAGCGCGACCGGCAGCTCGAATACTCGGTCGATGTCGAAGGCACTGAGAACGTCCTTCGAGCTTGCGTCGAAGCCGGGGTGCGGCAAATCATCGTGACCAGTAGCGGCGCGGCCTACGGCTATCATGCCGACAACCCGTTGCCGGTCGACGAAGATGCTCCGCTGCGCGGCAACGAGGCCTTTGCCTACGCGCACCACAAGCGGCTGGTTGAAGAGATGCTGGCCCGCTACCGGCAAGATCACCCGGGTTTGGGCCAACTTGTGTTTCGCCCCGGCGCCGTTCTAGGAGCGCGGACCAACAATCAGATCACCGACCTGTTTCACAAACGCTTTTTACTGGGAGTGGCCGGAGGCACGACTCCCTGGGTGTTCATCTGGGACGAAGATGTGGTGGCCTGCATCGTGCAAGGCATCCAGCAGCGGGCCACGGGAATCTACAACCTCGCCGGCGATGGATGCATGTCGCTTCGGGAGATCGCCGGCAGGTTGAAGAAGCCTTACCTCCCCGTTCCCGCCTGGTTGCTACGTGGCGTGTTGGGGCTGTTGCGGTTGGTGGGCGCGACGCAGTATGGACCCGAGCAGGTCGACTTCCTTCGCTACCGGCCCGTGCTCTCCAACGAGCGGCTCAAAAGCCGCTTTGGCTATCGGCCCCGCAAGGACTCCGCGCAGGTGCTTGACCACTATCTGCAACACGCACAGTTGGCCCCGTGAAGCCCTTTGCCGACAAGGTGGTGGTGATCACCGGCGGTGCCGGCGGGATCGGCTTTGCCGTGGCGCAGCGCTTCGGTCAGGACGGTGCCCACCTTGTCTTGCTTGACCGCGACGCGGAGGCGACGCGAGCGCGTGTTGAGCAGTTGCGTGCTTCGGGCCTTCACGCGGGCGGGCGAGCGTGCGACATCACCGACGAGGTTGTCTGCCGGCAAACGATCGAGGAGCTGATCGGCGAGTTGGGCGGCATCGATGTGCTGGTGCATTCGGCCGGCCTGACGCAAGTCAGCGCCGCCGATGAAACAGATCTCTCGGTCTATCGCCGCGTGATGGACGTGAACTTCTTCGGCGCCGTCACCGTGACGCGCGCGGCGCTGGCCAGTCTTCAACAACGGCAGGGTCGCATCGCCGTGTTGAGCAGCATTGCCGGCGTGGGGCCACTCCTGGGCCGTACGGGCTACTGCGCCAGCAAATACGCGCTGCACGGCTATTTCGAGACGTTGCGGTGTGAGCTGGCACCGCACAACGTGAGCGTGACGATGGTCTGCCCGAGCTTCGTGGCGACCGATTTCGCGCGGCGCGGCCTGGCAGGCGACGGTTCGGTGTTGGTCTCGGATCGCGACACAGCGGGGCGAATGGTTTCGCCCGAGCAGGTGGCGGACGCCATCTATCGCGGCGTGGCCCGCCGCAAGCGCATCGTCATCATGGGCGGCACGGGGCGGCTCGCGTATTGGCTTGCGCGTTTTGCGCCGCGACTGTACGAACGCCAGATGATGCGTCGCTTCCGCCGCCAGATACAAGTAGCGGACGCGAAACAAACGTAGGCTTCCTGGCTGCCGGAACTAGGGTCGATTGGGCAGGTAGTAGAGAAAGCCGTCTTCGGCGCCCACGAGCAGGTCGCGACGTCCGTCGCCGTCCCAATCGACCGTTGTGGGGCTGGTCGTGTGTCCGGCCAACTTGCGCTGGGCGAGCGGACCCAGGTGTTGAAAGACCCACCGCTGGCCATCGGTCGAGATGTTGCGCCACAGGTCGACGTTCTCGCTGTTGACCAGCAGATCGACTCGCCCGTCGCCATCCCAATCGGTCAGGCACAGTTTGCGGCGGCCGCTTCGTCCCGCCTCGCGGTCGTTGAGCCGCAGCGGGTTGCCGTCCGTGTCGAAGAACACCCGCTGGCCCGGTTGCAGAGTGAGCCGCACACCGTCGCGGCTGCGCTGGTACCAGGCGAGGTAACCTTCGTGATCGAGCATCACCAAGTCGTGCAGGCCGTCTGCGTCGAGATCGAAAACCAGCGGTGTCGTGCGCCACTGGGTGGCCAACTCGTTGCCCTCTGGCTCCCACCAGTTCCACGCGGGCTTGGGTCGGGCCGACTTGGAGGGCCACTCGACTTCGATAGGCTGTGCCGCAGACAGTTGTGGCTTACCCGGCCGACCCACGTTTTCGTACCAGTGCACTTTGCCCCAAATGGAGTTGGCCACGATGTCGAGCAACCCGTCGTGGTTCCAATCGGCCACCTCGATCGTCGTGTAGCCCCATTTCGCTTCGCAGGGACCTTGGATGGAGCCGTTGGGTCCGGCCTGGACGCGGATGGTTTCTCCACCGGCTTCGAGGTAGCGCGGTGCCGCCCAGCGAGGTGGATCGCCGCCATCGAGATTCTCGATCAACCCGATGTAGCCGGCCGTGTTGCCGCACACGAGGTCCTCATCGCCGTCGCCATCCCAATCGGCGCTCACCGGAGTGACCAACGCGCCGAATTTCACATCGTCGGCCTGCTGTTGAAAGTAGCGCGGCGGCGAGAATTGCGGGAGCCCGTCGCGGACCGCTCCCGTGTGCTCGACGAGAGCGACGCGCCCGTCTTCATCGCCGACGACCAAGTCAATGTCGCCGTCGGCATCCCAATCGACGGCCGTCGGCACGATCATCTGCAAGTCCATCGCCAGCGGTTGTCCTTCGTGCATCAATCGTCGGCCCGCCGCGTAACGTGGATCGGCGCGCGAACCGATGTTCTCGAAGTACGTGAAGCCATCCAGAAACTCTCCGCAAAGCAAGTCCAGATCTCCGTCGCTATCGAAGTCTGCCAAGTTGGGCGATGGCATCCCATAGACGTCGACGGGCGTGCCATCGGCATCGATCAGCGCGGGCGACGCGTAGGACGGCATCGTCGTCGTGCCCGTGTTACGCAGCAGATAGACGAGCCCCCGCAATGGTCCACGTGTCCATTGCCCTGTGCGGTCGAAGGCGTTGTCCCAGCCGTATGTGGTCCAGTCGCCGACGCCGAGGATTAGGTCGAGCGCGCCGTCCCCGTCGTAGTCGACGTACTTCCATTGATTGGCCCGCACGCGATTCGGGTGGACATTGGCCTCAGAGTAGATTTCGATCGACCGCTCAAAGCCGCTTTCGCGAAACCCGACCAATTCCTGCCCTGGCACAAGCACTCTGGCTTGGCCATCGACGTAAGAAACCGACGCGTTGCGCAGACCCGGCCCGACTTTCACGGCGGGCCTGAAGACCGGCATCGCCGCACCGCCGGGATTCTCGAAGAAGTAGGTGCCGCGATAGGGCACGTCGGGGCAAGTGATGACGAGATCGAGATCGCCGTCTTCGTCCCAATCCAGCGGCAACGGCCACGCCCAGAGGCCCACGCCGAGATCGACCACAAGATCGGGAGAACGGTACTTGACGCGCTCCAACTGCGGTGGTGCCTGATCGTTGATGGCGGCCTTCACTGGAGATGCCGGCTGTTGATCGTTCGCCGCCAGTTGTTCGACGCCGTCGGGCCACACGCCTTCGACGATGGGCGTCAACTCCAAGCGATCGGGATCGAGGACGACATGGCGGATTCGTTGGCGTTTCCAGGTGTATGTGATGTGAACGCGGTCATCGCGAGTTTGGATGACGGCCGGGTACGAATACTCGCCCGGCGATCGTTCGAGAACCAGGGCGGCCGACCACTTCTCGCCATCGTCGCTGACGGCAACGTTGAGGAAGTTGCGGCCACTAGGGAACGGCCCGCCGCGGTGCGTGTGGTTGTAGACGAGTAGCTGGCGTCCATCGCGGAGCGTGACGGCATCGGTTCCGGCGTTCGGATTGGGGAGGCCCGAGGAGGTGAAGTCGCTCCACGTCTGGCCGCCACCGCTCGACCAGCACTGCCAGAGATCGCCTTTGGCGTTGCGATTGCGGCAGAGCATCTGCAGCCGGCCATCGGCGTAAGTCAACAGGCTGGGCTGGATGGCATGCGTGCCTGCCTGGTTCAGCGGTTCGGTTCGTTGCCAGCTTTCGCCCAGGTCGTGCGTGATTTCGAGATGCACGCGCCAGCCGTCGTGCTCGGTGCTCGAAGCGCACCAAATCGAGCCATCTTCCATCTGAATTGGTTTGTTCTTCACGGGGCCGATGCCACCATCGGGCAGTCGATGGGGCGGCGTCCAGGTGACGCCGTCATCGGCCGAGACCATCACCTCGCCCCACCACTCCCTGGGATTCGGACCCACCTTGAAGAACAGCAGCAGCGGACCTTCGCGTGGCTGGAACAACACGGGGTTCCACGTGGGATAGCGCTTGTCGTCCGACTGCACCCCGTCGGCGACTTCGACCGGCGCGGTCCAAGCGCCGTCGATGTGACGCGAGAGCCAGATGCCCACATCAGAGTGACCCTCTTCCGTGCCGCCAAACCAGGCGGCGACGAGCGTGCCGGCGGCCGTCTCGACGATCGTCGAGGCGTGACATTCCGGGAAAGGGGCCGACGTGTAGATGAACTCACTGATCACGACGGGCGACTCGGCCTGAGTCGTTTGAGCGCAGCAGCAGGCCCATAGTGAGATGGCAACAAGACGAATCGACGATTGTTTCAACATGCGTCAGGCTCATGACTACGGTGCAACGCGTAAGTCCGCGCTCGGGGGCACAATGACAGGTAACGAGCATAGCACCGCGGCTGGCGAGCGTCAGCCGGCCGAGACTCGTGGAGCACGAAACGGTTTGTGTCTGGATTGTTCGCGAAAGACAATAGCTGGATCACAGCGGGCATCCTGCCGGAGAGACAAACGATGGTGCGACGCGTTGCGATCAGTGTGCTGGCGGGCGCTGTATGGTTGGTGACCGGCGCCGAAATGCTCTGGGTTCAACAGAACGGGCGGGGGCGAAGGCTCGAGGGCGCGGAAGCGTTCGTCTACAAGCATGCCGGCCGGGACTTGAAGCTCTATGTATTCCAGCGGACGGAAAACGCGGGTGGTGACCCCCGGCCGGCGATCGTTTTCTTTCACGGCGGCGGCTGGCGGGGTGGTAATCCGACGCAGTTCGTGGCTCAGTGTCGGTACCTGGCATCGCGCGGCATGGTGGCCATCACGGTCGAATACCGGCTGGGGTCGACCGACGATGCGAAAGTTGCGGACTGTGTGGCAGATGCGAAGTCCGCCATGCGCTGGGTGCGGGCACATGCTGAGGAAATGAACATTGATCCGACGCGCATCGCAGCGGGCGGTGGATCGGCCGGAGGACATCTGGCGGCGGCCGTGGCGACGCTGCCAGAGTTCGACGACCCGCACGACGATACATCGGTGAGTTGCCGGCCCAATGCTGCGCTCCTGTTCAATCCCGCGCTCGACCTGACCGCAGCCGGCTTCGAGGTCGAGGCGGACAACCCGCGCATCGCACAGTTGCACGGGCGCCTGGGCGGGAAGCCGGAGGCGCTATCGCCGCTCTGGCACGTCAGCGCGGAAACGGCGCCGACGATCATCTTTCACGGCATCGACGATCGTACGGTCCCGTTTTCGCAAGCCGAGGATTTCGCCGATGCGATGGAGCAGGCAGAGATTCATTGCGAGCTGAATGGCTATGACGGAGCCGGTCATGGGTTCTTCAACTACGGCCGCGGCGATGACCGGGCGTTTGTAGAGACCATGCGCCAAGCCGACGAGTTCCTCGCAGATCTCGGTTGGCTCGAAGGCGAGCCGACGATCGATTCGTTTGAACCGTAAGCGATCGTGCGGGTCGACAGTCGATGCTTTTTAGGCATCGGATTCGCCCAACAGTTGGGCGGGTATGTCCGTCCACCGTTTGAAGGGACGGAACGGGATGCCTTTGCGGCGGAAGATTTCGGCCAGTCCGTGGCGGGCAAAGCGATACTCAGGCTCGACGGTCATAGCGGCTTCGTAGTCGGGCCGACTATCGCCGGCGAACGCCACAACATCGGCCTGCTCCCCGGCCGCGCGGACGATGGCGGCCTTGTCGACGCCGGCAATCTCACTGGCGAACGGCGAATCGCGCAGCGGTTTCATCTCCAATCCCCCGCCGGGCAACAAGCGGCCGGGATTGGCGAACACGGTCACCTCCGCGCCGTGCTCCGCCAACAGCCGCCGGATATACCACTCGCAGCCGATGGAAGCGACGACGACCTCCCAACCACCGGCGCGCAAGCGATCGACCGACGAGGCGAATCTCGGATCGATGCCCGCCCGCCGGGCGACTTCCATCACGCGGGCCTCGTCGCCTTCGATCGAAGCAAATATCCCGGCCAGCACGTCGAAGATCGAAATCTTGCCGTCGAGATGTAGTTGCCAGAAGTCGGGGATGTTGTCGGGCAGCAGATGTTCGCCCACCAGCAGATAGAAATCGCGCTCGGTGATCGTGCCATCAAAATCGCTGACGAAGATCTTTTTCGCCGAGCCGAACGGACTGGCAACGAGGTCGACTGTGCGTTTAGGGATTTGGTTCGGGCCGTCGCCCATCGTTCTTCCTTCGATGCCAAACTTGCTACTTGCGCGGCGCGTGGGCCGCAGCATGTCGCGTCGGTAGTCGAGCTGTCAAACGCGCACGTCGGCGGGCGAACTTCGTCTGTCGCGCGGAGTTCCTCGCGACCAGCTTGTCAGGACGTCGACGCTGCGCTACGGTACGGCCAGCTCTAGGTAAGGTGCTTCGTCGTCTTGTGGCGACAGGCATCGGATTCATTGGTCGTGAGCAGTTGAATGGCGAAGGATCGTGACAGCGTCGACGTGGTCGTCGTCGGAGCGGGGCTGTCCGGGCTCAGCGCGGCGCGCGTCTTACACGAGAGCGGCGCGTCAGTGGCCGTGCTGGAGGCGCGCGATCGGGTTGGTGGAAGGACGCTGACCGACCGAATTGGCCAGGCGGATTTCGATTTGGGCGGACAGTGGTTGGGCCCGAAACAACGGCGGATGCACGATCTGACCGACGAGTTCGGCATCGAACGATTTCCCACCCACCACACAGGGACGAAAGTTCTGGAGATTGGCTCGCGCATCTCCACGTACAAGCAGAGCATCCCATCGTTGGGCCCGTGGAGCCTGCTGGAGCTGAGCCGCGGGATTCGTCTGGTCGAGCGGATGCGCAAGACGGTTTCGCGGGAGCAGCCTTTCACGGCGAGTTCGGCAGCGATGTGGGATCGCGAGACGGTTGCCAGCTTCATGCAGCGGAAGCTGTGGAGTTCTGCGGTGCGCGACATGATGAGCGCGGCCATTCGTGTGGTGTTTGGAACGGAGCCCGCCGATTTGTCCCTCTTGTATTTCCTGCACTACATCAACTCCAGCGATGGGCTGGTGAACGTGGTGGAAGTGGAGAATGCAGCCCAGCAAGACCGATTGGTGGGCGGCGCGCAACAAATCGCCGTGCGGCTGGCCGAAAGGTTGGGCGACCGCGTCGTGTTGGAGACGCCCGTCCGCGCCATCGCGCAACACGAAGATGGCGTGGTGGTCAGTTCGCCGGCAGGAAGTTGGCGGGCGCGGCACGTCATCGTGGCTTTGGCACCGCCGCTCTGCCAGCGGATCGAATTCCAGCCGGCGCTCCCTTCGCCGCGCGCGCAATTACTGCAGCGCTTCCCGATGGGGCAGACGATCAAGTGCCTGGTGACCTACGACAAAGCGTTCTGGCGCGAGGCGAGCTTCTCGGGCGAGGTCGTCAGCGGTTCCGGACCACTGAGCATCGTTTACGACAACACGTCGCACGATGGTCAGCAGCCCGCGCTGGTGGGGTTTCTCGTCGCCGGCGCCGCACGCACGTGGGGAGCGACTTCGCTGGAAGAGCGACGTCGGACGGTCGTTGAATCCCTGGCCCGTTACTTCGGCCCACAAGCTGCTCAACCCAGTGGCTACCGCGAGAAAGATTGGGGCGCCGATCCCTGGTCGGCGGGCTGTCCGACCGGTTTCATGCCGCCTGGCGCGCTGACGGGTTTTGGTGCCGTGTTGCGTGAGCCCGTCGGCCGAATTCATTGGGCGGGAACCGAGACTGCGACGGAGGCCACAGGCTACATGGAGGGAGCCGTTCAAGCCGGGCGTCGCGCTGCGCGAGAAATGCTCGAGCGGAGTTGAGTTGGCCCGGCGGCTAACTGGGACGCTGACCGAGACTTTGGCGCATCGCGCTGCGACTAGAGCGGGTGATGGGGCAGCCGCCGCGGGTAGGGAGGATCGTCGCGCGGGGGGAGCGGCTCGCCGGTTTGCTCCTGCCACATTTGGCGCTCTTCGTCGGTCGCGTAGTAGCGGAGCCACACCAGTTGATCGCCGCTGGTGTCCGAGCAATCCCAGTGCAGAAAATGCCGCGACGACTCGATCCGCTTCTCCATGGCCGGCAGAATGTCGCGGTAGATCAGGCAGTACAGCTCGCGGTCGGAGAGATGGTCGGTAAAGTCGAGCACGATCCGCTGTGAATGGAGCCGGCGGATCGTTCGCCACAACCGCTCGTGCAACTCGGGGTCGTCGACCTGGGCGGGGTGCGGCAATTCCAGCGGCGGACTGAACCACTGGGCAATGGGCAGTGCCGGCGCGCGTTCCCACGCGAGCATCGATGCGAGATACTCGTTCTCTCGCACCGTGGGCAGCGACCGCATGCTGACCAGGTCGATCGATTCATCGACGAACGGCTCCAGCTCTTCGCGCAATTGTGCGTTGCGCAGTAGCTCGTCGACATCGTTGGTGAGTGGTCCGCGCGGCTCAGGCATCGTGGGTTACTACTCGTGGCAAGGACTAACGTGAGCGCGTTCCATGTATAAAACTCGACTCTAACAGCAATTCGTTGCGCTGCAACAACCCGTGCAGCGCGAACCCCGATAGCAAGCTCGCACCGCGCAATCCATGACCCGCACGACCGCACATCCTGACGCTGCGCAACTCGCGCAATCGTCAAAGTCGCTCGCACGCCGGCTCGATGGCGACGTGTATTTCGACGCCCATCGCCGGGCTCTCTACAGCACGGATGCCAGCTTGTACCAGATTCAGCCAGTCGGCGTGGTCGTGCCGCGGCACGTCGAAGACGTACGCCGGGCGGTGGCTTGGGCGGGGGCTGAACGTATACCACTGGTGCCACGTGGCGGCGGGACCAGCCTCTCGGGCCAATGCATCGGCCCCGGCCTTGTGCTCGATTTCAGCAAGTACATGAACCGCATTCTGGAGCTCGATCCGGAACGTCGGATCGCCCGGGTGGAGCCGGGCGTCGTGCTCGATCAACTCAACGCAGCGGCGGCCGAATACGGGTTGCAGTTCGGCCCCGATGTGGCCACCACCAGCCGTGCCAATCTGGGCGGCATGATCGGCAACAACTCGGCCGGCTCGCGGTCGATTCGACACGGCAAGATGGTCGACCACGTGGTGGAACTCGAGACCATTTTGTCTGACGGTTCGGCGGTGACCTTCGGTCCCACCAACCCGGCGCGCCGCGCGGAATTGATCGCCGGCGCGACGCGCGAAGCGGACGTCTATCGCACGGTCGAGCGACTGGCATCAGTACATCGTGACGAAATCATCGCCCGCTATCCCCGCGTGTTACGGCGTGTGAGTGGCTACAACCTCGACGAGCTCGTGCCCGAGTGTCGAGGGCGTATCCCGACACCACCCAGCGTCGAACTCATACGGCGACTCCACGCGGAGCGTTATCCCGGTGCTGATCGAAACTTGGCGAGCCTGATCGTCGGCGCCGAGGGAACGTTGGCCTGCGTGACCGGCGCGCTGGTCGATCTCGTGCCCATGCCGGCAGCGCGGGGCATTGCCGTGCTGCATTTCGAGTCGCTTACCGATTCGGTCGATTCCATCAACGAGGTGCTGCAGTTTCAGCCGTCGGCGGTCGAATTGTTCGACGGGATGATCGTCGACATGGCGCGGCGCAGCCTGGAGTATCGCGAGTATCTGGACTTTGTGGTCGGCAATCCGGCGTCGCTGGTCGTGGTCGAGTTCAGCGGCGACTCGGACTCCGGAGTGGCGGACGCCGTGACCGGGCTGCGCAGCGCGATGACGGGGCAACGTGGTCTGACCCACGTGCTGACGGCGCTCGATCCGCAACAGTGCGCACATATCTGGGCCTGCCGCAAGGCCGCGTTGCCGCTGTTGATGGCGGTGCCGGGCACTCGCAAGCCGATTGCATTCGTCGAGGACACGGCCATCGACCCGCCGCGGATGCCGCAGTTCGTGGCCCGCTTTCGCGAGTTACTGAACCGCAACGGCACCGATGGGGCCTTCTACGGACATGCTTCGGTGGGCTGTCTGCACATCCGCCCGCTGATCGATACGGCCGATCGCGAGGATCTCCGGCGGCTGGCACGGATCTCCGACGAGGTCTGCGAACTCGTGTTGGAGTTCGGCGGCGCGATGAGCGGTGAGCATGGCGATGGGCTGGCGCGCAGCTACCTGAACGAGCGGCTTTTCGGACCAGAGCTTTACGGCGCGTTTCGTGAGCTGAAAGCGGCCTTCGATCCGGAAGGACTGATGAATCCGGGCAAGGTCGTCGATGGGCCCAGTCCGGTGACCAATCTCCGCCACGACCCGGCTGATGTACCGCTCGAAATCAAAACGGTGCAGGATTTTTCGCGCGAAGGTGGTCTGGTTCGTGCGGCGTCGTTGTGCAGCGGCGTCGGCGTGTGCCGCAAAACGGCGAGCGGGACGATGTGCCCTTCTTTCATGGCCACCCGCGACGAGGAGCACAGCACGCGCGGCCGCGCGAACGCGCTGCGCCTCGTGCTGACCGGCAAGGTGCCGGCCACCGAACTGACCGGACGGCGACTTTACGAAACGTTCGACCTCTGCCTGCAGTGCAAGGGATGCAAGGGCGAATGTCCCACCAACGTCGACGTCGCCAAACTGAAGAGCGAACTGCTGCACAACTACTGGGAAGCTCACGGTACGCCACTGGGCGTTCACATGATGGGGCGGATCGCGGCGCTCAACCGGATTGGGTCAGCGCTAGCGCCGCTGTCGAACGCGATGCCCCAATTGCCCGGTGCGCGATGGCTGTTGGAGAAACTGTCGGGGATCGACGCACGCCGGAGCCTACCGCGGTTTACCCGGCAGCATTTCCAGCGATGGTTCCACAATCGCCCGGCACCACAAAACGGGGCACCCCGTGGCGACGTGATCCTGCTCGACGACTGCCTGACGAGCTACAGTGAGCCCAACGTCAATCGCGCGGCCGTGCGTGTGCTGGAAGCGGCCGGCTATTGCGTGCGGCTCGCTGGTCTGGGCTGTTGTGGCCGCCCTTTGATTTCCAAAGGGCTTCTGGGCGAAGCCCGGGCACTGGCAACAAAGAACGTCGCCGCGCTCGCCGCGGATGCCGCACGCGGGATTCCCATCGTCGGATGCGAGCCGAGCTGCATTCTAACGCTTTGCGACGAGTACAAGGATCTCGTGCCCGGCGTCACAGCGCAACAGGTCGCAGCGGCGGCGCGGCCCATCGAACAATTGCTGGCCCCCTGCGATCTACGATTGAAAGCGAGAGCCGCTCGCGGCGTCTTGCACGGGCACTGCCATCAGAAGGCGCTGGTCGGGCTAGGATCGACGCTGTCTCTCCTGCGGCAGGTATCGGGCCTCGACGTGGAAGTTCTCGACTCGGGCTGTTGCGGCATGGCGGGCTCGTTCGGCTACGAGCACTACGATCTGAGCATGCAGATCGGCGAGCGCGTGCTGTTTCCTGCCGTGCGGAAGCAGGAAGGTGGCGAGATCCTGGCCCCCGGCGTTTCATGCCGGCACCAGATTGCCGACGGTGCCGGTCGACGGGCACGGCACCCGATTGAACTCGTGGCCGAGCAGATTGCCCCGGCCGATTGAATGCGCCGGTGGTGCACTTGGCGGAGAGTGGCCCCGCGGCGGCGTCAGCACCCCGGCGGTTTCTCGAGCTCGCTGATCTTCTGCACGCGCCGCTCGTGGCGTCCGCCTTCAAACTCGGTCGTCAGCCAGATTTCGATCATGCGATCGATGAGCTTCTCGCCCAGCATGTCGGCCGAGAGGCACATCACGTTGAGATCGTTGTGGCGGCGGCTCATTTCGGCCGTCAGGTCGTCGTGACACGGTGCCGCTCGCACGCCGGCTACCTTGTTGGCCGCGATGCACATGCCCAGCCCGCTACCGCAAATCA
This sequence comes from uncultured Planctomycetales bacterium, assembly GCA_938003525.1. Lineage (GTDB taxonomy): Bacteria > Planctomycetota > Planctomycetia > Pirellulales > JAEUIK01 > CALKYM01. Next base: position 78,938 of record CALKYM010000304.1, on the reverse strand, counting down.
GAATCCCGCGATCTGCCTCGCCACCGGGAATCATGCGGGCCACGCTGGCCGCAATGTCCGGGTAGTCAACGCTGTCGCCGGAGTCGGTTCCGCAATCGACCGTCTCGTGCCCCAACCGTCTGAGCAGCTCGATGATCTTGACTTTGACCTGAAAGCCGCGATGGTCGCTACCAACCGCGATGCGCATGTTCGGCCTCCTACAGGCTCGTTCGTCGATGGTGCGTCAAGCACCGAGGCAGGGTCCCGGCGTTAGAACGGGATTTCCTGCAACCAAGATTCCAGTTCGCCGCGCATCTGCGCGGCGCATTGTTGATACGCTTCAATAGGCCCGCCAATCGGATCGGCAACGTCACGGCCGTCGCGGCACAAGACGTGCGTGCGGGGGCCGGCGTCGGGCCACTCGTTCACGATGGCTTCGCGGTGCATACGCGTCATGGTGAGGATCAAATCGGCGTGCCGCACCAGTTGTCGTGTCACAGGTTGGCTGCCATGCTCACGCAGGTCGAGCCCCGCCTCGGCAGCGACGCTCAACGACTCGGCACTCGCACGACCGCCGTTCATGGCCGACAGGCCGGCCGACATCACTTCGTAGCCCCGATCGGCAACCTGAGAGTCGTCGCAGTTGAGCCGCTTGGCGATCAGGCGACGCAGCATGACCTCGGCCAGCGGGCTGCGGCAGGTGTTGCCGGTGCACACGAGCAGCACCAGATAGCTCGCCATCCGTTTGAGAACCTGCGGCGACACGACTCCCGTGCGCAACACCTCGTAGCGATTGCCATCGATCCGTACCACCGAAGCGGGCTGCCCGAATCGGCTCCGCCCATCGTCGAGGACCAACTGCACCTTCTCGTCGAGCATTTCGACCACGTCCTGCGCCGTGACACACTCATGTGCACCACTGCGGTCCACTCCCGCCAAAGCGACGGGCCCAGGCAACAGCCGCAGCACGTCGTGCAGCACCGGATGTGCCGGCGAGCAGAGTCCCAGCAGGCCCTCGAGCGTGACCGCGCCACGCACGCTCCGGGGCAATTGCTCGGTCAGCCCCTCGGGATGATTGTCGCTGACGAGCAAAGTCACCGGTCCCGGCCAGCAGCGGCGCGCGAGACGGCATCCCAGCGGGCTCAGGTCGGGGACGTAGTCGAGGGCGTCTTCGGCGCTTTTGACTGCCAGCGCCGGCGCGGGGTCTTGCGGATTGCCCGTCGTGGCGACCAGCCGGGCGACGGCATCCTCGTTCAGTGCGCTGGCGGCGACGTAGTAGACGGTTTCCGACGGGAACGCGACCAGTTGGCCTTCAGCCAGCGCTTGCACGGCGCGGTGAATCACGTCGCGGGCGTCCTCAGCCTTCTGCAGATCGATAACCGCTGGGGGCATCTCGGCGCTTGGTGTTGTCAGGCCGCGATTTTGCTCAGGAACGGTCGGCGCAAACCACCAGCGCCGACCGGAGATCGTCCGCCGTAACCTAGCCACTATACGCCTCCCAACCGCTTGGTCAAGCAGCACTTACGCACGGTCGTTACTCTAATCTGCGAAGGTTCCCAGCCGCCTCGTTCGGCACGTTGTCTGGCTGGGAAGCTGGGCCGCCGGGCGAGAATGGCGAGCCGCCGTACATCGGCCATGCGGAGCAGTTGCCCTTCGGGGACGCTGCGAATGTGCTTGCTCGGCTGCGAAATTCCGCCACGATTAACGTAAGGAGAGGTTGGCGCGTGCGAAGGCGATTCTGAGTTTCTCTCGAGCCCGATGTCGTTGAAGAGGCAGCCTTGCGCGACGAGCACGCCATGCCGAGCAGAGCCAGGCGTCCGACAAGGGCGGCCATCGCAATCGTGTGCTTGGTAGTTGCGGCCGCGCTGGTCAGTCTCCGCGCAGTGGCCGTCAACACGCCCGGGGCTTCAGTGGGAGAAGTCGATCGCGTGTGGGGGCGACGCGGCTTGTCGGAGGGCCGCCTGCAAAAGCCCCGCGCAATGGCCATCGACAGCCAGGATCGACTCTATCTGGTTGACATGACGGCCCGGATTCAGGCCTTCGACGCCGACGGCAACTTCCTGCGCGGTTGGCAGACGCCGACGCACAAGAACGGTCGCCCGTCGGGGCTGAGCATCGACCGCCGCGGACGCGTGCTGGTAGCAGACACGCACTACTATCGCGTGCTGATCTACTCGCCACAGGGTGAGTTGGTGCAAACGCTCGGTGGCAAACACGGCTACTCACCCGGCGAGTTCGGCATGGTGACCGACGTCGTGCAGGATTCGCAGGGTAACTATTACGTCTCGGAGTACGGCGAGTACGACCGCATTCACAAGCTGGCGGGCGATGGAAAGTTCCTGCTGGAATGGGGAGGGCATGGCAGCGAGCCGGGACAGTTCATGCGGCCGCAGAATATGGCCATCGACGAGCAGGATCGCATTTGGGTGGCCGATGCCTGCAACCATCGCATCCAGGTATTCGATACACAGGGGACGCTGCTTGACTGTTGGGGCCAGCAAGGTCTTGCCGCCGGCCAATTGCAGTACCCCTACGACTTGGTGTTGGGGCCAGACGACACGCTCTACGTTTGCGAGTTCGGCAATCACCGCGTGCAGAAGTTCACCCGCGACGGTCAGCCGCTCGGCGCCTGGGGCACCTTCGGGCGCGGCGAGGGTCAACTCCACAATCCCTGGGCGCTGGTGCGTGACAGCCAGGGGCGGTTGCACGTCTTAGATACGAACAATCACCGGGTGCAGCGAGTCACGCTGTAACGCTTGCGGATTTTGATCAGGCAACGCGGCTCGTGGCCGAGCCGCCGGCTAGGCGACCATGTGGCAGCTCGATTTCACCTGCGAACACCCCTGGTGGCTGCTACTGCTGTTGCTGTTGCCCTGGGTGTGGTGGTTCGGCCGCAAGAGCATGGCGGGGCTGGGGCGGCTGCGCAGCGCCTGGGTAATCGCGATCCGCACTCTGGTGATCGTCTGTCTGGTGTTGGCTCTGGCCGAGATTCAACTCGTGCAAACCAGCGATCGCATGGCGGTCGTGTTCGTGCTCGACCAGTCGCGCAGCATCCCGGAGCAGCAGCGCAAGGCGATGGTCGAGTACACCAACGAGGCCATTCGCCAGCATCGTCGAGATGAAGACAAGGCGGGCGTCATCGTCTACGGCCGCGAGGCGGCGATTGAGATCCCGCCCTTCGACGAAGACGTCGAGCTACCGCAGCTCGTCGAAAGCGTGCTCGATCCCGAACACACGAACCTCGCTGCCGCCATCAAACTGGCCCAGGCATCGTTGCCGGAGGACAGTTCCAAACGCATCGTCATCGTCAGCGATGGCAACGAGAACCTGGGCGATGCGTTGGAACAAGCGCGGGCGGCCGCCGAGTCGGGCATCGGCATCGACGTGGTGCCGATCTACTATCACGCCCGGGCCGAGGTCAGCGTGGAGAAGCTGGCCATCCCCTCGGACGTTCGGCAGGGACAGCCGTTCGATATGCGCGTGGTGCTGAACAATTCGGCCGAGGCCACGGCGGAAGACTCGGGCGAAGTGAGCGGCGTGCTCCGCGTCTCGCAAACCACCGAAGGTCAACCGCTCACGCTCAGCGAACAGCGGGTCACGATCGGGCCGGGCAAACACGTCTTTACGCTGCGGCAGGAACTCGAACAGCCCAACTTCTACACGTTCGAGGCGCGCTTCATACCCGATGATCGCCGCGATGACGGCATGTCGCAGAACAACAAGGCCACGAATTTCACTTACATTCGCGGCTCGGCCCAGGTGTTGTTGATCGAAGATCACCTGGAGCGGGGCCAATACGATCTGCTGGTCGAGCGGCTGCGATCGCAGGATCTCGAGGTCACCGTTCGGCCAACCAACCAACTCTTCGCGAATCTCGCCGAGCTGCAACCCTACGACACGGTCATCCTGGCGAACGTGCCGCGCGAGCGGTTCGAATCCGACGACCTGATCGAGATGCTTGTCCGCAACACCGAGCAAATGGGAGCCGGGCTGATCATGCTCGGCGGGCCCAACAGCTACGGCGCGGGCGGTTGGGCCAATACCGAACTCGAAAAGGCGATGCCGCTCGATTTCCAAATTCGCAATCCCAAGGTCCTGCCCAAAGGCGCACTGGCGCTGTTGATGCACGCCTCGGAGATTCCCGAGGGCAACTTCTGGCAGAAGAAGATCGCCTACGAGGCCCTCAAGACCCTGGGGCCGCAAGACTATTGCGGGCTGGTGCACTACAGCGGTGCGGGCGTCACGGGGGCAGACTGGCTGTGGCGCGATCAGCGCGCCAACGGCATGCTGCCGGTGGGTCCGCACCGCCAGCGGATGCTGGCCCTGTTGGATCGCATGACGCCCGGCGACATGCCCGACTTCGATCCGGGGTTGGACCTGGCGCTGCAGGGCTTCAAGACGCTGCGCGACGCCGCCATTCGTCACATGATCGTGATCAGCGATGGTGATCCTTCGGCCCCATCGGTTCGGGTCATGAACGGGCTCGTGGCGGAGAACGTGACCGTGACCACGGTCGCGGTTGCGGCACATGGCCCAGCAGGCAACAACCTGCTGCAGAAAATCGCCGACGACACGGGCGGCAAATACTACCGTGTGACGAACAATGCCGCGCTCCCGCGCATCTTTCAGCGCGAAGCGCGTCGTGTGGCGAGACCCCTGGTGTACGAGAAAGAAGAAGGGTTCGGCGCGCAGATCCACTATCCGCACGAGATCCTCAGTGGCATCGAAGAGCCGCTTCCCCCCTTGACGGGATTCGTGATGACGACGGTCAAGGACAGCCCGCTGGTCGAGGTGGCCATGCTGGCGCCCGTTTCACCTGACGCTGCCAACAACACGCTGCTGGCGGCGTGGACCTATGGAGCCGGACGCGCCGTGTGCTGGACGACCGACGCCGGGCAGCGTTGGACGACGAATTGGGCTCCGGAAGACTGGGAATCGTTTGATCAGCTCTTCAGCCAGATGACGCGGTGGTCGATGCGCCCCATCGCCGAGCAGGGCAACTACACGATGGCCATCGAACAGGAAGACGGACAGGTGCGCGTGATCGTCACGGCACTCGATCCCGAGGATGAGTTCATCAACTTCCTCTCGATCAACGGCGCCGTGATCGGCCCGGATATGTCGACCGACGCGCTGGAACTCGAACAAATCGCGCCGGGGCGGTACGTGGGTGCCTTTCCTGCCGAAGGTGCCGGCAACTACTTCGTCACGCTCAGTCCCGGGGTGGGTCAGGCGCCGTTGCGGGCTGGCGTCAACGTGGCCTACTCGGCCGAGTTTCGCGACCGCACGACAAACGATGCACTGCTGAAGACGCTGGCGGAACTCACGCCGCAGGATGGAGAGCCCGGCGTCGCCATCGGCACCAGCGAAGCGAGCTCACTAGAGGACTGGCTGGCGACCAACGTCTTTCGTGAGACACTCGCCATCCCCAAACATCGCTCGCCGGCCTGGCACTATCTCGTGCTGTTGGGCGGGTGTCTGTTCTTTGCTGATGTGTTCTTCCGCCGCGTGAATGCCAACTTCGCCTGGGTCCCAGTCGCGGCAGCGCGGGCGCGGGACTTCGTATTGCGCAGAGAAGGTGAGGCACCGAAGACTGAGTACCTCGATCGCCTCCGCAGCAGCAAGGCCGAAGTGGGCCAACGCATCGAACAGCAGCGGACCGCTGCCCGCTTCGAGCCGTCGCCCGATATCGATCCGGCCGATGCGCCGCTCGATGAAATCAAGCCCGAATCGTCACGGTCCGAACAGCCACGCGCGGCGCCCAAAGCAGGCGGAGTCTCGGGTCCGCAAGCGGAAGAAGAGAGCTATACCAGTCGCTTATTGAAAGCCAAAGAGCGCGTCTGGAAGGATCGCCAATAGTTGATGCCGACCATCGAGTCGCGGAACCAAGCCCCGCTAAATCCCCGGAGTGAATCGACTATGAGCCTGGCAACAACGATGGAAGAGCGGGCCAAGCAGTTCGCCGAGCGCTATGAAGCCGTGCGGACACAGATTGCCCGCGTGATCGTGGGCCACGACGACATCGTACACGGCGTGCTGACGTGCTTGTTCGTCGGCGGGCATTGCCTGCTGGAAGGTGTGCCGGGATTGGGCAAGACGTTGCTCGTCCGCACCTTGGCCAAAGCGCTCAACCTCAACTTCTCGCGCATCCAATTCACGCCTGACTTGATGCCGGCCGACATTCTCGGCACCAACATGGTGATGGAAACGCCCGACGGGCGCCGGGTGTTCGAATTCCAGCGCGGGCCGATCTTCACCCAGATTTGCCTGGCCGACGAAATCAACCGCGCCACGCCCAAGACTCAATCCGCCATGCTGGAAACCATGCAAGAAGGATCGGTGACCGTCGGCGGGCACATGTACGAACTTGATCAGCCGTTCTTCGTCATGGCCACCCAGAACCCCATTGAACAAGAAGGAACGTATCCGCTGCCCGAGGCGCAGCTCGACCGATTCATGTTCAAGCTGCTGGTCGGCTACTCGACGCGGGAGGAGCTGACCACGATCGTCGATCGCACAACCCGCAGCGAGCATATCGAACCGGAGCGGGTGATGGATGGCGAGGAAATCCGCCAGTGGCAGGCATTGGTGCGCGAAGTGATCTTGGCGCAACACGTGCAGGACTATTTGGTGCGGTTGGTGCTCGCCACGCATCCGGAGGGGGAGTTCGCCGTGGAGGAGACGAACCAGTACATCCGCTGGGGTTCGAGTCCTCGCGGAGCCCAAACGCTCGCGCTGGCCGCCAAAGTCCGCGCGCTGCTCGAAGGGCGCTACAACGTCAGTTACGAAGACATCCGTCGGGTCTATCTGCCGGCCATGCGGCATCGCGTGCTGTTGAACTTCGAGGCCCAGGCTGAAGGCGTCGAAGCCGACCGCGTGCTGTTGCAGATTCTGGAAAAAGTGCCCGAGCAGCCCCGCAACGAGCAGGCCGCCTGACGGGCATCGCCCGCCGGAGTAACCCGTCACACGTCACGAAGCCGAGTCCACGCATGTCCCAGACGACCGAAGAACCGCTGCTGAGTCCCGAGCTGTTGGCGCGGCTCGAGCGGTTGGAGTTCGTCTCGCGGAAGATCTTTCGCGGCAAGTTCAAGGGCGAACGGCGCAGCAAGCGCAAGGGCCAGAGCGTCGAGTTCGCCGATTTTCGCAACTACGTTGTCGGCGACGATCTGCGGTTCATCGACTGGAACACCTACGCGCGGCTCGACCGGCTGTTCCTCAAGCTGTTTCTGGAAGAGGAAGATCTGCATTTCTACTGCCTGGTCGACACCAGCCGGTCAATGGAGTTTGGTGAGCCGACGAAGCTGCACTTCGCGCGTCAACTGGCCGCCGCGCTGGGCTTCGTCGGGCTGATTCGCGCAGACCGCGTTCGCATCGAGCCGCTCGGGCCTGACAAGCCGCCTTCCGCTCCCATGTTGCGTGGCCGTTCCAGCCTGTGGCGGATGCTCGACTACCTGAACTCTTTCGAGGCTGGCGAGGCGCAGCCGCTCGCCGCGTCGGTCAAGCAGTTTTGCCTCCGCAATCCCGGTCAAGGCATCGTCGTGCTGGTTAGCGACTTGCTCGACCGTGGCGGCTACGAAGAAGCGCTACGTTACCTGCTGGCCCGTCGCATGGATGTCTATGTCGTACAGGTGCTCGCGCAAGAGGAGTTCGATCCCGAGTTGGCGGGCGACCTGCGGCTGGTCGATTGTGAAGACCAGGACGTGGCGGAAGTGACCATCAGCGCGCCGCTGTTGAAGAAGTACAAGCAGACACTGGCGGCGTTTCTGGCGTCGGTTCGCGAGTTTTGTCATGCTCGCGGCATGGTTCATCTCGTCGCCAACAATCAAACGCCCGTCGATCAACTGATCCTCAGCTATCTGCGTCAGCGGGGATTGGTGCGATGAACGAATTCGCCTTCCGCTCGGCATTGACTGGGCCGCAACTCGCCGCACTGGCGTTGATCCCGCCCGCCATCCTGGCGCTCTATTTCCTGAAGTTGAAACGGCAGCCGCTGGAGGTGCCGAGCACGTACCTCTGGCACAAAGCCATCGAAGATCTGCACGTCAACAGCCTCTGGCAACGGCTGCGGCAAAGTCTGCTGTTGTTCTTGCAGTTGCTCATTGCGGCGCTGGCGCTGTTGGCAGCGTGGAACCCCACCTGGCTCAGTCACGAGTTGCGCGGCGAGCGCTACGTTTTCCTGATCGACAATTCCGCCAGCATGTCGGCCGCCGATCTCGAGCCTTCCCGTCTGGAGTGGTCGAAACAGACCGCGGCACAGCTCATCGAACAGATGCGTCCCGGTGCCGCTGCGATGATCGTCAGCTTTTCGAACACTGCTCGCGTCGAGCAGCAGTTCACGACCAACCGCAATGAGCTACTCAATCGAGTTGCTGCGATTCGTCCCACGTCGCGCCCCACCAACCTGCGCGAGGCTCTCCTGCTGGCCGCCGGCCTGGCGAATCCCGGCCGCACTTCAACGGACGCCGGCGACGTGCAGGTGGCCGACGCGCTGCCAGCCGAGATGTTTATCTTCAGCGACGGCCATCTGCCCGCCGTCGAAGGTTTCTCACTGGGCAATCTCGAGCCGACATTCATCACCACCGGCAGCGCCGCGGCGAAGAACGTCGCCATCAGCGCCTTCAGCGTGCGGCGGCCGGAGCGTCGCGCCAGTGAGATCGAGGTCTTCGCCCGGCTGCATAACCACGGACTCGAAACGGCCGAGGCCAGCGTCGAATTAAGGCTCGACGGAGAACTGATCGATGCCAGCCGAATGACAATTGAACCCGGGGAATCGGATGGAATCGTCTTTCCGTTGACCGAGATGGAAACCGGCGTGCTCGAATTGCGAGCCGACTCGAGGGACGATCTTGTCGCCGACGATCGTGCCTGGGTCGCCGTCAATCCACCGCAGCCGGCGCGCGTGCTGTTGGTCACACCCGGCAACGATCCGCTCGAATACGCGCTCACTACGGGCCGCGCGAACGAACGCGCGGAGGTCACGCTCGAACCGCCGCCGTTTCTCGCGGGCGAGCGCTATCAGGCGATTGCCAATTCCGACGCATACGATCTCGTGATCTTCGATCGCTGTCGTCCCGAAACGATGCCGCGGGCCAACACGCTGTTCATCGGCACGACGCCTGTCGGCGGCCAGTGGCAGCAACTCGAAAGTGCTGACGTGCCGGTGATCATTGATACGAACAGCGCGCACCCGCTCATGAATCTCATCGCGTTGGGCGACGTCGACATCGTGGAAGCTCGCCCCCTGGAAGTGCCGTCGGGCGGTCAAGTGCTCGTCGAATCGCAGGCGGGCCCGCTGGTGGCCATCGCGCCGCGGGAAGGATTCGAGGATGCCGTGATCGCGTTTCCCCTGGTCGACGCGGAGCAGGTCTACACGAACTGGCCGCTGCGGTTGAGCTTTCCCGTCTTCGTGCTCAATGTGCTCGACTATTTGGGGCATAGCGAGGACGCGCTCGAACAAGGTTTCGTGCGACCGGGCCAGTCGCTGGCCTTGCGATTGTCGGGTGCTGGGGAAGAGATTCGCGTTCGCGATCCGGGTGGTGACGAAGTGCGCGTCAGCCGCGGCAACCTCGGCGCGTTCAACTTCGCGGCCACCGATCAATTGGGCGTTTACGAGATCATGGCGGACGACATAAGTATGGGAAGCTTTGCGGTCAACTTGTTCGACGCCGACGAGAGCGCCATCCGGCTAGCGGAAGATCCCAAATTAAAGATCGGCTTTATCGACGTTGCCGGGCAAGCTGCGCCGCAAGTCGCGCGCCGCGAGATCTGGTGGTACCTGTTGTTGGCGGCCCTGGGCGTCGCGCTGGTCGAGTGGTATATCTACAATCGTCGCGTTTATCTGTGAGCGCGCGGTGAGCGAAGAAGTTGTAGTGGGCAGCAAGCGAACTTCGACACAACGGACAAGAGGTCATGGCGCCGAATCGCCGCTTCGAATCAAGTACTAGGAATTCATCGAATCGCACGCGGGACCCGAAGCCGTTTGTGCGGCTCGTCGAAAGCAATTTCATTCGTCGGGTCAGTTCGGAAAAGTACCGGCAAAAGATCAGCCGAGTCTACGGTGGGCGGCGCGGCGCCTTGTTGGCCACCGCCAGCTTTCTCTCGCTGCACTCGCCGCTCAGCGAGCGGTGGTTGAAAAAGGGCAAATTCGATCTGGGCGGTGCCCGTGAGATCCTCGATGTGGGCAGCGGCGCCGGTCAGATTGCGCTGCACTTGCTCAAGCACGCCGATGCCGCTGCGAAGATCACCTGTTGTGATCTCTCGCGTGCCATGCTCAAGCGGGCGCGCCAGCGGATGCAAGTTCGCAGGCACGCGCTGCTCAATCATCGTCGCTATGACCGGTTGCCGAGCGTCGATCATGCTGTGGCCGATATCTCGCGATTGCCCTTTCCCGATGCGTCGTTCGATTGCATCACCTGCGGCTACGTGCTCGAACATCTGCCGGAGGCTCGCATCGGGCTCGCAGAGTTGGCCCGCGTGTTGCGCCCCGGCGGGCGGATGCTGCTGTTGACAACCGAAGACAACTTCGGCGGCGCCTGGACCAGCCGGGTGTGGCGCTGCCGGACTTACAACCGGTCCGACCTGCGGCGCGTGAGCCAGCAACTCGGCTTGCGGTGGCAGCGCGAGTTGTGGTTCTCGCCGCTCCACAAGCGCATGCGCGCTGGCGGGATCTGTGTCTCGATCGAGAAGCAGCCCGGCTGACCGTCTCGACGATCCCGCGCTGACTGCGCCTTCACGCCCGCTGCGAGTGAAATCGCTCGCCGGGCATCGTCGTCGGTCGCCCGTTTTCGGCAGGCTGTAATTCGAGCAGTGTAATTTCCGGCCGGCAGTTGAAACGCACGGGCACGAGCGCGGAAATACCGCGGCTGACGTGCATCACAGTGGGCGGTTTGTAGAACGTGCCGGATGCGTACTTCACGCCGTGACGGCTCGGGGCCAACAGCGGGCCAACGGCGGGAAACTGAAACTGGCCGCCGTGGTTGTGGCCGGCCAGCATGAGATCGAATCGCAATCGCCGCGCCCAATTGAATTGGTCGGGCGTGTGGGCCAACAGCAGCCGCAGCGGACCGCCCGCCGAGGCCGGCGGCGGAGCGTCGTGCAAGTCCGCCGCGGGTCGGATCCATGGTAGTTCGTTGCCGGCAACCAGCAGCTCGTCGGCGCCAGTCGAAACGATTTGCCAGCGGCCGCCAATGTCGATCAGGCCCGCATCGACCAGTGTGCGTCGTACGGTCGCGGTATCCACGCGCAAGTCGTGGTTGCCGAGAATGAAGTAAACGCCGTGCTTGGCCCGCAATTGTCCCAACGTCTTCGGCAACCAGTCGATACAGGGTTCCTTATCGACCAGGTCGCCGGTCACCGCGACAAGATCGGCGTCCAACTCGTTGGCATGATGCACGATCTCTTCGAAGTACGGTCGCTCGAGACGCCCGCTGAGATGCAGGTCGGAAAGGTGAGCGATAGTCAGCCCCTGCAGCCCGGGCGTCAGGTTGGCCAGCCCCAACTGCTTGCGGCTCACTTCCAGTTCGAACGTCTGATTGAACGGCAGTTGGGCGAGCAGCTTGTAATAGGCACCCTGCACGGGCCGCCCGTTGAGTCGCCCGGCCAGGTCGATCAGTTCCGCCTGGCTGCGGTGCAGCGCCTCAGGCGGTTGGGTCGAGACGCCTCGGGTGAACCACCACAGCACCGGACCCAATGCGATCAGGCAGCAGATGCCGAAGTATCCCAGCGCGACGAGTTCCCAGGGCGACCAACCGGCGCGACCGACGATCTGTACGCCATCGGGAAACACGATGACGGCCACCACCACAGGCAGTGCGATGCCCGCGAGCGCGAGCAGCCCGCTGAGATATCGCACCATATGGTGGTGCAGCGCTGCCGCGTGAATCTGACAGGTCAGCCAGATGACGGCGCCGGCGTGCCCGACCAGTGCCAGCAGGCAGAGCAGGATATCGAGGACTCGTTCCATCAGCGCAGCTCAACGGCGCGTGGAGGCCAGCATCGCCCATGCGCCCGGCGGAGCGCTCAGGCCTGACGGACTGGCTTCGGGGACGAAACGATCTGGCTGACCGTCTCGAGCAGTTGATCCAGACGGAAGGGCTTGTACAGCACAGAACGCAGCCCTGCCTGCCGCGCTTTGACGATCGAATGGCCGGGATCGTAGCCGAAGCCCGTCATGAGAATTAGCGGTACCGGATCGAGCGCCTCTTTCAGCTTCAGCAGCAGATCGTAACCGGTCATGTCGGGCAGCCGGATGTCGGCAATGATCGCGTCATACGATCCGGACGAAAGCATGTTGCGAGCCATGAAGAGGGCTTCGTCGCCGTTGTGTGCGGTTTCGACGATGCAGCCGAAACGTTCGAGCAGCGTATGGGCAGCGCTGCGAACGCTTTCGTCGGCATCGGCCACCAGCACCTGTCGTCCGCGGAGTTCGGTGTGTTGCGGTTGCGGCAGGTACTCCGGGTGCGCCTGGGTCGGGGTCATCTTCTGCCCCACCGCCTGAATCACCTGCTTGATATCACGGGCGTGTTTCAGAATCCGCTGCAGCCGCTCGACCACCTCGGGCTCGTGCCCGATGTACCGCTCCATCACGTTGACGGCGTCGTTGAGGATCTCATCGACGGGCAGCGCCACGGCACTGTGGATGGCTTCGACACTTTCGGCAGTGGTCGTCGCTTTTTCGGCAACCAGCAATTCCAGCGTGTTGAGCGCCACCGCGAGATCGCGGGTGAAGATCTCCAAAAACTGCAAGTCGCTTTCGTTGAATGCACGCGGCTCGGGGCTCTCGACGTTGAACGTCCCGATGACTTCGTCGTGTAGTGACAGGGGCACCGTGAGCGAACTCTTGGCACCGGCACAGCCTTCCAGGTAGAGCGGATCTTCCTGGGTGTCTTCGCAGAGATAGCTCTTGCCGGTCGCGGCCACGAAGCCGGTGACGCCGTTGTTCTGTGGCAATGCGTAGAGATCGCGACGTGCCGCTTCGGGCCGGATGCCTTCGGCCAGCAGCGGCTCGAGCTTGCCGGTTTCCTGATCGAGTAGCCGAATCTCGACCACGTCGTAGTTGAGCAGGTCCTTGGTGAAGTGCAGGATGTTCGACTTGACCAGCTCGATCCGCTCTTCGACGGTCATCGATGCCAGTTCGGCGGGCGTCATGTCGGCCAGCGCAGCGCCGGCCTGATGAATGGCGGCCAGCTTTTGCTGCTGCAACGTTTCAGCCGTGATGTCGCGTACCGTGACGATCAGATGCCGCGGTGCTTGCTCGTCGTCGCGCAGCGGTGTGGCGTGCACGTGGAAATAGCGGCCGTCGCCCTGACGCATGAGCGTCGAATTCGTCGAACTTCCCGAAGACAACGCCGAGTGAAACGGGCAATAATCAGGACCGAGAATGTCCGGACTGCCCAGCGCCGAGTAGAAGTTCGCGCCGACGACGTCATCGCGCCCGCACCAATTGCGGAGGCGATCGTTGCCCCAGATGATCGTGTTGTCGCCTTCGAGCAGCGCGACGCCATCGGGCATGCCCTGCAAGATCTTTTCGTTCTGCAGCAAGCTGCCGACTTGAAAAGCGTCTTGGAGGTAGAAGGTGTCGACGTAGACGCCGTCGAAATCGGCACGGCCAAGGCAGGCCAGCGCCCGAACCATCGACTTGACGGTGACGACTTCCAGCCGATCACCGAGTTGATCCAGGAGCTCTTTTTCGCGCTGGCGGGAGTTGCTGACGACGAGCACTCTGGCCTTGGAAGACACCCTGCCCCTCCTCATGAAGCCGCGCTGTCCAGCAAAATTATAGAAACGGCCTGCGCGCGAAACAACAGCCAGCTACGTTGCTTCTTATCGAATCGGTCATCTCGCCCCTTGGTATTCACCTCTCCTGGAAGACGGCGCGTTTCGCGACGCTGGCGGACACTTGCTGACGTGTGCTAAGCCGGTCCCTCGAACCGGCGGTGCTTCGCAATTGGGGTGCGAGCTTGCGCCGCAGGCACGACCATTTCTACCAACCCTACCTCCACCGGGCGGTAGCGCGAACTTCTTCAGCTTGCTGCCACGATCGACCCCCAGCGAGTCGACGGCCCGGGGACAACACAATCGGAACAAACGGCCTCTCGCGGTGCAGGCGAATTGCGGCGGATCGACGGTACGCCCCGCTGCACGCGACAGGCCGCCTATTGGCCATCGCGGGTGACCACCTGCAACCAAAGCCGGTCGACGTGCAGATCGAGCTCTACGCCGCTGAGGGACTTGGGCCCCAGCAGCGCGCCCCAGGCCTCCGCTTCTGGGGGAGTCGCCAGGACCTCGATGTCGCTGAGCAGCAATTCGCCAAGGCGGAGTTGGGAGACGCGGACCACGCGGGCTTGAATAGGACGCCGCTTGCCAATCGAAATGGTGCGTCGGGCTGCGTCCGGGTCGATTTCGATGCCAGCGGCAGCCAGCGTGCTGGCGGGCACCACCGCGCTGTCGGCCATCGCGTCATAAGAAAAGTTCACGGCCGTGGTCTCATTCACCAGCGCGCTGAAGCGGTATTGCCCGTTGTCACGATAAATCGGCACGCCATCGCCCAACAGTGTCCCGGCGAGCTGCTCGGCCCGGCGTCGTTCTCGCTCGTAGCTGCGCGCGGGGCCCAAACGAGCGCGCGGTCCGATGGTTGAGAGTGCTTGCTGAACGTCTTCTGCCGCCTCCAGTTCTGAGTAGTCTGCGTCGAGGTGCTCGATGGTGCGGAGCACCGAGAGCACAGCCAGGCTAAGCTCGTTGTAGGCGTTACAGCGCGCCAGGACGACCTTTTTGACCACCGGGTTTTGTTCAAGTTCGGCTTCCTCGATGAGCTGATCGCGCAGCTCGTCGCGCGCCGCGACACGGCTGCCGCGGAGTTCAACCGCTCGCTCACGACGACTGCGGTCGAGCACTCCCGAGTCGATCTGTGCCTGCAATTCGCCAATCTCGCTTTTGATCTGCTCGATTTGCCGCCGCAGCGCGGCCTGGTGGGCCAACCCCTGCTCGACGCGCCGGTTCGGTATGTTGAACGCCCTTTCTAGCTCGGGGAGCCGATTCAAGAGTTTGATGAGCCGGACCTCATCGGCGGTGAGCCACTGCGATCCTTGTCGCGTGAGGCCCCGAGCGGCCAGGAGTTGCTCGGCGGCACTATTTTCCCCGGCTGCACTGGCGTGGACCCCATGCGACAGGCAGAGGGCCAACAGGAGCGAGATGGGACGACCTGAAAAAGCTAACCGGGGCTGTCGGGCGGTCATCGGATTGGCTCCGCGGGCCCCGGCAATCACGCCGCAGTGCGGGCAGGCAGGCTTTGGTGATACGACGCGTGTTTGAGGGCAGCCGCGACCGCTGCAACTGGCGCGATCCGATTCACCCGAACCCGCGTGTAAGCATGCTGTTGAAGTCAGCGCCAGCATAGCGTCGATGGTGATAGTAAGCGACCGATGCCCTGTTTGTTGCCGACCCGGGGGAAGCCCGTATGGTGCGCTCGTTCTTTCTGGCGATCGGAATCTTTGCCTGCATCCTCGGCGCCGAATGTCTGGCGATCGACAAAGCGGTGTTTCGCGCAACCGCGGAGCCTTCGCAGTCAGCGATTCAGCGGACATTCGGGACCGTGGCTCCGCCGCGCGGACGCGAGATCGTGCCTCCTCCTTGGGCGCCGTGGAGTCTGCTGGCGGGCGGGGCCGTGACGATCCTCTATTCCTTCACGATTCCCCGCCGCGCGTCGAAGCAGTAGTTCACGCGGCGCCTCACGGCGCCGCGACGGTATCTGCTGACTCGACCAGGCGTCCGTCTTCGTAGCGCTGGTCCGCGATCATCTGGCCCTCTTCGTCCCAGTCTTGCCAGACTCCGTGTCGCACGCCGGCCCGATATTCGCGCACGGCCCAAGGGTTGCCATCGGCGTACCAGTAGCTCACCCGACCATCGAACTGGCCGTCGGCGTACTCCCCCTCGGCCTTCTTGGTACCGTTGTCGTACCACTCGGTCCAAGGGCCCTGTTGAACGTCGTCGACGACGTTCGTTTCCATGAAGGGCTGGCCGTTCTCGTGCCAACTGCGTTGCACACCCTGCCGAATTCCGTGCTGGTAGTTCCACTCGGCGGCTAACTGCCCGGCCTCGTTGTCGTGATACTCGCGCCACACGCCGTCGATTTCTCCGCGGTTGTAGGCGCCTTCGGCCTTCTTGTTGCCGCTGGCGTGATAGAGCGTGACCGGACCGTGCAAGACGCCCCGGTCGTACGTGGTGGACGTGATGAGCTGGCCGTTCAGGAACCACTCCTGGTAGAGGCCGTGCTTGTCGCCCTTCTCGTAATTGGCCTCGGTGTGCAGCGTGCCGTCTTTGTACCAGCGGCGGTCGGTACCGTGTGGCTCGCCCGCCAGATAGTGTCGCTCGATCTTCGGTTGTCCGTCTGGATACCACTCCTGATAGACGCCTTCTAGTTGCCCGTCCACGTAGTCGGCCTCGACGATGACCCGATCGACGGCGATCCGCTCAAAGCGCTTGCCGTGGCGACGGCCCGCGCGATAGTTCGTTTCCAGAAACGGCACGCCGCGACGGCTCCAGTGGATCTCGGCGCCGTCGCGCCGGCCTGCGTGGTAATTGCCCTCGGCCTTTTTCTCTCCGGAGGGATACCACTGCGTCCAGGGGCCTTCGAGCACGTTGTTCTGATAGCGGCGCTCATCAACAACTTGGCCTGAGGGGTCGTAGCGCCGTTGCACGCCGTCGCGGACTTCGCGTCCTTGCGCATCGCGGATGACTTCGCGCTGGAGCTTGAGCTGTCCGTCGGGATAGTGCTCTTCGATCGTCTCTCGGGCCGTGGGATCCTGCCCCCAACACGAGCACATGACGAGCACGGCGATGGTTCCGCTCGACACTTCGATCACCTTACGGGGACGTACGTCGCCCGCTTGACGCGGCGCGACTCACTAAATCGTATTCCACAAGGGTGCGAACGACACCAGCTGCGTCTGTGCAGACTAGCGACCTTCGCGCAGGGCCTCGAAGTAATCGCGCGCGTGATCGCGATGCCCCCGCGGGAGTTTCTGGTCGGTGAGGGGATTGGTGTCCTCTCCGCCGGCGCTCTCGAATTCCGACTGGATTTGCTGCGAGACGCGCCCTTTGGCGTTGGGCCCACCGACGAGATCGGTGATCACCGCCGCACCCTGGCCCACCTGCTGGCGAACCTGAGAATCGTAGAAGCCGGTGTCGTCTTCGGCTTCGGGCCGGTCACCTTGACCTTCCCCTTCGCCCATACCGCGGCCGGCGATCAGGCTCTGCTGTCGGCCGGCACCCTGGCAGGCCGGGCAACCGGCGCCGCCGCACTCTTTGCAGCCCATGGAGTTCTTGGCCTGCGAGATTTGGTCGAGCACGTCGTCGAGCAGTTCCATCTCTTCGAGCTGTTGGGCCAGTTGTTCGAGGTCGCCCGCCAGCGCTTCGAGTTGCTGCATGGCTTCGGCGGTCTGACCACCCTTCATGCACTGAGCGCATTCGGCCATACGGTCGGCCATCTGACTCATCTGTTCCATCTGCTGCCGTTGTTGTTGCAGTTGATTCAACTGCTCCTGGAGTTGCTCGGCGCGCTGTTGGTTGCCGGCGGCCATCTCTTGTTGGATTTGTTCGGCCAGCGACTCTTCCAACTGACGCTGCGCATCGAGCATCTGATTCAACTTGTCAGCCATCTGCTCGAGCTGTTCGCCCAGCTCAGCTTGCTGTTCTTCGGTCAGCTCGCCGTCTTCGAGCTGCTGCTTGAGTTTTTCGATGGCTTCCATGGCCTGGCCGAGGTCGCCTTTGCGCAAGGCTCCGGCCAACTCATCGGCGGGACCCTGCTTGATATCTTTGAGCTGTTCCAGCCGCTCGCGCATCTCGTCGGCCGACCCAAGTTGCTGACGCCGCTGCTCGACGTTCTGGCTCAATTCATTGAGCTCGACCAAAGACTGCTTGCGCTCGGGCTGTTGGGCTTCACTCAGTTGCCGAGTTCCCTGTTCGAGCTGTTCCAACAAGGCTTCGGCATCCTGCAAACCGAGCTCCTCGGCGCGGCGCCGCTTTTCTTGAACCCGCTTGCTCAAGACCTCGGTCGACTTGTTGATCCGCTTCTGGGCGGCCGTCTGCGAGTTCTTGGCCACCGCCTCTTGCGGCTCGATGATCGGATTGAAGAACAGCGCAACCATGACGGCCAAGGTTGCCGGCGCAACCGGCAGCCACGTCCATCGTCCGAGTTGGATGCCGAACCGTTCGCCGACGTCGATGCGGGAGACGCGCTGTTGGGTGTCGGCCAAAAGAAGCTGGCCCGCTTCGCTTGACTGTTCGGCTTCCGTAAGGCTCAGCGAGGTCGAAACCCGTTCTTTCAGTCCGAAGCGGCGGTCGAGTTCGATGGCGGCCGTCAATTGGCGATCGCGATTCCACCACGTCCAAGCCACGGCGGCGGCGAAGCCCGCGCCGAGCGCGAGTGCGACCCAAGCGGCGAGCGTAAGCCCCAGCGGCCAGTACTTGTCGACGACAACCAGGACGAGCGTCACGCTGAGCGCCGCGAACCAGCACCAGGTGAGCACGCCGAGAAAGCGCTGCAAGTTCAGCCGTCGCTGAGCACGGCGGACGTGTTTTTCGAGCGATTCCATAACGCGCTCCTCGTTCGTCGTCGAAAGGGGTCAGCCCGTCGACAAACGTCCAGCCAGGTCCATGCCCGACCAGTCTCGACTGGCTGCTTCAATCTTAACGGATTCCGAGCAGGGGTTGGCCAGGGAATTCCGCCCGTCGGCCGTCAGATCGGACTGCCTGCCCCGCCAGGGGGCTATTCGCCGGCGGCCGTCGATAATTCCCGCTCGATGGCCGTGCGCAACTCGGCCGGCTTGAATCCGAACGGGCCGGGACGGCCCTTGTAGGCGATCCGCCCATCGGTGCCGACCAGGTAGAGTCGATCGGGCCAGGCGTTATAGTCGGTGCCCGCCCGATCATCGATGCCGTCGATCACGGTCGGAATCGAGAGTTCGAGCTGCTCGCACATTGCGTGCGCCACGTCGACCCGCTCATCAAGCGTGGTGGGCTGCTCGAAGAGTACGCCCTCGCGCTCGTTGGCGCCAACCTGCCACCCATCCGTTGGATGCGCTTCGCGAATGTAAACCACCAGGAACTGCACACGGTCGCCGAAATCGGCGTACAGCTTTTCCAGGGCACCCACCTGGTGCCGAAAGGGCGGTCACGTGTACGAGCCAAAGATCAGCGCCACGGGTCGTTCGCCGCGGGCGGAACTCAGTTGAACTTCCTGCTCGCCGTCGAGAGTCTGCAACTTGAAGTCGGGGGCGCGGTCACCCTCATCGATTCGATCCGGGGCGCGCTGCGGTATCCGCCCGCGGCGACCTCGTTTCGACCGCTCCTGTGCTTCGGCCGATGAAGAGAGTACGAATAGGAGCATGATGGCCGCCGCCAGTCCGAGGATCGTCGGCTTTCGCTGCATGGCATTTCTCCTATTCAAGCGACCCGCCGTCACTGGGTTATAACCCCGCCGCGGCAGTGAAGTTTCGCCGCTGAGCGACAGCGGCACAACGGGAATCTCTGCGAAACCATGCGGCTCGGCCGCTGCGCCCGAGTTTCGTCCAGCGATTCCGATTGTCCGGGCGGCAGCAGTTGCGGTTGAATGGGTGGGCACACGCAGCCGGTTGAGACCCTGAGCCGGGAACGACGAGTCCGATGACGACCGCTTCAGTCCGCCAAGCCGAACAACGCGATCTGCCGGGTCCTGATGTGCGCGGCGACGCGGACGTCGTGATCTACGACGGGAAGTGCAGCATCTGCACCGCGCAAGTCCAGCGGCTGGCTGCCTGGGATCGTGGAGGGCGGCTGGCATACCTGTCCTTGCACGATCCAGCGGTGGCCCAGCGCTATCCCGACCTGAGCCACGAGCGATTGATGGAAGCGATGTACGTCGTCGATCGGCAGGGCCGCCGCCATCGTGGTGCGGAGGCGATTCGCTATCTCTCCCGACGCCTTCCCCGGCTGTGGTGGCTGGCCCCCCTGATGCACCTTCCCGGCGCCATGCCCTTCTGGCGTTGGTGCTATCGCCAAATTGCCCGGCGACGCTACCGCTTTGGTAGCACGGCCGAGAGCTGCGATTACGGCACTTGTCATCTGCACGGAGGCTCTTAACGCCTAGATGCGGCACGCCCTTTCGATCTTTTGAGCTGTTCCGCGAAGGGCTAAGATGGCGGCGCCGGTGCAGTCTTAATGTGCCGTCGTGAATCGAGTTTGCTGGCGACGTATTCTGCCAGCACGTTAGCGGATGGGTCGTGCGCGATGAGCGAGTTTCGTGAGGAAAAAGATTCGATGGGCACGGTCCGCGTGCCCGCGATGGCCTATTACGGCGCTCAGACGCAGCGCGCCGTCGAGAACTTCCCCATCTCGGGGTGGCGATTGCCGGCCCCGCTCGTCCGCGCCATGGGCCTGGTGAAGTACGCGGCAGCCGTCGCGAATCGCGATCTGGGCAAGCTGACCGGCTCAGGCAAGCGCCCGCTAAACGACAAGCAGGTCGAGGCGCTGTTGTCGGCGTGCCGCGAGGTTGCTCAGGGGCGGCTGGCCGATCAGTTCCCCATCGACGTGTTCCAAACGGGCTCGGGCACTTCGAGCAACATGAACGTCAACGAGGTGATCGCCAATCGCGCCATTGAGTTGCTGGGCGAAGATCGCATGCAGGCTCAGAAGGGCGTCCATCCGAACGATCACGTCAACATGGGGCAAAGCACCAACGACACCTTTCCCACAGCCATCCACGTGGCGGTGGCGACCGAGATCACCCGCGAACTCGTCCCCGCACTGGAGCGATTTGGCAAAGATCTCGCCCAGAAGGCCGCGCAGTGGGACGACATCATCAAGATCGGCCGCACCCATTTGGCCGATGCGACGCCGCTGCGCTTAGGCCAGGAGTTTGGCGGTTTCGCGCGGCAGTTGAACATGTCCGTCGAGCGCGCACGCCGCGCTTGCGAAGCCGTGCTTGAGCTACCCGTGGGCGGCACGGCGGTCGGCTCCGGGATCAATACGCATCCGGAGTTTGGAGCGCGCGTCGCCGCCGAGCTGGCCAAAGAGAGCGACATCCCGTTCGTCGAAGCGAAGGATCATTTCGAAGCCAACGCCCAGCGCGACGGGCTGGTGGAATGCCACGGTCAGTTGCGGGCGGTGGCCGTCACGCTGTTCAACGTGGCGAACAACATTCGCTGGCTGGGCTCGGGGCCCCGATGCGGCTTCTACGAAGTCATGCTCCCGGACCGGCAGCCCGGCAGTTCGATCATGCCGGGCAAAGTGAACCCGGTGATGTGCGAAAGCATGATGCAGGTGTGCGCCCGAGTGATGGGCAACGATCAGGTGATTGCCTTCAGCGGCGCAACGGGCGGCCAGTTTCAGTTGAACATCATGATGCCCGTCATGGGGCAGACGACACTGGAAAGTATCGCCCTGCTCGCTTCGGCCACGCAGGCCTTCTTGGACTTCTGTATGGATGGCATGCAAGCCAACGCCGAGGCTTGCGAGGCGGCCGTCGAACAGAGTCTTTCGATGGTCACGAGCCTGAATCCACTGATCGGCTACGACAAGGCTGCGGCACTGGCCAAAGAAGCCTTCAAAACGGGCAAGACGATTCGCCAGCTCTGCGAAGAACAACGGATTCTGCCACTTGAGAAACTCAATGCAGCGCTCGACCCGCGCAGCATGACCGAACCGCAGGCCTAGCCATCGCCACGAGGGCTCGCTACACCTGCGCTGAAACAAGGCGGCAATTCCGCGCATTCGAGGTGGACAGCATGACGTTCCGCGATCTCTACACGCGACGCGCGGGCCTGTTGCTCGCAACATTTGCCGCCCACATGGTGGCATCGATCGTAGTCGCTCAAGACACGCCTTCAGCGAACGACCC
This sequence comes from uncultured Planctomycetales bacterium, assembly GCA_938003525.1. Lineage (GTDB taxonomy): Bacteria > Planctomycetota > Planctomycetia > Pirellulales > JAEUIK01 > CALKYM01. Next base: position 57,088 of record CALKYM010000304.1, on the reverse strand, counting down.
CGTGGCGATGTTGCGTGCCGCGCACGAACAGACGACAGCGGCCGCTACCGTCGACGATTACACCGAAATTATCGATCAGTGCCAGCGCGCTTTGTCGCTGGGACTCGACCAACAGTGGACGCAGTACGCCGAGCAATTGTTGGCCTGGACGTACGACCATCGCGGCGAGCAATACGCCGAAGAGGGGCGCGAAGAAGATGCGCTCGAAGATTTCTCGGCGTCCGTTGCCTTGGCTCCCACCCGTTGGCAGGCTCTGCACAATCGCGGGGTGAGTCTGGCGCTGTTCGGTCGCTATGACGAGGCGCTTGCCGACTTCGATCGCGCGGTCGAGATCAACCCGTCGTACGGCAATGCCTACTTCAATCGCGGCGAAATCCGCTACGAGCAGGGGATGTACCAAGAGGCGATTGACGACTACGACCGCGCGCTGCGGCTCGTGCCGGACGACAGCGCCATCTACAACAGTCGCGGGCACGCGCGGTACCGGCTCGATGACTATGTCGGCGCCGTTGAAGACTACAGCATGGCCATTCGTCTCGATCCGCAGAACGCCGCGGCCTACACCAATCGGGGCGACGCGTACGCCGACAAAGGACGTTTCGAGCAGGCCGCCGAAGACTACCGCCGCGCGATTCGCATCGATCCGGAACTCGGCCGCGCTTATCAAAGCGCCGCCTGGCTGATGGCCACCTGTCCCGACGAGAACTACCGCAATCCGCAGCTCGCGCTGCAGGCGGCCCGCAAGGCGATTGAGATTGATGGCCGCGAAGGCAACTTTCGATACCTCGACACGCTCGCCGCAGCGCTGGCGGCCGCGGGCCAGTACGCGGATGCAGTCGCGACGCTGGAAGAAGCGCTCTCCGCCGCGCCGCAAGATCTGCAGGACGCTTACCGCGAACGTCTCGCACTCTACGAAGCGGGCGAGCCCTATCGAGACGGATGGCCCGTCGAAGACGCGTCGAATCGCACGCCGCGCAGTGCCGGATTCTGATCGCCACCGGCGTTCACACCAGGCGGAATGCCACTTCCCTTGCGCGTCGCGCGTTCGCAGTGCGCTACATCAGGTACCACGCGCTGGTGGCCACGACATAGATGCCGACCATCAGGTTGGTCACCGCATGGGCGACGATGCAGTCGTAGATGTTGCGGGTGCTGATCATCACCCAACTCACTAGCGCGAACCACGTGACCGCTGCCGGAAACTCAGTCAGCGGATGCGCCAGCGCGAAAGCCACGGTCGTGATGACCAGCGGCCCCAGGTGATAGCTGCCGAAAGGGATGGTTTCCCAGTTCACGCCTGCCAGAAAGCGAACCAGAAAGCCCCGCCAGAAGAACTCCTCGATCCAGGGCACCACCACGACCAGCCCGGCGAACCGCACGGCGAGAAATGCATACGCCCACACGGGCGTGTCTGCCATCTCGGTCAGCGGATCGAAGCCGCTCCGTAGCCCGGTGTCGACGAAGCTGCCCATCCCCACGGATGTCCACAGATCGCGCATCGCCTCTTGCACGGGCGGCTGACAGAGGGCTATCCACAGCACACCACCCAGCGCGCCCACTCCCAATCCCCACATGCTGACGCGCAGCGGAAACGCGCGATAGCCGCGCCAGAGCAGCGCGATCACCACCAGGGTCACGACGATCTTGCCGCAGTACACCAGCGGATATTGGTCGTAGCTGAGATTCAGGAGGCCGGTCGTCGCTTCCTCGCCCGCATCGCCTTTGGGTGGCGCTGGTTCCAGGGAGTTGGCCAGCATGTAAACCACGAAAGGCGCCACGAACACCAGCCACGGGTAGCGGCCCAAGAGCGATGCGTCTGCCGCGCCGGCAGCAGTCGTGCTGTCGCCCGTCGTGTCTGCCGGCTGCTCCATCGATCACCCCGCTTGCGATTCGTTAGTTCTCGGTTACCGCACACTGGGGCAACCGTCTCTCGCGGCTCTTCCAAGGTGGCCCATGAACATCGGCTGCAGGGCCTACCCGGGAGTCGCATAAGGCTAGATAGGGTAGGCACATGAGTCAACGATTCGGGGGCACATCGGGAGCCGCTGGCGAGGCCGCGGCCAACGACGATGCATGCACTGCTCCGCGCGGCCATCCCGCATTCGCCCGAGCACAAGTGAATTTGGCCTAGTCGTAACGTCGAAATGGATTAGGATTGTTCGGACGATCGACGGATGAGCCCGCCGCGCAGTCGCCCGAGGATGGAGCGTCGGGATAGCTGCCGGGGTCGAACCGCTTCTGGCGACCCCGCTCCCGAGAGTATCGATGCCAGTCGACGGCATCCCCCGTGTGGGGTGGTATGCCATCAGGCTCATCGATGCGCGCTGCGGCGGAACTGCTTCCCCTACCCGGATTCTGACCATGGACCTGCAAAACATTCGCAACATCGGCATTTCGGCCCACATCGACTCGGGCAAGACGACCCTGAGCGAGCGGATCTTGTTCTACGCCGGACGCATTCACCGCATCCAGGAGGTGAAGGGCGAAGGCGCCACCATGGACCACATGGATCTCGAGCGCGAGCGCGGGATCACGATCACCAGCGCGGCCACGACCGTGCAATGGGGCGAGACGACGATCAACCTGATCGATACGCCGGGCCACGTCGACTTCACTGTTGAGGTCGAGCGCAGTCTCCGCGTGCTCGATGCGGCTGTCCTCGTGCTGTGCGCCGTGGGCGGCGTGCAGTCGCAGTCGATCACCGTCGATCGGCAAATGAAGCGCTATCACATTCCGCGGCTGGCGTTCATCAACAAGATGGACCGCACCGGCGCCGATCCGCTGCGCGTGGTCGGCCAACTGCGTGACAAGCTCGAATGCGACGCCGTGCTGATGCAGTTGCCCATCGGCCGCGAAGAACATTTCGAAGGCGTCGTCGATCTGATTACCCAGCAGGCCGTGTATTTCGACGGCTCGCAGGGCGAGCAGGTTCGCCATGCAGACTTCCCCGCGGAGATGGCGGCCGAAGTCGCCGAAGCCCGACAGGCGATGCTCGAATCGCTGGCCATGTACAGCGACGAACTGATGGAGTTGCTGCTGGCAGAAGAGCCTGTGCCCGAGGAGCTGATTCACTCGGTGACCAAAGCAGCGGTGCTCGATCAGGAAGTCACGCCGGTGTTTATGGGCACCGCCTATCGCAACAAAGGCGTGCAGCCGCTGCTGGACGCGATCACACGGTATCTGCCGTCGCCGCTGGAGCGGACCGTCACGGCGATGAAGCATGACGAGCCCGACGAGCGAATGCCGCTCGATCCTGATCCCAGCAAACCGCTGGTCGCCATGGCCTTCAAGATCGTCGACGATCCGTACGGACAATTGACGTTCATGCGCATCTATCAAGGCAAGCTCGAAAAGGGCGAGACCTACTACAACCAGCGCACGGGCCGCAAGGAGCGCATCTCGCGGTTGGTGCGGATGCACGCCGACGAGCGCGAAGAGATTTCAGAAGCTGCGGCCGGCGATATCGTGGCCACGATGGGCGTCGACGCAGCGAGCGGCGATACGTACTCCAGCGAAGGCCGCTACTGCACGCTGGAAAGCATGTTCGTGCCCGATCCGGTCATCAAGATGGCCATCACCCCGCTCAGCCGCGACGGCGCCGACCGCTTGGGCAAAGCGCTCGGGCGTTTCTTCCGGGAAGACCCCACGTTTCGCGTCGAGACCGACGAAGAGACGGGCGAGACCGTCATCGCCGGGATGGGCGAGTTGCACCTGGAAATCTACGTCGAGCGGATTCGTCGTGAGTACGGAGTCGAAGTCGAGGTCGGCGCACCGAAGGTGAGCTATCGCGAGGCGCCCACCGCCGCCGCCGAGTACAACTTTCGCCACAAGAAACAAACCGGCGGTTCCGGTCAGTTCGCCCATATCGTGGGCCGGCTGGAGCCGCTAGCCGACGATGCCGAAGAGACGTTCGAGTTCGAGGAAAACATCGTCGGCGGGCGGATTCCCAAGGAATACATACCCTCGGTGGAAAAGGGCTTCCGCGCTTCGATCGAAAAAGGCCCCGTGGCGGGCTTCCCGATTGTGGGGATCAAAGCCTTCTTAGAAGACGGCTCGTACCACGAGGTCGATAGTTCGGACATGGCCTTCCAGGTCTGCGCCCGAAACTGCTTCCGCGAGACCTTCATGAAGACGAAGCCGGTGCTGTTGGAGCCGGTGATGAAAATGGAGATCGAGGCGCCCGGCGAATACCAGGGTTCCATCGCCGGCGACCTCAGCAGTCGTCGCGGCATCGTGCTCAGCACCGAGATGGTGGGTAAGGTGGCGCGCATCGAAGCGGAAGTCCCGCTGGCGGCCACCTTCGGCTACTCCACCGACCTGCGCAGCATGACGCAGGGACAGGGAACTTTCTCCATGCAGTTCGCCCGCTACCGACGCGTGCCGGCGAAGGTGCAAGAGGAAGTCATCGCCGAGAAGAAAGCCGCACTGGTCGGCGCTCGCTAAGAGTGAGCGCATTCACATTCCGCGCCACTGCCTGTCGCTATCCCTGCTCGCGCGGAAAGGCTCCGGCGGGCTCGGCAACTTCGCGCTCGACGCTCATCCGTCGCTCGACGGGCGGCCGCAACACGATCTTGGTCAGCTCCGGCGGGGCATTGTAGCGCAGCGGCGTGTTGCTCGAGATCCCTCGGCTGGTGTGCAGCACCGTGGGCGGTTTGTAATACGTTCCGGCTGCGTATTGCGTGCCGGTGCGACTGGCGGCAAACAGCGGTCCCAGCCGCGGCAGCGCGACTTGCCCGCCGTGAGTATGCCCGGCCAGCATCAAGTCGAAGTCGTGCTGCCGCGCCCAGAGGTATTGGTCGGGAGAGTGCGCCAGCAGAATCTTCAGCGGGCGCCCGCTACCGTTCTCGCTTGGGTAGGCATGGCTGAGCGGCGCGGGAAACCAGGGCGCTTCGTTGCCGGCGAGTACGACCGGTTGTCCGGCGACGTCGAGCGAGAACCAGCTCCCGCCTAAATAGGTATGCCCGGCAGCCATGATCGCCTCTCGGGCGGCCGTCATCTTGCCCAGGATCCAGTCGTGATTGCCAAAGATGAAGTAGACACCGCACGGCGCCACGAGTTTGCCCAGCGTCTGCGGGATCCAGTCGAGATATTCTTCGCGATCCGCGATGTCACCCGTCACGGCGATCAAGTCGGGCGCCATGGCGTTGGTTAGCCGCACGACCTCTTCGTAGTAGTCTTGCTGCATGACGCCGTTGAAGTGCACATCGGAAAGATGTGCAATCGAGAGCCCGTCGAGCTGCGGCCGTAGCCGCGGCAACTCGATCGTGCGATCGCTGAGTTCGAGGCGATGGACTTCATTGCCCGGCAGACGGGCCATCAGGGCGTCGCGCCCCCGCCGGACCGGCAGCCGCCCGAGATGCCGCTTGATGTCGTGGTAGCGTCGGGCGTCGTTCGTCAACAATTCCGGGCTCGTGGCGTTCACCCGGCGATAGAGCCACAGCGGCACGGCTGTCGCGCCCACGAGACCGAATAGTCCGAGATAGGCCACGCACCATGCTGGCAGCGGGGCCAGTCCCGCACGTGCCAGCACGCCAAAACCGTGGAGGGCGAACCACCATCCCCAGCAGCCCACGGCCACCAGTACGGTTGCTTCGCAGGTGTAGGTAATGGCGTCGATGACCCATAGCCTCAACCGCGCCGAATGGACGTGATTGAGCACAACGATCAATGCCGCCACATGCCCGGCCAGAGCGACCAGCAGAATCGTGCTATCGAGCAGGAGCATCATACGCAAAACCTAGCATACGCCTCTTTCTGTAAGTTGCCCGGCGGCAGAGTGTGCGGGGGCCAAGCATCGATGTGCGGGTCGAAGCATACTCAGCCCCGCGGCGCGACACAATCCTGGCTCGACCGAGTTTGCGCGGTCGGCCGCCCGGCGTCGCGGCACGATGTCACACCTCGGCAGCTACCTCGGCCACGGGGCTTGGCCGGCTGAGCGGCAGCTCGACCTCGAACTCCGTCCCGGGCTGTGAGCCGCGCCCGCGAACCGTGATGCGGCCTCGGAGCCGGCGAACGAGCGTCCGCACGATAAACAGCCCCAAACCGGTGCCGCTCTTCGATCGCTCCAGTTCGCTGCCGATGCGAAAGAACCGCCAGAAGATTTTCCGCCGCATGGGACCTGGGATGCCGGGGCCGTTGTCCGCGATGCGGACCAATACCGTGTCGTCGCCATCGACGCGCGACTCGATTTCGATCTCCGGCTGGTCGCCCGAGTACTTCAACGCGTTATCGACCAGGTTGCGAAAGATGATCTCCAGATCGACCGGTCGCGCGCGAACGCAGCCGGACTGCAACTCGAGCTCAATCGTATCCGCCGGCAGACGATAGCGCTGACAGCCGCTCTCCGCGCAGTTGCGCAACACGCCGGCCACGTCGACGTCGACGATCTCATCATCCTGCGGCCGCTGCTGGTCGAGCCGCGCCGCTTCGAGTAGATGCGTGATCAGCGAATCGAGCCGCTCGACGTCTTCGAGCATGAATTGGGTGAAGCTTTCGCGTTCGTCCTGGCTCACTGCCCGCATCCGCAGCGTTTGCAGATACAGCTTGAGCGAAGCGATGGGCGACTTGAGCTCGTGCGTGACGCTGTCGACGAAGTTGGCCTGGCGACGGCCGAGTTGTATTTCCTTGATCGTCAGCAACAGATAGAGCACCACGCCCACGAGGACCAGCGCCAGGAACGTCGTCCCCAGCGCCAGCACGACCCAGAACGCACCCGGTATGGCGCGACCGGCCGCAACGGTCAGCAGCACCCAGCCGACCGTCAGCGCGATCAGCAGGATGATCATCACCACGCCGAGCGTGATGGGCCAGCGCAACGAACTGCGTTGCAGCATCGACGTACCCCGAAACAGGGCGAGCGGGGGAGAATCACTTCGTGCGAAGCTACCGCCCTGTTGCGATGGGTCAAGCGCGGCCCGCCGCCGGGCGCCAACTCCGATCGTTCCCCCGCCAGGGGTACCATGCTAGGTTGTAGATGGAGATCCGCAGCCGCTGCGGCGGTTCGCCTCGCCCGGCGGACCGCCACAATCGCCCTATCATGCATCGCCCCGACGACCAGCCGATCGATCCGGACCGCCAGGCGCGTATCGAACAGATACGCCGTGAGATCGCGGCGGGTACCTACGACTCGCCCGAGCGACTCGACGCGGCGCTCGACGCCTTTCTGCAGTCGGCTGACGGCCAGGCTCCGGCGACGTCGTCAGGCCCGCCACTGCGTGGCCCGCACAATCGCGAATAGTTGGCATCCGGGCAGCGACCGGTTCAGCGCTTAGCGGCGCTGGATCTGATTCGGTTCGATCAAGGCGGGCGCCTGCGGCTGAGCGGCGGTCGCCTCCTCGGGCATCAATGAAGGGTGGCCTTCGGTCTCGACGTCCGTGGCGCGGGCCAGTCGTCCGTTCTCTTGCCACCAGTTCCACTTGCCCACCGGCTCGCCCAACTCGTATTCGCCGAGCGTGGCCTTCTGGCCGTTCTCGTGCCACCAGACCCAGGTGCCCTGTGGATGGCCATCTTCGTACGCGCCTTGCGAGGCGATCTGTCCGTTAGAGTACCACCAGGTGAAGTCGCCGCTGGGCACGTCGTGTTCGTACTGTCCGGCGATCTGTTGCTGACCGTTGCGGAACCACGTCGCCCAAGGGCCATGACGCTCGTCATTGCCGTCGCGCGAGTATGTGGCCAGTTGGGCATTCCACCAGTTGTCGGGGGTCTCCAGCACCATGGCGGCGTGAAGGTAGGTGCCTTCGGACTTCTTCACTTTTTGCCGCTGACCGCGAGCGCCCTTCTCGACCTCGAAGTGCTCGATCTTCTTGGCCAGCTTGCGACCGTTCTGATACGTCTGCTGAGCGGTGAGCGTCCCATCGGCCGACCACTCGCTATACAGCCCGTTGATGCGGCCGTCGGCGAATTCGATGACTCGCGCCAGATTGCCATTCGCGTACCACCACGACGCCTGTCCGTCGCGCTGCCCGTCGGTGAAGTGGATCTCGCTCACTTTGCGCTGGTTGGCGTCAAAAATCACCCATGCGCCGTCAGGCCGGCCAGCGTCGAACGTCATCTGCGAGACGAACGGTTCGGCGAACTTGTCGTACGGAGCCTGGGAGAACAGAGCCGCTTCATTGCGGCGGTACCAGCGATTCCACGTGCCGTCGCGCTGTCCGCCGGCGTACTCACCCTCGGCGACCAGCGTGCCCTGCGGGTCGTACATCTTCCACTCGCCGTGGTTGACGTAGTTGCCGTCGACATCTTGGGTCACTTCCCGGGCGATCTTCACATCGCCGTCGGAATAGCGCTCTTGGATCAGTTCGATCACCGCTCCGCTGGGAATACGGGCGGCGCGTTTGGCGAGCGAGGTTTCCTCAGCGCCGACCGGCAACGCCGCCAGGAAGGCTAAATGGCCCCAGGCCAGGGCCAGACAGGACGAGGTGAGAACAGGACGAGTCATTGTGCACTCCTTCGCACTGGCGGTAGATCGGAGGACCGATCGCCTGAGTGGTTTTTCTCCGTTACGGGCCGCCAACGTTGCCCCGTGCCCTTGTCCAGGCATTTGTGGCGAGCCCAACTCCCCGCGCTCGTTGCCGTTACCGAAGGCGAAAGTCTGGTCAGCACATCGGTTTTCGTGCATCTGGCGCGAGCTGTTTGCCCCGCCTTCTATTCGGCGCCGCAGATTCCAATCTCAAGGCGCGACCGCTTGCCACCCGACAGCCGGCACTGCCGTCATAGCCTGTACACGTGACAGGACCGCGAAGACACCAATAAGCCGATACCCGATCTCGCAGGCGACCTATCGCGGAGTGCGGAAAAACCCGGCTTATCTGCCCGTTGCGGCTGGTATTGCGCTGGGGAGCGGGACGCGGAAAAAGCCCACCAACGACGAGTCCACAGCCGTGCCAACTTCGTGCCGCTGGATCACCAGCCGGTCGCCGACGAGTTCACGTGCCGCAATCGTGCCCCCCGGAGCGGTGACAAGAAACTCTGCAGGATGCACGAACACGATGTAACGTCCGGTCTCCCGCGAGCGCGACTGCACGATCGGGTCGTTGCGCCGGGCGCCAAACATCCCGCCCGAGGGGCACAGCAGAAACTCCGCGCCGCGCTCCGTGAATCCGTCCACGACCTCGCGATAGCGGCGATCCGCGCAAATCATCACGCCGAGTTTCCCATACGGTAAGGAGAAAACCTCGGAGGCATCACCCGCCGTGTTGCGCACCGACTCGTGTCCCAGTCGCTGCTTGCGGTACTTGCCCGCCAGCCGGCCGTCAGGCGCGATGATCACCGCCGTGTTGTAGCGCAGCTCTCCGTCTGCTTCGAGCATCCCGGCGACGAGATGGATATCCAGCTCGTCAGCCAGCGCGGCCAGCCGGCGAAAGTAGGGGCCATCGGGAATCCGCTCGCCGAGGGCCCGATACTCTTCCAGCGGAATGCTCTTGTCCGCGATGGCGTACCCGTCGAGAAAGCACTCCGTCGTACAGATGATCTCGGCGCCCGCCGCGGCAGCCGAGCGAACCAGCGGTTCCAGCCGTGCGTAGTTCGCATCCTTCTCGCCGCGAAGCCACTTCAGCACGATGCCCGCCACCAGCACGCCCGCCTGTTCACCATTCGCAGCGTGTGCGGATGTTTGGGCCAAGGGATCGTGGTCGATGGCATACAGCGCGTAAGCCTCGTCCCAGCTCTGCATTTCACTCGCCGCCCGCTGACTCGCCTCGTGCACCGTGATCGGACGAGGCACCACGGGCAAGCCGAGGTCGTGCACGTCGAAGTGCTCGTACAGGCCGAAGCAAAACAACTCGGGATAGTCGTTCACGGCCCAGTTGCGTTCGATGACTTCCCGGAGACTACCCAGCGGGTCGTGCAGCGCCACGGCGCCAATCGCGTCGGTTTCCAGCGCCGCTGCGACCAAGGCCATCACGCTCGTGCGCGGACCGCCAGAGATCAGGTCGAGCCGCTCGGGTTCGAAGTGCGCGTGCGCCCAACGGGCGATGGCCGCAATCTGGCCCGCTTGCACGCCCAATGGTCGCTCGCCCACCGCAGAGACGAGCAGGGCCCACAAGAATGGTCGCGCCGAGACCTGTGCTTCACCGAGATCGAAGACGTCGCAGACCAGCACGCGCTGCTGCTGGGCGAGTCTTGCCGCAACGATGTCGGCCTGCGCCTGGCGTCCTTCGTCGCCGATCACGAGCGCCAGGCCTTCTGGCTCAGCGGGCCTGAACTCAACGACCGGCAACGTCCAGTCGTCGCCGATCCGCAGCTTCCAATAGGCGACCTGCACGTCATCGATGGAGTCGGTGCCAAGTTGCAAAGCGGTCGCTTCGTCTTCGTGATACTTCACGATCCGGGCCAATAGTTCGCGTCGCTGCTGCTGCCAGCGCGGTGCCTCCTCGGCAGTTTGCGGCATCGCGGCTTCCCGCGGCAGGTGATCGCTCAACTCCAGCGCCAAGGTATTGAAGTTCGCGTTGCCCTCTTCGAGCGGCACATGGAGTTCGTCTGCACTCCTCAGCTCGTCCTCACAAGGAATCTCACTGGTGTCGAACGTGGCGGCAGAAGGCACGAAGTGCTGACCGAACATGCGATACAAGGCCAGCCGGTTGTCGTGCCCGAAGTTGTGGTCGCCGGGATCTTCATTCACGTGGCTGGCCAGATTCTGCTCGCGTCCGTAAAGCGCGAAGATCGGCCGTGCTGCATCGAGCAAGGGTTCCAGCGCATGATCGGCGCGGAAGCAACAGTTGTCCTTGGCGTTGTAGGTCAACAGCGTCGGTCGCGGTGCGCGCATCGCCGTCAGGTGCGTGTAATCGACGATCGTCGCCAGATCGACGGGCGTCTGCTCCGAATCGCCCAGGTCCGAAACGTACTGAGCCCGCGTGCGAAAACTGCTGTAGCCGGCCACGGGATTGGCGAGCGTCACGCGCGGATCGAGCGCGCTGATGATGATTGTCTGCCAGCCACCGCCCGAGAGCCCCGCGACGGCCACGCGCTGGGGATCAGCGTGGGGATGCGCGAGCGCCAGGTCGAGCGCGCGCGACATGGAGAGATAGAAAGGCGCCAGTCCACTGGTTCCGCAGAGATCGATCTGATTCGAGCGGTAGTGCACGTAGCTTTCGCCGCGAAGCTGGCCCATACCCAGCCACTCGACGTTCAGGGCCAGCATTCCACGTCGCGCCTGATTGATACAGCGAATCTGTTTGTACTCGGCCACCTTGCCGTCGCCGTCGTGCCCGTTGACGTTGAGCACGACCGGCACGCGCCCGTCGACGCTGAGCGGACCGTCAAACTGGCCCGGCTCGTACAACAGCGCGGGAATCCACAACCCGGGGAGCGCCTCGAACCGCAGCTTGCGAATGTGATAGCCGGGCCCTCCGGGAATCGTATCGAGCCACTCGACCTGCGTTTCCGCGTCCCGCCACCCGGCAGCGCGGCCACGAAAGACGACCGTGTCCAACACTTCTTCGCGCCATTGATCCGCGCGGGCCGTCCACGCGTCGGCCGAGTCGACCGGCTCGATTTCTGGAATCCGCGCCAGCGTAAACCGCTGTGCGTCGGCCAACGGCTGATTCGGATCGAGCAGCGGACTTTCCAGCACTGCCGTGATTTCAGGCGCCGCAGCGTTTGTCCCCGTCGGAAGGAAGATCGTCACCAACGCTGCGTAGACGGTTAAGCGAACTGACATGGCGATCCTACGTCGTTTGCGAGATGATTTGCCAAGTGCTGCGCTATCGCTGACGACCGCACGTAGCACCCCGTGAAAATATGAACCAGCCGGACACCCGATACAACTCGCCGACGCTTGAATCGCATTAGTCCCCGACAGTCCACTGGTTGCTCGCAGTTCACCCCGCCACAATGACGCCGAGCATGACTTCTGGCGTTGGCGCGGCGAAGATGCGCCGACGCGGTCGATGTTGACGAGGCTTGTAGGTGACGCAACCGATCGTCGGACGCACGCTGGTCATCGTGAATCCACACGGCGTGAGCCTGCACCGCTCGCGCGTGCGCGACCAGATTCAGGCTGCCGTCGACGACCAGCAGGTCGTGTTGCTCGAAACCCAGTACGGCGGCCACGCGGGCGACTATTGCCGGCAGCACGCCGCCGACTTCGACAAGTTGATCGTCGTTGGCGGAGACGGACTGCTGATGGACGTCGTCAACGGCGCGCTCGATGCCGACATTGCCATCGGTCCTTTGCCCGGGGGCAGTGCCTGCGATTTCGTCAAAGCCGCGCCCGGCTATCCGCTTGAACTTGGCCAATTGTTGGCGGCGACTGAGAGCGTACCGATCGATCTCGGCAAGGTGACCTTCACCGACGGCAGCCAACTGCGGTTCATTACCGAAGCCAGCTTCGGCATCGCGGCGGCGTCAGTCGTTTTCGTGCCGCGCTGGCTGAGAAAGCTGAGCCCCAAACGTGCCTACGACGTGGGAGCGCTCCGCGCTCTGCTCCGCTATCGCCCCTACGACGTGCGGCTAAACGTCGACGGCGACGTCTACGGCCTCGAGCGACTGCACCTGCTCGCCGTGTGCAGTACGGCCTACTTCGGCGATGGCATGCCCGTGGCTCCCGACGCGAAGATGGACGATGGGCAGTTCCACATTTACGCCGTTTCCGGCGTAAGCCGCCGCGAGATCGTCCGCAACTTTGCTTCGTTGCGCAAGGGCACGCACATCCATCACCCGAAGTCGCTGTATCGCAGTTGCCGGCGCGTCGAGTTCGAGACGGAGATCCCGGCCGAGATCTGCTTCGACGGAGATCTAGTGCCTCGGGTGGCGGTGAGCTGCGAGATCGAACCCGGCCGCATCCGGCTGATCGCGCCGCCCAGCGCCTAGTGGAGCGTCAGCCCGATTCATTCGCACCGACGCGAAACGTTCGCCAAAGACGCAAGTGCTTTGGCGCAGGCAACATGGTAGTGCTCCGCCGGACAACTCGTACCCGAAGATTACGCGTTGACGGAGCACTAGTGCAGCGCTACGCCGTGCGCGTCTGGGCGGACGGCATTTCCTGGCGATTGCTTTTCTCCAGCGGGGGACGTTCTTCGACGAGCAGCTTGCCGGGATTCATGATGCCGCGCGGATCGAGCGCATCCTTGGACGCCGAGAGCGCAGCCACTCCTGCCGCACCATGTTCGGCCGAGAGGGGCAGATGTTCGTTGCCGATGCCGTGGTGATGCGTCAACGTCCCGCCGCCGGCGATGATGGCCTCGGTGGCGGCCCGCTTCACGTGCTCCCATTGCGCCAACTCTTCGCCGGCCACTTGTGGAGCAAAGAACGTGTAGTAGAGCGACGACCCGGTTGGATAAACGTGCGAGAGGTGGCAGAGCACGATGCCAGCCTGACCGGCTTGGCCCATTACTCGTTCAATCGCCTCGCGCACACCGCGATAGAGCTGCGGCAGGTTCGACCAAGTCGTCGCCGTCTCCAGCGTGTCGACCATAATCTGCCGGGCGAGCAGTTCGTCGCGCAGGTAGGGGTGGCGAAAGCGATCCTTCTCCCACTTGCGGCCGGGCCCCGAGCCGACGTAGATGCCGCCGACCCGTTTGCCGATCTTCCGCACTTGTCGCAAGGCCGCCTTCACGGCCTTCGCTTCTCCTTCCAGGCTCAGCAGCGCGATACAGGTTTCCGACTCGCGGAACCTGCGCTGCCGCATCAGCCGCTCGACGAACGACTTGCCGATCCGCGTGATCAGCGACGAGGGACCGTCTTCAGATGCCCTCAACAGGAACCGAGTCTCCTCGGCGTCCGAAAGCCGCACGACCGAAAGCGGCAGTTCAGCCTGTTCCAGTTCGCGCAACAGCGTCGAACCCCGCTCGAAATCCGGCAGAAAAAACGTGGCGAACTGCTTCACTGCCGGACGGCGGCGAATCCGCGCGGCGGCCGACGTAATGACGCCCAGCGTGCCCTCGGAACCGACAAGTTGCGCAACCAGACTCGGACCCGCGGCGGTGGCCGGCACGTTGCGGGTTTGCACGGCACCGCCCGGTGCGACCAGCCGCACCGACTGAATCATCTTCTCAATCTTGCCGTAGCGGGTCGATTGCTGCCCCGCCCCTCGCGTGGCCACCCAGCCGCCGAAGGTGGAAAACTCGAACGATTGCGGAAAGTGGCCCAGCGTGAAGCCGCGCGCATTGAGTGCTCGCTCGAGATCCGGACCGAGGGCCCCGGCACCGATGTCGGCCAACAGGGCCGTTTCGTCGATTTCGACGTGGTCGAGGCGCATGGTGTCGAGCGTGATGACCGCGCGATGATCGCCGCTCCAGGGATCAACGCCGCCGACAACGCTCGTCCCTCCGCCAAACGGGACGACGGCCAAATCGTGTGCGGCGGCGATCTGGAGAACGAGCGCCACCTGGTCTTCGTTCGCCGGGTAGACAACCGCATCCGTGACGACATCGAGCCGCCCCGACCAGATGCGCAACAAGTCGCGATAGCTGCGGCCCAGTGAATGGCCCACGCGATCGTCGTCGTCGAGAGAAACCGCGTCCGCGCCCAGACCATCGACCAGCGCCCGCTGTGCTTCGTCGGGAATGCGGCTCGGTTCCACGGCGAACGCGGTACGCGGTGGCGCTTCTCGGGCCGTGGGCAAGCGGCCGAGTCGCTCGTCGAGATAGGCTTTCAACTGCGGGCGATCATCGAGCCGCATGGCGTCGCTGGCGCGACCCCAGCCATCGTGGCGACACAGTCGACGATTGCGGATCGGAGGCATGGCGGCTTTTCGATAACTTAGCGCGAGAGCAACGCGTCTGGGGTCTGTTCAAGCAGCCGCGCGGCGCGATCGAGACAGCCGTTCTGGCGACACTCGCCCACTCCGAGTCCCGTGCGGCGGCCGATGTCAGCGGGCGTATGCACCCATTCCTGCTGGCGGCCGTACTCGACTTCGGCGGCGAGCACGTATTGAGCGGGCGCGCCATCGCGTTGACAGCGACAGAGATTCTCGCCCAGCTCGGGTCGCTCCTGCACGATCCGCAGCACGGCGTCGTAGCGCGTGCCGTAGCGCCGCATGAGACTCTCGACGGCCGCCTCTTCGCAGCCGCTGCGAGCCGCGATGGCGGAAACTTCAGCCAATAGCGACTCCAACTCTCCTTGCGGCGCGCCCGGTAGGCGATAGTCGGCGGGAGCCTCGATCGATCGACCGAGGTATTCGCCGACCGCAGCGAGCACGTCTTCGGCCATCCGCGTGTGGGTGGCGAGTTTGCCACCATAGATCGAGAAGAAGCCCGGCATGTCGGCATCGCTCAACTGCTCGACGCGGTGGTTGCGCGACACTTTGTCTTCGTTTTTGCCGTACTGATAGATCGTGGGTCGCACGCCGACTTTGGTGTCGACGACATGATCGAGATCGGCGCCGGGTAGCACATGCCGCGCGCCGTCGAGCAGGTAGCCAATCTCATCTTCAGTAGCCTGCATCGAGTCGAGATCGCCGTAGTAGTCGTCGTCGGTCGTGCCGATCATGCTCAACGGGCCGCGGGGCACGATGATGCCGAAGCGCCCATCGACAAAGTGCACCAGCAACCCCACGTCGCCCAGCTTGGGCACAAAAACGTGCGCGCCGCGCGTGGGCCGAATCCGCCGCGAGTCGGCCAGTCCGACCATGCGGCAGATGCGATCCGTCCAGGGCCCCGTGGCGTTGATCACCACCCGGGCGTGCAGTGCGCCGGTTTGCCGGGTGCGGCGGTCTTCGATCTCCAGGCGAAACCCACCATCGCCGGTTGGCTCGATGTTTGCCACGTTGGTGTGATTGCGAACGTCGGCGCCTTGTTCAGCGGCATATCGGGCATTGGCCAAGCACATTCGCGCCGCATCGATCCACCACTCGTAATACTCAACGCCGCCTAGGAGCCCGTTGCTGCGAATGCCCGGCACGCGCTCGACGATCTCATCCGCGCTCAAGCGCCGCGCCGGCGGAGCATGTTTGTAGCGGCGGTTGTAGCGCTCGTACAGCGCCATGAAGATGCGAAACGCCGCCTGCGGAATCGGCCCGCCGCGATAAGCCGGCACGACGATCGGCACTGGGCGGCACAAATGGGCGGCGGAATCGTGAATCCGCCGGGCGTACTCGTTCGACTGGCGAACGATTCCCAGCTTCAGCCGGAACAGGTACTGCAGCCCCCCGTGGATCAGTTCGGTCGAAGCCGATGTCGTGCCCGCGCCAAAGTCGTCTCGTTCCAACAGCGCCGTTCGCAGTCCAGCCCGCGCCGCGAACATGGCCACGGCCGTCCCCACGCAGCCCCCACCGATGACGGCCACGTCGAAGCGTTCAGCATCGGCATGGTTTGCTGCAGACATTTCTTACGCCGAACGAAAAAGAAACGAGTCGCGCAAAGGCAGCGACACTCTTTCCGAGTGTAGTGCTCGCCGCGCGAACACGCCAGCGCGGCCGGATGTCAGGTCGGGTAGCACGTCTAACGCGGCCTGCAGACCGAAGTCAATCAGCCAGCGAAGTCGGATCCCAAATCGTCGCGGCGATGAAGCGGTCGCCGAGCAGCTTTTCATGCATGTAGTAGATCGTGACCACGCGGCCATCTTCGCGTTGCGCGCTGCGGCAATAGCCGATGTCGCGTCCGCCGGCCGGTCGTAGCTGAATCGAGTCGCTCCACGATCGGCCGTCGTCCGCACTGAAGCGCGCGAGGATGCCGTAAGGTTCCGCCCGATAGCCATACGTCAGGCACAAACGTCCATCGTGCAAGCGAATCAGGCACGGCGGATTGCCTTCGCCGGCATCGGCGACGGGCGGGTCAAGCATCTCCCAGCTCCGCCCGAGATCGGGCGAAGCGAACGCGTCGATCCAGCGCCGCTCGCCGTGGCGTCGACGAACGAGCGTCAACAGTCGGTCCGCTTCGAGCCGCACGGTCGAAGGCATGATGCCGGAACCTGCGAGTTCGGGACCGATCCACGAATGAAATTGCCACGTCAAACCGTCATCGTCGCTGCGCGCACACATGGAACGCATCACGCCGCGCTGCGCTTCGGCAGCCGCCAGAAACAGCAGGCAGGTATCTGAGTCGAGGACGACGTAATCGGTGCGCGGTGCTGTGCCCCCCTGATCGAAGTCCGGCAGCAGAAACGGACCGCGCCATATGCGGCCGCGATCGTAGGAGTAGAACAACCGGGATTCGCCCCCGCGAGCATTCGTCATCCGTGCCGCGAGCGCGAGATCGGGATGCGCGAAGTCGATTCGCTCGGGCGGCAACGGCCGTTCCTTGCCGACCAGATGCGGTGGCGTAGCGCCGTGCAGCGCTTCGCCCCTGGGGATCAGCATGCCCTGCTTCGATGGGTCTTCGATAGACCACGTCTGACCGCCGTCGCGACTCCGGGCCAGCAGGTGTTCTTCAGGACGCTGGCGATCGATGGCGTGGCTGTGGGGGCCATTGTCCTTGAAGTAACCGGCGCTAAAGCCCACCAACAGCTCATCGCCCCACGACCACATGCCGTGGTTGGCAGGCCAGCCGCCAAATCGCCCCGGCACGCGGTAGACGTCGACATGCCGCGCATCGAGTTCGGCGGCGTTGCTCGACGAGCCGCACAATACAAGCGCCGCGCAAGCGCTGAGGGCAAACGCAGAAAGCGCAACACGGCTTCGACGCAGCACCTCTCCGGGCGGCGGAAACTCCAATGTCTCCGCCCTCGCGCTACTCATCCTGCGTGAGATCTTCGTAGGTCCGCACGGAGGTGTAGTAGCCGACCATCATCTCTTCGAAAGACTGCAGACCAAAGCGGACCGTCTCGTCCGGATCGGGATTGACGAGATTTTCTTCCGAATTGTCGTACACGGCCGTGCAGTGCAACTCGGTGCCGCGGGGCAGATGCTTGGGTTCGGCCAGGTCGTACCGCAATTGCCAATTGAAGTCGTAGTGCGGCACGTCGAGCAGAACCTCCTGTGTTCCGTCGGGATAGTGCGCCTCGAAGCGGAACGCCTTGCCACGATAGTGCATGTGCGGGAACAACTGCAGCAGTGTCGTATCGCGGCGCATGGTCGACTTCGACGTCACGATATGGTTGTCCGCGCCCGGGGGGATCTCGAACTGAAAGTTGATCGCCATGCCGTAGCGAATCCGCTTCCGCACCTCGGATTCATCCACGAAGTTGAGCCCGACGTAGCTCTGGTCGGTTTGGGGAGTGCCGCAGGAGGTGTAGTGCATCTGCACGACGAACTTGGCGCCCTTGCGGATCTTCATCGCCGTACCTTCGGGATATTGCCAGGGACGCATGCCCGGCGCGTAGATGGCCACCATCTGACCGCCGGCAGGGCCGCCATTCTGGGCGGCCCGATCGACGTCGAAGTTCGACGGCGCGGCAAACAACACGATGTGATGCACGACGGCCGTATTGTCGGGCCGCGCCTCGGCCGCGCTCACCCAAACGTCTTCCTCGAAGCCCGGGTCGATGAGAAAGTATTGGTAGTCGATGACGCCTTCGGCCGGCACGTCGAACGGCTCGGGCATGGTGTACACCGCGTCGGGTTCACCGATGTTCCAGCCGGTGACGAACTCGGGACTCGCTGGCAAGTCGTCCGGTTCGCCCTCGGGTGAGCCGCCGGCTACCCAGTCGTGCAGCACCTGCTTCTCGTTGTCGCTCATGCTGCAATCGTTGGAGAACGTGCCGTGCTCGGGGTTCGCAAACCAAGGCGGCATGCGACCCAGCGAAACGACTTCGCAGATCATCTCGCCCCAGCCCACGACTTCATCGTAGGAGGTCAACGGGAAGGGCGCCAGCTCGCCTTCGCGGTGGCACTCGACGCAGCGGCGGTTGAGGATCGGCGCCACGTCGCGGTTGAAGGTCACATCGCCGCGGGGCTCGATCTTCTGCACGCGGCCGATGATGCAGCCCGGCGCTTCGGTCTGGGCCACGCTCACGTCTTGGCCGGCGAGTAACTCGTCGAGGGCCGTCGCCAAATCGTTCCGCGTGGCGTCGGAACGTTGGTAGCCGACACCGTATTGATCGTCGATGCGTCCGCGGTAGCGGAGTTTTCGATCCGCATCGAAGACGAGCACCGCCGGCGCGCGCTGGGCGGAAAGTTGATCGGCCAACACATTGCCGGCGTCCTTCAACAGCGGAAAATCGATGCCGTACCGCTGCGCGAAGGCGCCGATCTCCGTTGGCGTGTCCTGGACGTTCGAGTTCACGCCCACGAACCGCACGCCCTGCGCGGCGTACTCATCGGCCAGTGCCGCCAGTCGCGGGCCATAGAGCCGGGCCAGGGGACAATCGTTGCCCAAGAAGGCGACGACCAACAGCGACGCCTCGTCGAAGCTCGCCTGATCGTGCACCTTGCCCCGATAGTCGCGGAGCGAAAAGTCCGGCAGCCCACTCCCAACTTCGAAACGCTCGGCCGCACCAGCCGCAGCCGCCATGACGCATGCCAACAGGCTCAACAACAACGTCGCGACTCGCATGCCGGGCTCCTCGCAGAAAGAGGTGGGACGGGGGCGCGCTTGAGGGCGTACAATGCAGCGGATTGTAAGACAGCCACCAGGGCGTTGCCACCTGAGCTTGGTGAACCGCCTCTACGGCCGTGCGCGTGCGTCGCAAAAGAAAACACCGCTCGTTGCGAACCGAGCGGCGGTCACCCGCTGCGAGACGGCTGGCCTCGCGCGTGGCCCCAACTGAGCAAGATTGCCAGCAGCGCCAAACCGCCAGTGGAGGGCTCCGGCACCGCGACCAGTTCGAACGCCACCACGCTATTGGTGCTGAGGGGATCGCCATTGTCGACGATGCCCAACAGGGCCCAGCGGCCGTTGCCCAAAGCCGGTCCCAGCGTCAGGCCCTCCATGTTCATGCCCGCGCCGCTGACCACACCCGACCAGAGCTCGCTCTTCGCGACCGGTGTAAACGTCTGGCCCTGCAGTCCCCCGCTCAGTGCGCTGACGTCGCTGGCGCCCGTCAGGTCGATCGAGAACAGGCTGCTCTTGAACAGGCCCTCGGTCGAAGACAGCGCCAGCGAACGTTCCAGCGCCAACAGTTCGCCATCCGGCAATGTGACCAGATCGACGAGCCCACTACGGGAGCCGGTCACTGGCGGGGCGTGTAGCGGTTCGACCTCGTACGCAAACTGCTCCGCGGGCGCGAAACTGTTGCCCGACGACACATAGCGCAGGAGTCTGACCGTTGTCCCACTTGATTGCGTGGCCAATCCGCCGTCGACCGTCAGCGCCTCTTCGTTCGCGGTCCACAGCTCGGAAGTGGACGCGTCGATGGTGAGCGACTCGAAGCCGCGATTGTTCGCCATGTTGGCAAACACGGCCGGCACGGCCAGCGACTGTAACTCCGCACCGGTTGCCAGACTGTACTCGCGAACTCCCGGCGTGCTCTCTTCAGCCAGATAGACGGTGTTACTCGCAGCGCCCGTGTACGCGATGCTCTCGAAGTCATGCGTCGTCGCCAGCGACAGACCACCGGTTATCTGAGCCGAGAGGATCGTGCCGTCGGTATTCAAGTCGACATCAATCAGGACGACTTTGCCCGAGTTGTCCATCGCCGCGGCGTACGAATTGCCGCCGAGATAGGTGATCCCGCTCAGTCCGCCGACGCCGAACGACTGACCGTTCTGGTCGATAGCCGTCGCGCCCAAGCCCGACGTACCGCGAAGGTAGACGGTCCACGGTCCAGCGTCGGCCGCAGTCGTGATGGATGCGGCGAGCAAGAAGGTCGTAAGCATTGTGGCCCGGCGTAGGACGTGGTTGTGCAGCATCGAGGGAGGCTCGCGGCGGGCTCTGGACAACCAGAGGCGAGGATGGTGAATCTTTCGTAGCGTACACCGAGCCCCCGGCGCGCACCATCGATGAGCAGCCGATATGTCCGCTTCCGCAAAAGTTGCAGTCGCCCACGATCCGTTCCAAACTCATGTTGGCTTGTCCCTCCTGTGCGGGGGAGACCGTTGCTGGACCTTCGACGAATACACAACGCCCAAACCGAGATATGGCATCATCGTGAGTACATCATTCTCGCATCGCTCGCGCCATGACGGCGCGCACAATTTCGCCGGCCAACTGAGAGCCGCCAGTCGCACCCTGGTGGCTCTGCTGTTCCTGTTCGATTTGGGCAACTGTTCTCGTGCGGCTGCCGACGAAGTGCATCTCGCCATGGGGATGCGCGTGGGCGAGGTCACGCAATCGTCGGCCATCATCTGGTCGCGCGTCACCAAGGATGCCACGCGCAATGAGTCCGGCCGTCGCCTCATTGGACGCGCCGGGGCAAGGGTTCCTAAGTACGAACCGCTACCGTTTCCCGTCGACGAGTTGCAAGGCGCTGTTCCCGGCGCGAGGGGCGAGCTGCGATTCACATGGTCGCAAGATGCGGAGTTCCGGGAGGCACAAGACAGCGGTTGGTTAGCGGTCGATTCGGAGAACGATTACATACGGCAGCACCAATTGACAGATCTCGAGCCCGCGACACGCTACTACGTGCGCGTCGAGGCGCGACCCGTGGGAGCAGAACGAGCAACGGCTCGCATCGACGGCAGCTTCATCACTGCTGCTCTGTCGGACGCCTGGCAAGACGTCCGCTTCACCGTCGTCACCGGTCAGGCGTATCACGATCTGGACGATCCGGCCGGCTTCAAGATTTACGACGCCATGCTGGCGGACGATCCGCAGTTCATCGTCCCCACCGGCGATACGGTCTATTACGACAGCGAACAGCCGCGGGCGCGGACGATCGACCTGGCTCGCCACCATTGGCATCGCATGTATTCGCTGCCCCGGCTCGTCGAGTTCCATCGCTATGTGCCCGGCTACTGGGAGAAGGACGACCACGACACGCTCAGCAACGATGGCTGGTCGACGCTCGAGCCAGCCTGGATGCTGCCGCTCACCTGGGAAGATGGCCTGCGCATCTTTCGCGAACAGGTGCCCATCGGCGACGAGCCGTATCGCACGATCCGCTGGGGCAGCGGACTGCAGATCTGGGTCGTCGAAGGGCGCGACTTTCGCAGTCCCAACACGGATCCTGACGGTCCGGACAAGTCGATTTGGGGAACCGAACAGCGGGAGTGGCTCCAGCGGACGATCCTCGAAAGCGATGCAGCGTTTCGGGTGCTGATCAGCCCCACGCCGATCGTAGGACCCGATCGCGCGAACAAACAGGACAATCACGCGAACGAGGCCTTCACGTATGAGGGCAACGCCTTTCGCCGCTGGACACAAGAACAGGGCCTAACGAATTTCTTCATCTGTTGCGGCGACCGCCACTGGCAATACATGTCGGTCGATCCCGACACCCGCCTGCGTGAGTTCTCCTGCGGACCGGTCTGCGACGAACACGCCGGCGGCACGCCCGGCCACGACATGCAGAAACAGCCCTATCATCGCGTGATCGGTGGTTACTTGAGCGTCGCCGTGACCCGCGAGGATGAGCGGCCGACCATTACGTTCCGCTTTCACGACGTATCCGGAGACGTCACGTACGAATACCGGCAGCAAGGCGAACGCTAGCCGACGGCGTATACTGCTCGGCATCGGGGCGGCCCGGCGAAGAGGTTTCGTGGCCATGCGGCGCTGATCATGAGCAGAAGGAGTGCAGACCATGAGACGACGAGACTTCCTGCGACAGACGGTGACCACGGGCATCGCGGTGGCCGGCAGTTCGGCCCTTCTCCAACGACGTGCCCGCGCCGTCGGGCCCAACGACAAGGTGTCCGTCGCCGTGGTTGGTGTGCGCGGCCGGGGTAACAACCTGCTCAACACGTTCGCCGATCTGCCGGACGTGACCGTCAAATACGTCTGCGACATCGACCAGAGCGTGCTGAACAACCGCACTGCCGAACTGGAAAGCCGCACCGGTCAACGGCCCGAGCGCATCGCCGACTATCGCCGCGCGCTGGATGATGCGGACATCGATGCACTCGTGCTCGGAACCCCCGACCACTGGCACGCGCTGCCCACCATCCACGGCGCTCAGGCGGGCAAGGACGTGTACGTCGAGAAGCCCGACGGACACAATCTGATTGAAGGCCGCACGATGGTCGCGGCGGCGAAAAAGTACGGACGTATCGTGCAGTTGGGAACCCAATCCCGCAGCAGTCCGCACATGTTGCGAGCCATAGAGTTCATTCGCGGCGGCGCATTGGGACGCGTGCACTGGGCCAAAGCCTGGGAGAGCGGTCGCCAGGGATCGATCGGCAATCCGCCGGACAGCGAACCGCCCGAGGGCGTCGACTACAACACCTGGCTGGGACCGGCTCCGAAGCGAGCCTTTAACCCCATGCGTTACCATGGCAACTGGCGCTGGTTCTTCGATTACGGCACCGGCGATCTGGGTAACGATGGCGTGCATCGGCTGGACTACGCCCGTTGGGCCTTCGACGAAGCCCGCCGCGCCGCCGGCCAACAGCCGCTGCCGGACTTCCCGACGAAAGTCTCAGCCACCGGGGGCAAGCACTACTTCGACGACGCGCAGGAGTGGCCCGACAATCTACTCGCCAGCTTCGAGTACCCCGACGGCCTGCTGAACTACGAGCTGCGGATCTGGAGCGGCTATCCCTTGCACGGCGAGCCCGAAGGCGCGGCCGTCTACGGAGAGAACGGCTATCTGGTGCTGGGCAATCGCCGCTGGCGGGCCTTTGGGCTTCGCGACGAGCCGCTCGCCGAGGATCGCGGCGACTACGCCGACTCTGTGCACGCCCAGAACTTCATCGACTGCATGCGCACCCGCGCGCGTCCCGCAGCCGATCTGGAGACGGTCGGACATCCCGCCAGTGTGCTCTGCCATCTCGGCAACGCCGCCTGGCGCGCCGGCCGCACGCTCGAGTTCGATGCGGAGACGTACACCTTCAAGGGCGACGACGAAGCCAACCTCTACCGCACACGGCCCGAATACCGTGCACCCTGGGTACTGCCCGACATCGCGTCGCTGTAGCGGCTGGCGAACATCAATGACGATGTGCCGCCGTCTCCAGACTGTGTTGTGTCGCGGTCTCACGACCGCGACACACATAGCCGACCGCAGGTCTCCCGTGGTTTCAGGCATTCGGTCACGGTCAGGAGACCGTGACCGATCTGAGTGACGGTGGCGGCGATTCGACGTATCAGTCGCCAGCGAGATCTGGGGCCACTTCGAAGCCACTCTGCAACGCATTGCGCTCCGGCACGGGCGGTTCGGGGAACTCGTCGGCTCCGTAATGTTGGCGTAGCCGGTCGAGTTCGCGCTTCAATCTCGTCACCACATCGGCCATCGCTGCATCGTCATAGACGCTCTTCAGTTCATCCGGATCGTTTTCCAGATCGAACAGCTCCCACTCGTCGATCAGATAGTAGTAGATCAGCTTGAAGCGATCGGTTCGCACGCCGTAATGGCGCTGCACGCTGTGGGCGCCAGGCCACTCGTAGTACTGGTAGTAAATCGAATCCCGCCAATCGTCGGGCTCTTCGCCGCGCAAGATCGGCACCAGGCTCTCGCCCTGCATGTCGTCGGGCACGTCCGCTTCCGCGATCTCGAGAAACGTTTCCGCAAAGTCGAGGTTCTGCACCAGGTGCTCGTCTTCGCTGCCGGGAGCGACGACTCCCGGCCAGCGGACGATGAGCGGCATCCGCAGCGATTCTTCGTACATCCAACGCTTGTCGAACCATCCGTGGTCGCCCAGATAGAAACCCTGGTCGGAGCTGTAGATCACCACGGTGTTTTGCCTCAGGCCCGATCGGTCGAGGTAGTCGAGCACGCGACCGAGGTTGTCGTCGACCGAGGCAATGCAACGTAAGTAGTCCTTGATGTACCGCTGATACTTCCAGCGGATCAGGTCGCGACCTTCCAGGTTGGCGTTTTCGAACCGCTCGTTGGCAGGGCCGTAAGCCGCGTTCCAGGCGGAGAGTTGCTCGTCGGTGAGATTGCGCGGCGGCACGAACTTCAAGTCGCGCTGGTTGAGATGCTCGCGGATGGTCATCGTCTGTGTCTGCGCCGCGCTGGTTCGATTCTGATAGTTGTCGAACAGCGTCGCCGGCTCGGGAAGGTCTTCGCCTTCCCACAGCCCCAGGTGATCGGGCCCCGGCGCCCATTCGCGATGCGGCGCCTTGTGCTGGTACATCAGCAGAAACGGCTTCTCGGGATCGCGCTCGTCGGCCAGCCACTCCAGGGCGATGTCGGTGATCACGTCGGTCGTGTATCCGGTGTGCTGTTCGCGGCCCGCTGCCGTGCGCATCACCGGGTTGTAGTAGGCCCCCTGCCCCGGCAGCACGCGCCAGTAGTCGAAGCCCGTCGGGTCGCTCTTGAGATGCCACTTGCCGATCATGGCCGTTTGATAGCCGGCAGCCTGCAACAGCTTGCCCACGTGTTGTTGCGTCCCGTCGAACGAGACGCGATTATCGATCACACCGTTCTGGTGGCTGTGCTTGCCGGTGAGCACGACCGCGCGGCTGGGGGCACAGATCGAATTGGTGCAAAAACAATTACGAAACAGCATCCCTTCGCTGGCCAGCCGATCGATGTTGGGCGTGCTGTTGATCTGCGATCCATACGCACTGATCGCGTGCGAAGCATGATCGTCGCAGAAGATGAACAGAATGTTGGGTCGCGTGTCGGCCGCCACGACCGGTGCTGCGCTACACAGGTCCCACATCGCAGCAATGAGTATGAGGCTCGTGCTGAGATCCCGGCGCGGCTTCGCGGTGTGCATTCGTGAGTTCCTCTTTCCTGCGGGCGACCATTACGTGTGCCCGACTATAGCCGCGCGGCGCTTGTGTTTCACGCACCGATATTTGCCGCTGCCGCGACGGCCGTCGATCGACTAGGCTGAAGGAGTCGCTGTTTTCCTGGCAATGCCGAAGCATCGAACTACCACTGCCAATATCCTCATAGGTTCCTCAGTGCAAAACGCAGGTACATCGTGCAATCCACCGGCGTTTTCGTGGCTGCTGGCCCTGCACATCGCGGCCTTTCTCTCTTCGGCGATCACACCAGCCGCCGATCCGCAGCCCGGGCCGATTCGCGTCGGCGTGCTGGGCGATAGTTTCAGCGATGAGTGGGGCATCCATGTTCCCGACGCGGCCAATTGGGTCGAGCTGTTGGCCGCAGCGAAGCTGGTCGACTTCGGTCCGATGGAGAGTTTCGAGCCGCCCGATCCCCGCGCGGTTGGCGGGCGCAGCTACCGGCACAACTTCGCGCTGGCCGGAGCGAACGTGCAGCACCTGCTGCGCGGCAAGTCACACTTCACCACCCCGGCCGTCTCGTTGTTTCGCGCGGCCGCCAACGGGGGCGCGTTCGAGTACGGCCTGTTGGAGATCGGTGGCAACAGCGTTTTGGGCAGCCTCGCCCATCGACGAACCGAGCGAAACTGGTCGCTCTTTGAACCAGGTAGCACTGCGGCGAAACATGCGATTGCAAACTTGGCAGCGAGCTACACCGAGGTGCTCGATCGTGCGGCCGCCGGCACGAACGTCAAGATGATCCTCGCCACGCTCTGCGATCTGGGCTCGATGCCCGTCGCCACGAATGGGATCTACGTTCCGCCGTTAGACAAAGCGGCGCGAGAGCGGCTGCGGTCGAACATCAGGGTCTGGAACGAACGCATCCGCGCGCTCGCCGCCGAGCGCGGCTATGGCGTGATGGAGATCTGGGACTGGTGGGAGACCATTCG
The DNA here is from genome assembly GCA_938003525.1 of uncultured Planctomycetales bacterium. Lineage (GTDB taxonomy): Bacteria > Planctomycetota > Planctomycetia > Pirellulales > JAEUIK01 > CALKYM01. The sequence continues at coordinate 30,552 of CALKYM010000304.1, read as the reverse complement.
CACTGAGCCGCTGCAAATCGGTGAGCAACACGTTGACGCCGAAGTCGCGCTGACTGTCGATGGCATCCACCCCACACGTATCGGCCACGCTCTTTTGGCCAACCGTTTTCTTGCAGCCCTCGCAGCCGAACCGTACGAAGACTCCCGCGCGAAACCGCTGACTCCCGGGCAGATGCTCGCGCTGTTCAATCTCGACACATCGCCATCGACGGTCGAACAGTAAGGCGAAAGCTCAACCCCATTTTTGCGCTTTCTCGTCGTTGGCGCCTGGAGCCTGTTTGGCGACCTCTGGCAGCGACGCGTAGACTGTGAGCATGTTCGTCGCGATGCGAAATCGAATCAGGCGACCCTGCTGCGGCACCCTGCTGTTGGTGCTCGGCTCGTGGAGCGCAGCGCAAGCTGCCGAAGCCCGGCCTGAGAGTAACCTCCGCTTCAACCGCGATGTCCGCCCGATTCTCTCGGAGCGCTGTTTCGCCTGTCACGGTCCCGATGAAGCGGCGCGGCCGACCGACTTGCGGCTCGACACGGCCGACGGAGCAATCGCCGATTTGGGAGGCTACCAGGCCATCGTGCCCGGCGATCCGGAATCGAGCGAACTGATCCGCCGCGTGACGTCCGACGATCCGGACGAGCGCATGCCACCACCTGACTGGAGCGCGGAACTCTCCGCCGCAGAAGTCACCCGGCTGCGGACCTGGATCGAGCAAGGCGCCCAGTGGGAACCGCACTGGTCGCAAGTTGCACCGCGGCGCACTTTAGTCCCCGATGTGCAGAATGCCGCGTGGCCAAATGGCGCGATCGATCGCTTCGTGCTGGCCCAATTGGAAGACGCAAGTCTATCGCCATCACCCCCGGCCGATCGTCGCACGCTGATTCGCCGGATCACGTTTGACCTGCTTGGCCTGCCTCCGACACCAGTCGAAGTAGAGACGTTTCTCAACGATTCACATCCCGGCGCGTACGAACGTCTCGTCGAGCGGCTGTTGGCCTCGCCGCATTACGGCGAGCGGATGGCCGCCTATTGGCTTGACCTCGTGCGCTACGCCGACACAAACGGCATTCACGGCGACAACCACCGCGACCACGCGCCCTACCGGACCTACGTCATCGATGCGTTCAACGACAACCTGCCGTTCGATCGCTTCACAACCGAACAGTTGGCAGGCGATCTCTTGCCCGAGCCCTCGCTCTGGCAGCGCGTCGCCAGCGGCTACAACCGTTTGAATCTCACCACGCGCGAAGGAGGCGCCCAGCCGGGCGAATATCGCGCGAAGTATGCAGCCGACCGCGTGCGCAACGCGTCAGCCGTCTGGCTGGCGACGACCCTCGGCTGCAGCGAATGTCACGATCACAAGTTCGATGCGCTCACGATGCGCGACTTTTACAGCTTCGCCGCGTTCTTCGCCGACGTGCAGGAAGAAGCCATCAAGGCGCAGGTGCCCGAGCTGCATGTGCCGTCGTTCGAACAAACACAGCGCCGTGAACGGCTCCGAGCAGACATCGCGGCGCTGAAGAGCGCCCGTACTGCTGAAACAAACGGAGCGGACACGCAGCTGGCCGCGCTCGAAGCAGAACTTGAGCAGCTTGAAGCGGAAATACCGCGCGTCCTCATCACCGTGGCTGCCGACCCGCGCGCGACCCGCATCCTGTCGCGCGGAAACTGGCTCGACCAGTCGGGCGACATCGTCACTCCCGCAGTCCCGGCCGCGTTGGGAGAGCTGCCATCGGACGAACGCCGCGCCACACGGCTCGATCTTGCGCGGTGGCTGGTCGATCCCGACAACCCGCTCGTCGCCCGGGTGTTCGTGAACCGTCTCTGGCAAATGTTCTTCGGTCACGGGCTGGTGCGAACGCCCGATGACTTCGGTTCGCAGGGTGCCTGGCCGACGCATTCCGATCTGCTCGACTGGCTGGCCGTCGAGTTCGTCGAAAGCGGTTGGGACGTGAAGCACATGGTGCGTTTGATTGTGATGTCCGCTGCCTATCGCCAATCATCGGCGCCCCGCGCAGCAGCCGCAGCGATCGATCCCGGTAATCAGTTGCTATGGCGGCAACGCCGATTTCGACTGGATGCTGAGTTCGTGCGCGATCAGGCATTGACGGCCGCAGGATTGTTGGCGCATCGCATCGGCGGGCCGAGCGTCAAGCCCTATCAGCCGGCAGGCTACTGGGCCTATCTCAACTTTCCGAAGCGCGAGTACGTGCAGGACAGCGGTGAGGACCTTTTCCGCCGCGGCATCTATACCTATTGGAGTCGCACGTTCTTGAACCCCAGTCTCGTAGCGTTCGATGCGCCCAGCCGCGAGGAGTGCGCCGTCTCCCGGGCCCGCTCGAACACGCCGCTGCAAGCACTAGTGCTGCTCAACGACCCGATCTATGTCGAAGCCGCGCGGGCCTTGGCGGTCCGCATCGTCCGCGAAGGTGGCCGCTCGGTCGATGACCGCTTGCAGTTCGGCTATCGAACGGTGTTGGGGCGGCCTGCGGATACGGCAGAGCTACAGACTCTTGCGGCCCTGGTGACTGAGCACCAGCGAGAGTTCGCGGCCGATGAGCAGGCAGCGCGAGATTCGCTCGAAGTCGGCGCGTCACCGCTGGCGGTTCCCGACGGGAGTACTTTGGCCGAGCTGGCCGCTTATGCGTCGGGGGCGCGGGTGCTGCTCAACCTTCATGAAACGATCACACGGTATTGAGCACCTGCCCGCCGTGCTGCCACGGAGGATAACCATCATGGACGGGTGGCGGATGCGACCGTTGTTGACGCGCGCGTTTTGCTTGATCATTGCGCTGGGTTGCGGCTGTGAGCCGACGCCGGAGGCCGAGACTTCTCCGGCCGCGCCGGAAACGACGACCGGTGAAGTGCAGCCCGGCGACGAACCGCAGGACACGCCCGGGCACACCAATCGCCTGGCCGACGAGACCAGTCCCTATCTGCTGCTGCACGCACACAACCCGGTCGACTGGTATCCGTGGGGCGAAGAAGCGTTCGAGAAGGCCCGCCGCGAAGGCAAGCTGATCTTTCTCTCGATCGGCTACTCGAGTTGCTACTGGTGCCACGTGATGGAGCGCGAGTCGTTCATGGACGAAGAGATCGCCGCGCTCTTGAACGAGCATTTCGTGGCCATCAAGGTCGATCGCGAAGAACGGCCCGATGTGGACGAGATCTACATGACGGCCCTGCAGATCTATCAGCAGGCGACCGGCGCGGCGGCCGGCGGCGGCTGGCCCCTCAACATGTTCCTCACGGCCGACGGTGCTCCCGTACTCGGTGGCACGTACTTCCCGCCCCGCGATTCCGAACGCGGCACCGGTCTCTTGACCGTGTTGACGTTGATCCGCGATCGCTGGCAGGAGAATCCCGACGAGTTGAAACAGAGCGCTGCCCAGTTGGCCGGCTACGTGCGCGATGCCCTGCGCCGCCGGCCGATCGGCTTGGCCGAACCACTCGATGCGGCCTGGATCGACGAAGTGGCTGTCGGACTGGCGGAACAATACGACCCGCGTTACGGCGGCTTCGGCTACGTCGAAGGACAACCGCAGCAAGCCAAGTTCCCGCAACCGTCGAACCTGCTGTTTCTGCTCGATCGCGAAGTCCGCACCGGCGACGCGGCAGCCCGCGACATGCTGATGGGCACGCTCGACGCGATGGCCGCCGGCGGGATTCGCGATCACTTGGGCGGAGGCTTCCATCGCTACAGCACCGATCGCTTCTGGCACATTCCTCACTTCGAGAAGATGCTCTATGACAACGCGCAATTGCTCTCGGTCTATAGCGAAGCGGCGGTGCGCTACCAAAACGTGGAGTACGCCCGCGTCGCCCGGGAGATGGCCGAGTTCGTGCTCCGCGAAATGACCGATACGGCCGGCGGCTTCTACTCGGCACTCGATGCCGAGACGGATACTCGCGAGGGCGCCTACTATGCCTGGAGCGATGAAGAACTCAGCAAGCTACTATCGCCCGAGGAGATGGCCTTGATGGCCGCAGTGTACGGTATCGAGGGTGAACCGAACTTCGAGGAAGGCCACGTACTGCTCCGTTCGGCAACGCCCGCCGAGGTTGCGGCCGCGCGGGGCGTCACAGAGACCGCACTGCACGAACAGATCGCCGCCGTGCGCGCGCGGCTCTTGGCAGCTCGCGATCAGCGCGAGCGCCCGCTGTGCGACACCAAAGTGCTCACCGCCTGGAACGGCCTGATGATCGAGGGGCTGGCCAATGCCGGGCGGCTACTCGACGAACCCCGCTACATCGACGCCGCGCGGCGCGCTGCGAGCTTCGCGCTCGCGGAGCTGCGCACGGCCGACGGGCGACTGCTGCGCACGTGGCGCGATGGACAAGCCAAGTTGCAAGCCTATCTGGATGACTATGCATTTCTCGTGGCCGGGCTACTCGCGCTGGAGTCGGCCACCGGCGAAGAGCGTTGGTTGGCGGCGGCCGTCGAGCTGACCGACGGGCAACTCGCCCACTTCTGGGACGATGAGCACGGTGGGTTCTTCTTCACGGCCGACGATCACGAGCAATTGATCGCCCGCAGCAAAGACCCGGTCGATTCGGCGTTGCCCTCGGGCAATGCGGTCTCGGCGGCCAACCTCGTCGCGCTGGCACAGCGACTCCAACGGGCCGACTATCTCGACCGCGCTCGCGAAACGATCGCCACGTTCCGTCCGCTGGCAAGACAAGCTCCGCTGGCCGTGCCGTGGTTGGCAATCGTCGTCGCCGCTCTTGGCGGTGAGACTTCCACAGAACAACCCGCCGCGCAACCGTGAACTCTATTGGGCCGCGCGGCGCTGTTCGTCGGAAAGTTTGTCCCACTCAATCAACCGGAAGTCTTGCAAGAGCGGCGCATCTCCCAGCGCCCCAGCCAGACGATACAGCGAGATCAGCGCTTCGTTGGTCAGCCGTTCACCGGAACCGACGGCCACGTAGGTCGCCGTCTTCCCGCCGTACCCGCCCAGCGCGGCGTCGCGGATGGTGGGGAAGTAGGCGTGATAGCCGTTCGAATAGCCGACCAGCAGTGCGTGTTCGTAGGGCGCCTGCTCGCGCAACATGAACTGAAAGTCGACAAAGATCTCGCCCGGCATACCCACCAGCGCCACGGCGTCGCCCAACACCATCGTGCTGAGCACAGCCGGCACCGTGCCCTCGGACAGTTGCCGGGCCAGGTAGCGATCAAACCGCGCGCCATACGCGTGGCTCAACACTTCGCGCACTTCGGGCTGCTGGATGTCCCACCGCAACGCGACCGGGACGACGCGCTGCTCGAAACGCAGTACCGTATCGGCCGGCGCGATCGTCTGGGCCTTCTCCGCCGCCGCAACCACGGCACTGCCCACTTCAACGCCCACCGCGCGACAGGCTTCCAAGCCTCCGGAGGCAACCGGCGTCTTATCGAGATACGGATTGATGTCGCCGGCGGCGCCTTGCAAGTACAGCGAGGTCGTGTTGAGCGCCGCGTCAATCGTTTCCCGGGCCGCACCGACGAAGTCGGGACTGTACTCGAGGTTGTCCGGTCCGAGCACCACCGGATGGCAGGTGTAGTGGAACATCACGGCGAGCGGAGCGCCGTCTTCGCGATCGAAACGAATCACGGTAACCTTTGGATCGACAGCCCGCGTCGGCGTCCGCTCTTCGTTGCGCCATTGCATGGCCACGCGCCCATCGGCCAGGTAGCGGCGGCGATTATGCGAAACGTCGACCGTCGTTGTCGCCACTGAAAGCGTCACCGGCACGAGCTCGTCGGCCGCCTGGGCCACGAGACCGGCCAGTTGATCGGTGACGGCTGCCGCGTACGCGTTCTCCTGCCCGTCGTAGGACTCCAGCGACGGCGCCTGATGCGTGTGGCTCGCGGTGACCAACAAGCGATCGATGCCGCATCGTTCGACCGTGCTGGCCCGCAGGCGATCGAGCAGCGCTTCCTCGGGCGTTCGGCCCAAGTCGAGCGTCACGACGGCGACGCGCATCGCGCGCGATTCCAATACCAGCGCGCGGGCCGAGAGCGGTTCTGCGGTACCCGTGGCCGGAGTCGTGCGGCTGCTGTAACCCCACATCCGCAAACCGGGCTCGGGTGTGATGTCGATGCTCGCTACACCGACCTTCAGCGCCACTTCGCCCGCCGAGGCATCGATTGTCGCCGCCAGGGCGGTCGCAGCCGCTAGCATGCCCCATCCCCAAGTGTGAAGACATTCGGACATCAGATTCTCCCGGGCTTGGGCGTTGTCGGCGGTCAGTGTGTTCGGACCCGCCGTGGCCGATCAAGGCAGTTCGGCGAGTTGGTCCAACTGCCGCTGGGCGTTTTCGGCCAAAATCGCCCGCCGTTGTAACTCGCCGAGCGGCGACTCTGCGATCTTCAGCAGCGCGGACTCGAAAGCGAAAAGCGGGGCATGCGATCCGAATACCAGCGACTCGTGGCCGAACTGCTCGATCCACCCGGCGACGCAGCCGGCCCCTTCCAGCATCGAGAGATCGAACGTCACACGACCAGTAGACACGAGTTGCTCGATGACCTCGGGCCTCGTTCTCGGGCGCCGCGCACCGAGCACCATCACGTGCAGCTCGGGTAGCCGCCCCATCCACGCGATGAGTGGTTCGACGTCAACGCCCGTCGCGCGCAACAACGGATGCTGGGTTCGCTCATCCTCCAGGTTCGCCACGATCTGTAACAGAATACCCAGACGTGCAGCCTCCGTGAGCAGCTCCGCCGCCGACTCGTCGTCGAGCGCATATCCGTGATAGCCGGGATAGACGCGCAGGGCGCGCATGCCGTGCAGTTCCGCGCAGCGCCGCAAATCCTCCTGCCAGTCCGGCAACGTCGGGTTGATCGTGCCGACCGGCACCAGCCGCTCGCGGTCTGCGATGCGACACAACTTCATGAGCCGCTGGTTGACCGCCGCAACGTCCCGATGCAAGACCGCGTCGAAGCTACCGACCCAAGCCCCGGCGACGTCATGTTCTGCCAAGCGTGCGAGCAACCGTTTGGGCTCGTCATCGGGGAGCCGCCGCGTGGGCCAGCGGTCGAAATGGACGTTGGTGTCGACGATCAAGACCCAGTGCCTTTGCTTCGCAGAATCGGCGTCAGCATCTGCTCCAGATTCCCGCCGAGGATCAAATTCCGGTCGGCGTCGCTGACCTCAGCACCGATAACCTTTCCCAACTGCGATCCGAAACTGCGCCCCGCTGCGTCGCTGCCAAACACGACGCGTGTGGCACCCAACTCGCGGACGGCCATCTCGACGACGCCAGCCGTCGGATCGAAACCGCCCAGGCCAATGCTGATATTGTCGACGCTCCGCACCGCACGAATCCCGAGTTCCCAGTTGCCGCCCGAATGTCCGCAGATGAACGTTGCCCGAGGATGCCGACGCGCCAAAGCCACAAGATTCTCGGGAGTCGATTCGCCTTCGAGATTCCCCGTCGTCTTGTACCAAGTGTGTTGGTAGATGATGGCGCGCTGCTCCGTCGCGGCGGCGATGATCGGATCGAGCGCTTCATCGTGACAGCGCCGCGCGACCCACAGCTTGATGCCCACCATCGGACCGCGGACGACACAGCGCTGGAACTCGCGCAGGCTGGCGTCGACATGATTGGGATTGAGATACACGAAGCCGAAGGCACGATCGTGCCAGTGGCTCAGTGCGTCGAGCACTTGATCGTTCTGCCGCCGCATCTCGTCAGGATCGGGATCGACCGCATGCGGCCATCCCATGAACACGACCACCCGCTCGATTCCCAGCCGATCGGCGTAAGCCATCAGCTCCGCCATCCGCTCGTGCGGCGTGCGGCCCGGCAAGGCGCCCAGGTGGCAATGAAGATCCCAGATCATCGCAGATGTGTTTCGTTGAAGTTGTGATAGCGCCTACGTCGCCTCGTGTGTCGATGGCCGCGCGCTCCAGGCATCGCGGGTGAGACGCGACAGATTGACATCGGTATCGTAGTAACGAGCCGGTCCCTGGAGTGTCATGCCGAGTTTGCGCATCACGTTTTGGGAACCGAGGTTCTCGGGTTGGCAAATGGCGACGATCTCGCCCAGTCCCAGTTCCGTGAATCCGAACTCTACGGCAGCTCGCGCCGCTTCAGTGGCGTAGCCTTTGTGCCAGTGTTTCCGCCCGAGGCGATAACCAACCTCGACCAAGGGGCCCTGTTCCAGAAAGCGCAGCCCGCAATCGCCGATCACGGTGCCGCTGGCGCGCTCGACGACCGACCACAGGCTCATGCTATGTTGCCGTTGGTAGTTCATCATCCACTCCACGCGCCGACGGGTGGCAGCCCGATCGGGATCGGCTCCCGACGAGATGTACTGCATGGCCGCCACATCACCGAATACCGCAAACAGTGGCTCGACATCCGCCGGCTCAGCCACGCGCAGCACGAGGCGCTCGGTCTCCAATGGCAGCGGCATGTGATCGATTGCCTCGGCAGATGGCACTCCCCGTGTCGCCGTGCAGATGCGACAGACTGGCGCGGATATGATAGCCCGGCGACGCGGAAGGTGTGCGAACCGGCACTCACTGGCCATTCATGTCCGACACGACGAGCGCGACCACGCCCGATACAACCAGGCGCCGGCTATCGACGGACCGCAAGTTGGTCTTCGCGCTGGTACCGGTCGTACTGCTGGTTGCCGCCTGCGAGGCGCTCGCGTGGTGGGTCGACAGCCACCTGAACTTTCGTTACGAGCTGCTGCAGGGCTGGCAGCAGACCGAGTTTCGCGACGACCCAGTCCGCGCGCTGCACGACGCCGATCTCCCCTGGCCTGAGAGCACCATTCGCGTCCGTTCTTCCAACGATCCGCAACAGTCTGCGGAACCGTACACCGTGGGTGGGCAAACCATCGCCGCAGCCCAGCCCAGGCAGAATACCTTGGCGCTGAGACCCGATGACATCGCCCGGCTCGACCGCCGCTGGATGGTGGTCGTCGGTGGTTCGGCCGCACTTGGCTTTCCCTACCCCTATGCAGAGACGTTCAGCGGCCGGCTCGAACAAATCGCCGTGCCGCAGGGCCGAGGCATCGTCAACTGCGCGCAGCGCGGCTGGCTTTCCGGCGAAGTGGTGGCGCTCACCGAGCGGGCCGTGCGGATGTTCGCCCCCGAAGTGCTCATCGTCATGTCGGGAAACAACGAATGGGTGCACTGGCAGATGCCGCTGCCGGAATTGATGCGCACGATCGACGGCTTGCCGCTGCGGCGTGTGCTGGCGCGCAGTCGCCTGCTGGCGGCCGCCCAATACTGGGCGCTGCGCCGCGCTGTCGATCGACAACACGCGCGACGCAATGCGGGCGACGCCTATTCACCAGGCTATGAGCTACAGGGTTACTCCTACGCGGCCCGCTTCCCGCTCGAACGCTACATGACGTGGGATGGCGAAGCCTGGCTGCAAACCAAACGGCAGTTTCTCGATGTGTTCAGCGAGAATCTGACCCAAGCCGTTGAGTTTGCGCAGGCCGAAGAGGTCGAAGTCGTGCTGCTTTCCCTTCCCTTCAACTACAAACTCTCGCCCGCGTGGAAGCATCCGCAACCGGAGTCGTTCGTGCCCGAACATCGCGAGTCGGTTCGCAGCCGTATTCATCGCGCGGTCAAGCTGTGCGACGCCGGCCAATCCGAACAGGCGCTAGTGGAATTGGATGCCGCGCTGACGCTCGATCCCTATCCGCCGCTGGCGCACTACCTTCGCGGTCACTGTCTGGAACAGCTCGGGCACCCGCTGGAGGCGGAAGCCGCCTACGCCCAGTGCCGCGAACATATGGTGGGCAATCTCGGCGCGCTGCCGAGCATCAACCGGCGGATCGAAGAGGTTGCCGCGTCCACCGGCGCGAGGTTCATCGATCTACGGGCGCGCTTCGATGCCTACAGTCACGCTCGCGGGCGGTACTTCAACGTCGATTTGATTCACGACGACTGCCATCCGACGCCCGAGGGACACGCGATCATCACCGAGGCGCTCGCCGAAGCACTCGGCTTTGCGGAATCACCCGCTAGCAGGTCGCCGTGAAACTTATTCCGCTGCGTTCTCCTCGTCGAGACACCCGTCGACCCAGCGGAGATAGGCGGCACTACCCGCCACGATCGGCGTCGCGATGATCTCTGGCACGTCGTACGGATGTGCCTCCTGCAGCGCGGATTCCAGCGCGGGGTACCGATCCTGCCGCGTTTTGGCCGTCAGCAGCCACTCCTCCTCCGCTTCGACGGCACCCTGCCAGCGATAGACACTGCGAATCGGACCGTGAATCTGAACACAGGCTGCCAACTGTCGGGCGACCAGCAAGTCGGCCAGCTTGCGGGCATCTTCCGGATTTCCGGCGGTCGTCGCGACGAGGAGGTAATCGGGCATCGATCTTCGCGGTAGGTGCTGGCGTTGAAATCGGATCGTGAGTCAGCATACCGGACTCCCTTCAGCACGGGAAACGCGGCCCAGCGCTTGCCGTGAGAACGCAAACTGCCGTTGGTTGCAGACCGCCTCGCGCGGATAATCCGCCGCTGCATATGGCTACCCGTCGAGGATCACCGGCGTTGTCCGAAACATTGCTCAACGAGCCAGCGGTATCCGCGCGAAGGCCGCCCAAGGAGCGGCAGCTAGAAGAAGTTTCGGCCCACGTCCCGGCGCGCGGTCGTGAATTCGTCCGGCCGCCGTTCGCACGACGCATCGTCGGCGGTCTACGGCGAAGGTTCGATTACTGGTCGGCCCGCATCGCCGGTCGTCCGCTCTACGACGGCGTCGAACGTGGAGTTGACTGGATCGATGAGAACGTCGTTGCGCAGATCACCGCACACGGCATTCAGGACGAGTCCGACGCGGCACTCCTTGGCCAAACGATCGGGACGTTCATGGGCTACGGTCTCGATGACCGCGCGCGCGAGGCCGCGCGCGTCCTGATCGATGGGATCTCGACCGATGCGTTGTGCGCGCAGAAAACGGCGGGCGACGCTCTGATCCTGTCCCGCATCGCATGGGGCCTGGCATCGGTCGCGGAAACGCTGCCCGACGTGAACGGCAAGCTGCGCGCAGTTGGCGATAGTCTGGCACGTGCGACGAGCGAGCTCGACGATTTGCATTCGCACGAACAAATGCAATCGCTGGCAGCCAGCGTCGGGCCGTTGTGCCGAATCGCCCGGCAGTTTCGGAGCGAGCCGTTCCAATCGGCCGCTAACTTGGCCAGCGAACGACTGTGTGCGATCGTCGCGGGCGACCGGCGCCGTCACCGCGGCATCGCGGCCTGGGTGGGGCTTGCGCTCTTCGAACTTGAAGAGGGTGTGGAAGACCAATCGCGGCTACCGCCCGTCGCCTCGCAGTTTGCGCAGACGATTCGCGAGGCGGTCGTTGCACAACGTCCACAGTCGCTGCTCTTATCAGATGCCGCGCGTCTAGCGTTGGGCGCCTTCACGGCGCCTGCACCAGCAGCCGACTCACTGATGAATTATCTGCGGCGGCGTCAACGACGTGATGGGGCGCTGTCGATTTCGCGCCACACAAGCGCCGCGCAGTCAGCTCATTCAACGGCCTGTGCCACGCTCCATTTCCTCGACGCTGCCAAACAGCAGGCAGCGGCAGGTTTCCGCAGCACCGCGACCCGCGCGATCCACCATGAATTCGACGCGGGCGACGCGCGCACGAGCCTGGTGCTGGCGTGGGCGGCAGCGCTTCGTTCCGGTGCGCGAGTTGTTGACGTTGGTTGTGGCCGCGGCCGTTATCTCAAGCTGCTGGGGGAATTCTTCCCCGACCTCAAACTGACTGGAACCGACCTTGCGGCTCAGCTTCTCGCGGAGGTCCGCGTCGATTGCGATTTGCGCCAGGGGAGCATGTTGCGGCTGCCTGCCGCGCGCGGCGAGTTCGATGCGGCGTTGGCCGTCGAATCGCTGGAACACAGCCTGCTCCCACGGCAGGCGATCGCGGAGATGTGTCGCGTCGTTCGCCCGGGCGGCGAAATTCTGGTCATCGACAAGCACCTCGCGCGACAACCCACGTCTCAGCACGAGCCCTGGGAACGCTGGTTTGCGCCGGACGAAGTTGCCCGCTGGCTGTCGCCCTGGTGCGACAACGTGCGCGTCGAGCCGCTCGTGCACGAGGTCTCGCGGCGCAGCCGTCCGCTTTTCTTGGTGTGGCGCGCCCGACGCAAATCGACCTAGCGTCCGCCCGATTGCATCCTGCGGGGGATTGCTGCGCGCCCGCGACTCGGCATCACCTGCTTCGTTGATTGCTTCCCGCTGCGCGGCGCGCGATAGTGAGCACGAGGCGACACGGGCATCCCCGATGTTGCACACCGCCGCCTCCGTTTAAGGTTTTCCGTTGGTGGAATACAGTCCGCCAGACGGCGGAGCGTCATGCGTCCAATGAGGAGTCTCGCCATGCGGCAGCACACGACACGGCGGCGGTTCATTCGATCGGTGGCGGGCGGCGGTCTCGCACTGGGCGCCATGCCGGGAGGATTGTTTTCTTCCCTGGGATCGGTCTCTGCGGCCGATGCGCGTCTCGCGCCTGATGTCGTGCAGTTCGATCCGGAGATCGAACCCTTGGTTCGGTTGCTGGAAGATACGCCGCGCGAGCGGTTGCTCGAAGAAGTGGCGGCGCGGATTCGCGGCGGGACATCGTACCGCGAAGTTCTAGCCGCGCTGCTCTTGGCCGGTGTCCGCAATGTGCAGCCCCGGCCCAACGTCGGTTTCAAGTTTCACGCGGTGCTCGTGGTCAACTCCGCGCATCTGGCCAGTCTCGATTCGCCGGCCGAGGATCGCTGGCTGCCGATCTTCTGGGCGCTCGATTATTTCAAAAGCGCGCAGGCCCGCGACGTCCGCGAAAACGACTGGACGATGCAACCGGTCGACGAGTCCGCCGTTCCGAGTGCCCAGCGCGCAGCGGTCGATTTCCAAAGTGCGATGGACGCCTGGGATCCTCAGGCCGTCGATCCCGCGGTGGCCGGTCTCGCCCGCCACGCGAGCATGCAGCAGACGTTCGAACACTTCTATCGCTACGGTGCTCGCGACTTTCGCGACATCGGGCACAAGATCATCTTCGTCGCCAACAGCCGGCGGACCTTGGAATGCATCGGCTGGCAGCACGCCGAGCCCGTTTTGCGCTCGCTCGCTTATGCACTGGTGAACTACCAGGGTGCCAATCCGTCGACCGCCGATGCCGAGCCCGATCGTCCCTGGCGGCTCAATCAGGAGTTGGCCGCCAACTTGCCGGAGAACTGGTTCGGTGGCGAACCGGACGATGCCGCCGGCGGCGAGTTGCTGGCCGAGCTGCGCACCGGGTCTTACGAAGACGCATGTCGTCTCGCAGCCACACTCTTGGCACGAGGTGTCGCGCCCCAATCGATTTGGAACGCCGTGTTCGCCGGCGCCGGCGAATTGCTGATGCGCAGCCCGGGCATCGTGGCGTTGCACGCAGTGACTTCGGCCAATGCCATTCACTATGCCTATCAGGCCAGCGGCGACGATCTCACCCGGCGATTGTTGCTGTTGCAGGCGGTCGCCTTTCCGCCGCTGTTCCGGCAAGCCCTACGGCAGCGAGGCAGCACCCTGGCCGATCACCAGATCGATGCGCTGCAGCCCGTCGCGCTCGATTCGAGCGGCGCCGATGGCGTCGACGAGGTGTTTGCTACCGTCTCCGAAGACCGCGCGCTGGCGGCTTCCAAGGCGCTCGCGCTGCTTCAGGCGCACAATGACGCGCGCCCGTTGGTCGAGTCGGCCCGCCGGCTGATCTTCGCCAAAGGCACCGACTCGCACGACTACAAGTTCAGCTCGGCCGTGTTGGAAGACTACCGGCACCTCTCGGCGCCGTGGGGACGGCGCTTCCTGGCGGCCAGCATGTTTCAATTGCGCGGCAGCGGCGACCGTGATAACAGCCTGGTCGATCGCGCTCGGGCGGCGCTGGCCTCCTAGACGCTGGCCAGCGGAATCAGGGCTATTGCCGCAAAACACGACGCCGTCCTAGATGCTGGCGACGGCTCGCGGAGATGATTCGATGTCGACGTCGTTCCTCGCGGCCGCCCTGCAGCTCAACTCGACGCTCGACCGCGACGAGAACCTCCGCTGCGCCGAACGACTTGTTTCGCAGGCGGCCGACCGGGGTGCCCGGCTCGTCGTGCTGCCCGAGCTGTTCAATTGTCTCGGCTCACCAGACGCCATGCTCGCCGAGGCCGAGGCGATACCGGGGCCCTCGACCGCAGCCGCCGCCTCTTGGGGCCGCAAACACGAGATCGTGCTGGTGGCCGGCAGCATTATGGAGCGCTCCCCCGACGGCCGCGCGTACAACACCAGCACGGTCTTTGGGCCCGATGGAACGCTGCTGGCCAAGTATCGGAAGCTGCACTTGTTCGACGTCGACCTGCCCGGTGAAGTGACCTATCAGGAATCACGCACCGTCGTCCCGGGCGACCGGAGCGTCGTGGTCGAGACGCCGCTGGGCCGGCTGGGGATGAGCATCTGCTACGACCTGCGGTTTCCCGAGCTTTATCGTCAGTTGGTCGATCAAGGTGCTGAAGTCTGTCTGGCTCCTTCGGCTTTCACGTTACCCACGGGACGCGATCACTGGGAACTGCTCGTCCGCGCCCGAGCCGTCGAGAACCAGTTCTACATGGTCGCGGCCAATCAGTGGGGTCGGCATGGCGACGCGCTGACCACCTACGGCCGTTCGATGATTGTCGACCCCTGGGGTGTTCCATTGGCCACAGCCGCCGACGGCGTGGGCATCATCACAGCCGCGATCGACCCCCAGCGAACCGCTAAAGTCCGCCGCAGATTGCCCGCTTTAGAACACCGCCGCCAGCTGAGCGGGTGATGATTAGTGGAGCGTCTGCCCGATTCAGTCGGGCGACGCGCAAGCGGTCGCCAAAGACGCAAGTGCTTTGGCGCAGACAACGTCGCCAAAGACGCATGTGCTTTGGCGCAGACAACAAGGTGGTGCTCCGCCGGCCAGCTCGCACCCGACAAATACCTGTTGACGGAGCACTGGCGTCGGCTGCGCTCGTGTACCTCAGAAGTGCGTGATACCGCCGAGCAGTTCGCGCGAGAAGTGTATGTCAAAGGTGTACGATTGCTCACCGCGCTGCGTGAGCCTCGGCCGCTGGAACACTGCTCAAACAGATTGCAAGCGGAAAAAACGTGCGGAATCGACGCAGAAAAAGTGTTCCAGAAAAGTTGTTGACAAGCGGCCAAGTGTTTCGAGAATGTGAGCGTTGTTTGACGATTAGCATTTGCGTGCTTCCGAACCTTAATCGGTTCTTGACGTTACAAATCGGACCGGGGCGTCCCGTGATGCCGTGCCAGTAGGCCGGCATGCGAACGTGGAGCGTTCGCGCGTCTCGCGGTACGTCGACTGCCCGCATCTTGCTGTCGTCCGACGCAATCACGCAGCCGTGTGTTTTGCTCTACCATGTCGGGGGGCGGCGACCGCAGGATCGACGCCCGGCGGTTCGGCTCACGTCGAATCGCGAGATGGATGGCCCCCCCGTCCCCATACACCAATACGCCAGCAGAAGCGTAGATTCTTCCCGCACTGCGCAAATCAGGTCGGGCCGCGCCGGACTCGCGCCAGCGGCGAACGACGCGTCCGACCCGCGAGCCCGAGTTCGCCCGATGCCGCTCTGTCTGATCGGCGCCGGATCCAACCTGGGGGATCCCGAGCAGCGGCTGAACGCTGCTCGCCGGGCCCTGGAAGGTCATCCGCAGATCGAACTCCGCGCCGCGAGCGGCTTCTTCGCCACAAGGCCCGTCGGTGGGCCAAAGGGCCAGCCGCCCTTTCTCAACGCCGCCTTCCTGGTCGAGACGTTGCTGGCACCCCACGCACTGCTGGAGTGCTTGCACGAAATCGAAGCCTCAGCGGGCCGGCAGCGCGCGCGGCGCTGGGAAGCGCGGCGGCTGGACCTCGATTTACTGCTCTACGACGAGCAGGTCCTCGAAGATTCCCGGCTCAGCGTGCCGCATCCCCGCATGTCGTTTCGGCGGTTCGTGCTTCAGCCCGCCGTCGAGATCGCCGGCCAGATGCGTCACCCGCTCATCGGCTGGACGCTCGCGGAACTGCTCAACCACCTCAATTCGGCGCCCGACTACGTTGCCATTGCCTCATCATCGCAGGCAGACGCGACGCGCCTGGCGGAACAAGTCGCGTCGCGAACCGACGCACAGTTGGTTCGCGCGCCAGCACTGGGCGCCCCCGGTGGCAGCGAAAGTGGGCTGCTGGCGCCGGCTGGCTATGAGATCAGCAGCGACATAGAATTCGCGCGAGGCTCTGCAGCCGCGCTGCGCGATGCAATCGGACACAGCGGACCCACGATCAGCGACTTTTGCCTCGATGCCGATTCTGCGCGCGATGATTGTGGGTCTTTTGCGAGCCCCCGATTGATCGTGTGGCTCGACCTCACGGTCGAATCGCATGCAGCCGACGCACTACAATTGCCTCAATCGCTCGCCGGCCGCGGTCCGCTATTGCGGCTGAGCCAGGCGAATCGCGAACGTTGGGTCGACGAGGTCGTTGCCGCCATCGAGGCCATGCGCTAGTCGAGTCGTCTGCATCGCACTTCGCTTTAGCCTGAAGCGACGGTTCAACCCGGACAGCCTCTTTGGTCGCCGCATGCCAACTTCCGCCAGCCAGCGCCGCCCACTGTTGGTTCATTCGGTCGACGAAGCGCGCGCCCAAGTTGCCGCAGCCCGCGATGCGGGAAAGTCGATCGGCTTCGTCCCCACGATGGGTGCTCTGCACGCTGGCCACTTGAGTCTGGTCGAGGCCTCCAACGCCGAGTGCGACTACACCGTCGTCAGCGTCTTCGTCAATCCGACGCAGTTCGGACCCAACGAAGACTTCGATCGCTATCCCCGCACGCTGGAAAAGGACATCGCCGCAGTCTCGGAAATCGGCGCCGATCTCGTGTTCGCGCCTGCGGTCGAAGAGATGTACCCGCCGGGTTGCGCGACGCATGTCGAACTCGAAGGTGCCGCCGAACCGCTGGAAGGACAGTTTCGCCCCGGTCACTTCCCCGGCGTGGCGACGGTCGTCCTGAAGCTCTTCAACGCCGTCGCGCCAGACCGGGCGTACTTCGGTCAGAAAGACTATCAGCAGACGTGCGTCGTGCGGCAGTTGGTGCGGGATTTTCTGTTGCCGGTCGAGATTCGCGTTTGCCCCATCGTCCGCGAGCCGGACGGGCTGGCGCTCAGCTCGCGCAACGTTTATCTCGACCAGGATGAGCGGCAGCAGGCCCTGTGCGTGCCGCGATCGTTGGATCGGGCCGAGGAGCTCGTGGCTGCCGGCGAGACCGATCCATTGAAGATTCTCGACGAGATGCAGTCGGTATTCGCTGCCGAACCCGATATCCGCATCGATTACGTGGCGCTCGTGGAGCCCGAGACGCTGAAACCCGTCGCCAGCGTTACTAAGCCGACTGTTGCGGCCGTCGCTGTACACGTCGGTAAGACGCGGCTGATCGACAATCGCCTGCTCACGCCGCCTGCACCGCGGCGGTAGCCCTCGCGATACACCCGGACAGGCGAGATTTCCTGCGACTGCGGCTCGCGCTGGCTGGCAACCGCTGTTGTCGCGCCGAACAACGCGCCGCTATCCTTCGTACGAAAGCGTGCCGCTGGAGTACCGTTGCGGCCGTTTTTGGATACTCGCCCTTCCCCCGATTCTTCCGTCCGCCTCGCGAACCATGTGGCCAACCCTCTTCCAGATTCCGACCGAGGTCGCCGGCGTACCCGTCTTCGGGCTCGGTTGGCTGTTGGCTGTTTGGACCGTTTTCAGCGTGCTATTGCTGGCCTGGCTTGTCTGGCGGCAGGGCTTCAACGCCGAGACGCGGGGCTGGATTCCGCTGTTGCTGATCGTGGCGCTGGTGATCGCCTTCGTGCTTCCGGCATTGGTCGGCCCGCAGGGGCTGCCGATTCGCGGATTCGGCTCGATGATGGTCGTGGCCATCATCGCCGGGCTGGCGCTGGCCATCTGGCGCGCGCCGCGAATGGGCATCCATCCCGATACGATCGTCTCACTGTCCTACGTGATGTTGATCGCCGGCATCATCGGCGCTCGCGTGTTCTACATCGTCGAGTATCGCGACCAGTTTCAAGGCACGTCGCCGGGCGGCACCCTATTCGAGCTGGTCAACGTCGCCCAGGGTGGCATGGTGTTCTACGGAGCGGCCATCGGCGGCGTGATCGCCTTCTTCTCCTTCGCACATTGGCGTCGGGTGCCGGCGCTGGCGCTGGCCGACGTGATTGCGCCGAGCCTCGCTCTGGGCTTGGCCATCGGCCGCGTCGGGTGTTTCATGACCGGCTGCTGCTACGGCGGCCCCAGCGACCTGCCGTGGTCCGTCACGTTTCCACCGGGCAGCCCGCTGCACTTTCGCCAGATCGAACGCGGTACACTCTACCTGCATGGGCTCAAGTTCGAGCGTCCCCGCGAGGGTCCCGCCGTCGTTGCCGAAGTCGAGCCCGGCTCGCCGGCCGAGTTGGCCGGGATGAAAGCGGGCGACCGCGTCTGGCACATCAACAACTACGACGTTTCGACCGCCGGGCAGGCCGAGCACGTGCTGCTGCGCGTGCCGGCCATCGACACGGGGCTCAGCGTCAGTGTGATGGGCCAGCCGCATCCGCGCAACTGGGGCGTTGCCGCAGTCCAGCGCAGCGCTGCCGTGCACCCCACGCAGCTTTACAGCACGCTCTCGGGATTGCTCCTTTGCGCAGTCACGCTCGCCTACACGCCGTTGCGCCGTCGCGATGGCGAAGTCCTGGCCCTGTTGGTAACGCTCTACCCGCTGCACCGCTTCGTGATCGAGATCATCCGCCAGGACGAGCCCGCAGTGTTTCAAACTGGGCTGACCATCTCGCAAAACATCAGCCTGGTGCTGCTGGTGGTAGCCGTCGCTTTGTGGGTTTACCTGCTCAGGCGCCCGACAGGCACTCAGGTGCCGGCCGCCGCCAGCGCGTAGTACCTTCGGGATGCGCTGTCGCCCGCTCTTGACCAAATCACGACCGCCACGGTTGGAGTCCCTAGTCGTGCTTCGGCGACTGCAAGCGGATGCATGTCGATTGCGATTCGTCCCAATCGGTTGTGCTTGCGGTAAACACTGCTGGGCGAGCCAGCAGTGGCACCCCACCTCACACGCCGCAAAGAAGCCCGCTCCCGTCAGGCGAGCAGTTCGGTGAGCACGTCACCCTCTACCAACGGCAGCGGCCGGGAGAGGGCATCGGTGATCGTCTGGTGATGATCGATGCCCAGCAGGTGATACATCGTGGCCAGCACGTCTTTCGGGCTCACCGGACGATCGGCCACGTCGCTGCCATGCTTGTCGGACGCCCCCAGCACGAATCCGCGCTTCACACCGCCGCCTGCCATCAGGCTTGTATAGACGCGCGACCAATGGTCGCGGCCGCCCGCCTTGTTGATCTGCGGCGTGCGCCCATGCTCGCTAGTACACACCACCAGCGTCTCATCCAACAGCCCGCGGGCATCGAGATCGGTGATCAGCCCGTACCACGCCTGATCGAGTCCCGGGCAGAGCGCCTCGCGCATTCTCTGAAAATGGTTGTAGTGAGTATCCCACGCATGTCCGGCCAGCCCGAACTCATCCCAAAAGACGCTCACGATGCGGCTGCCGGCCTCCACAAGTCGCCGCGCTGCCAGACAGGCCTGACCGAAGAGCGTCTGACCGTACGACTCGCGCACCGATCGCTGTTCGCGCCGCAGATCGAGCGCGCCGCGCAACGCTTCCGACTCCAGGATGCCGAAGGCCATCTGTTGATAGCGGTCCAGTTGATCGAACTCGGCGCGGCGTTGCGTCGCCCGCAGCCGATCATCCAACTGGCCCAACAGCGACCGCCGACGGTTGAGCCGATCGAGTGTGATGCCCGACGACAGCTCGGTCGCCGCCGGCACGTAGAAGTAACTCTCGGGCGCCATGCCGATGTACGGATCGGGATCGGTGAACCGCAGCTCGCCCAGGACTTTGTCGATGCCGCGGGTTGCTTTGCCGACGTAGTTGGTCCACACCGGGTTATGCTGCGAGCCGAGAAACGCTGCGTAGGGGCCTGCGCGTGGCACCTCGCCTTTGCGACGTGAGCTAAACGGAAACGGCAGCGCCATGTTCGCCGGTACGCTGCGGCGAGCCGAAGGCTGATCGCGTTTTTCCAGATAGTCGATCACCGACCCGACAAACGGCCAGTGCTGCGGATCGTGCGGGCTGAGCTCCATCGCCACGTCGATCGCTGGCACCCCCGTCAGCGCGTAGGCCACACCGTGAATCGGATAGTCGTGCGTCAGCGAGCGAATCACCGACGTACGATCCATCACCTTCGCCAGGTTGGGCAGCAACTCGCACACGTCGCAGCCCGGCAGCGTCGACGAAATGCCGCCCAGCTCGCCCCGAATTTCGGCCGGAGCGTCGGGCTTCATATCGGCCCACTCAAGCTGACTGGGCGATCCGTACAGGTGCAGCAGGATCACCGCTTTGGCGCGACCGAACGACGGCTGCGAATGGCTTGCCGCCTCGGCGCTCTGCTCCTTCCAATGCAGCAGTTGCGGCAGCGTCATGCCGGCGAAACCGAGCCCGCCGGCGCGCAGCAGATCGCGGCGCGAAAGGCCGTCGCAGAGCGGTCGTCGCGAGCCGAGAACGCGCAGCATGAGAGACTATGCCCCAACAGGGCGGCGGGCAGGCCGCGGCCATCGCCACAGCGGCCATCATCCTACCGCGCGAATCGGCCCAAGGTCGAGTTTTCCCGAGCCGATGCGAATCGCCGTCTACGTGAAGAACACGCTCTCGGCGGTACGCCTCAGCAGCCAGTCGCGGTCGCCCTCAGAGAGGAAATCCAGCCGGTCGCGGATCAATTCAAGCGATGGCAGGTACTCGTGCCCGCCGACAACCTGATAGGGACAATCGGTGGCCCACATCAACCGCTGGGGGCCGTACGCATCGAGCAGTTGGCGGATCATCGGGATCAGGTCGTCGTAGGGAGCCTTCTTCTTTCCCAGCGCGTAGAAGGCCGACAGCTTGACGTGCGTGCGCCGGTGGCGCGCCAGGCGTACCAGGTTCTGCACGTCGGCCTCGCGAATCGTTCCGTCGATGCCGACTCGTCCGAAATGATCGATGACGACCGGCGTATCGGGAAATTCTTCGCACATCGTGTCGATCATCGGCAGCGCGTCAGGATTCACGAGATGGCACATCGCCATGTTCTCTTCCGCCCCACAGCGCCACATGGCTCGCATGCCGGCTCCGTCGAGCCAGCGGTCGAGTGGTCTGTTGCGCGGATAGATGCGAAAGCCCCGTACCCCCAGCTCGCGCAGTCGCCGCATCTCGCTGGCCGGGTCATCGCCGTCGTCTTCAATCACGGCGACGCCGGAGAACGTGTCCGGATGCTGCTCCATCGTGTCGAGCATGTAGCGGTTGTCGAAGCCGTAGAAGCTCATCTGAATCAGCACGATTCGCGAGACGCCCAGCGGGCGGCAGTGCGCGAACAACTGCTCGGGCGTGAAACTGGGCGGCTGCATCTCCTCGCGGCGGTAGCCGGCCGAAAGCGGGTAGCTCTCGGTGTCCGGAGTCCAGACATGCACGTGGGCATCGATATAACCCGGGTCCGCCGCATCAGCCATGGTTTCGCACTCCTGGGGGGACGCCGCTTGCCGCGCTTGCCGTACGTTCGCACCGTCCTCTTCACCCCGCGCGCTGCGTCCGGCCAACTCGCCCGTGGCGATGGCGGTCGCCGTCCAGCAGGCCGCGTCGCGCAGCAGCTCGCGTCGCGACAGATTGCGTGGGTCGATTGGCATGGGGCGACTCCGTCTTGGGCACGCGGCCATCATAGCCTGCCCGGCGGTTATGTTCCTCCCCGCGCAAGTACGCATTACACAAGGGTTTGACAGCCGCGATGGCGGTTCGGATGATGATGCGCGTGCGGCCATCTGCCACCTTTGGTCCCCGGACGAGCAATTTCTCTGGAACTTTCCCGCCACGGGCGGCGTCGAATGTTCCGGCCAGATAAGCCACTTTTCGTGAACGACGAAACGCAGCTCATTGCGGATGCCCTATCCGGCCAGTCCGGTGCGTTCGGCCAATTGGTCCAGCGCTACCAGGACCGCTTGTACAACACGATGGTCCACGTAGTAGGTTCTGCCGAAGATGCGCACGACGTCGTCCAAGACGCCTTCGTTCAGGCCTTCGTCAAGCTGGACACCTTCCGGCAGACATCGGCCTTTTACACGTGGCTGTACCGGATTGCCTTCAACCTGGCAGTCAGCCGAAGGCGCCGCCAGCGACCGACGATATCGGTCGAGGGGGCGCGTGAGTCGGGCGGCCACGAGCCGACCGCCGACGGAGCGCCGAGCGACCCGCTGGAACAGCAAGAACGCGTCGCACAAGTGCAAACGGCGCTGGCCAAACTAAGTGAAGATCACCGTCAGGTGCTGGTGCTGCGGGAAATGGAAGGTTGCGACTACGAGACGATCTCCGCAATGCTCGAACTACCCGTGGGTACGGTCCGCAGCCGCTTGCATCGCGCACGTTCGGAAATGAGAGACCAGCTCAAAGTCGTGCTCCAGGCCGATCTCCAACAGTGACCACCGAACTCAACAACAACGAGCCGACAAGCGTGCGGGCAATCGCACGCCAAACCGCTGCAAAACTTCGCGAGAGTTTGCAGCGGGGATGACAGCAAAGCGATGAGCAAGATTCCCAACGACGAACTGCTAAGCGCGTATCTCGACGGCGAAGTCTCGCCCGAGGATCGCGAGCGCGTCGAAAGCTGGCTGGCCGCAGACAGCGCGGCCCGGCAGCAGCTCGATGAGCTCCGCGCACTGAGCACGGCCGTGCAAGCGCTGCCGCAGCATCAGCTCGAAGTGGGCTTCAGCGAGGAGGTCTTGCGCCAGGCCGAACGCGAGATGCTCACCGGCCGCGCCGCGGCAGCCAAGCCTCAGCCGGCCAGCGTCGAGCCGGTCTCCGTCCGCATCGAGCGCGGTGCGGGCGAGCTATGGCAGCGACTCACGCGCCCCTTGGCCTGGGCCGCAATGGCTGCTGCGGCTGCCTTGGCGCTGATGGTTCTCAGCCCCGACACGTTGCGCGGCCCGGGTGCTGGTGGGTCCATTGCGGCGACTGGTGGGACGTCCGGCGGCGAAGCGAATCGCGAGACATCCATTCGCGGACGAGTGCTCGACGAGGTCCAGCGCGGCGCTGTCAACGATCGAGCCGGTGACTTGAGCGAGCGCTATGGCAAAGCCGTCGGAGACGTCCCGGCAGGAGCCGAGCGAGAGCGCCCCTCGGTCCAGTCCCGTCCTGACGCGGCCCCCGGCACCGCAGTTGGCCCGGAGACGCTCGAGCAACCGACAGTCGTGATGCCAGAAGCCCTGGCCGACGAGGCAGCCGACTACTTTTTTGCCGATCTATTGGATCTGTCCGCCAACGGAGTCGCCGAAGGCAACCTCGTGACCGTGCAAGTCGACGTTACGTCCGACGCTTATGTGGATCGCCGCTTTGCGGAGGCGCTTACGGCCCAGGGCATCGTGTTGGTAGAAGAAAGCGCTCTTGCGACGGCTGGTCGTGATGCCGCGGTCGAAACCGACAGCGATGAGAATCTCGCTGCAACGGAGTCTGAACCCCTACGGGGGCTCGACGGGGCGCTGCTGGGCTTCGATGAGTTGGAAGTCGTGTATGCCGAGCTGACTTGGGAGCAGCTCCAGGCCGTGTTGAGCGATCTTTCGGCGCAGCCCGATGCCTTTCAGGTGCGCCTGGCGGGTGATTCGCTCGTCTCCGCCGCCGGACGAATGCGTACCCAGGACGAGCGCCGGGGCGAACAAGCGCAGGACAATCAACCGGCGGCCGAGAGTGCGGCCGCCGATGCGGCGCCGGCTCCCGCCGAGTCGTTGGCTGAAGACTCTGGCGAAAAGGCTCCCGCCGCAGACCGCCCCCGCGGACGCGCGCAGCGAGTTCCGCTCGACGCGCTGCTGCGCAAGCAGCAAGATGCGGCCGACGACGAAGCTCAGCAGCCATCGGCCGAAGAACCGGCACCCGCGCAAGAAGGCCGGCACAACGAGCGCGACCGCGAAGCGGAGCGCAGCGATGATGGCCCGATGGCCGGCTCGCCACTGTTGGGTGGTCGCATGTCTGGCGAAGCGGAAGTCCGCGCCGTGTTCATCCTCCGAGTCGTTCCCGCGCCGGCGACTCCGACCGAGCCAGATTCGCAGTAGTCTTGCCGGCCCGTAGCGTCGCATCATCTTCCGCGTCGGCCCGTCGGCTGACACGGCGCGCGCGATCGACTACACTGTCCGCCGCTTCGCAAGTGTCGAACTCACTCTCCTCTGGCTCATCGCCCAAGAAAGCACGCACTGATGTCCGACGTGACGATTCGCTGCCGTCCCAACGGTCCTCTACTGGTCGAAGGCCCGATCAAGATCGTCGATCAACACGGCAACGCCTTCCCGACGAATCCCGACAAGCCGCTGGTGGCGCTCTGCCGCTGCGGCCAGTCGAGCAAAAAGCCCTTCTGCGACGGCGCACACAACAAGTGCGGCTTTGTGGGCGACGAAGTGGCGCCTGCCGAATGACGGCCCGCTGCCCGCGTCGGTGAACACTTTCTCCACACCCGCACCCGAGCGACTCGGGTGTCGATCGTCCGCGCGGTGCCGGCGTTCGTGCCGATTTCGATTTCCCACCGCAAGCTGCTGGCAATCGCGCGCAGCACCTCGTACAATCTCGCCCCCGGTTGTGCGCCGCTCGCACACCGCACAGCCGCACGGACCTGTTGCACGACGCCCGAGGATTGCGAGGAGCGCACGTCGATGGACTCGCCGCAGACGACGCACGAAGCAGAAACCACCGCCGCCAACATGCCGTTTGTCAGCCGTTGGAACCATCTGGTCAGTACGACCAACTGGGAGAAGGGGCGGATCATCTTCGAGTGGCGGCAGGCGCTCGTTGCCGAAGACGCCCTCGTGCAGCAGTACTCCGACGAGCGGTGGAGCGAGCTGGTCGGCGGCGTCAGCAGTCAGCACGTCGGCCGCTTGCGCCGCGTCTACGAACGCTTCACCGACCAGCGTGAAACCTACCCGGGCCTGTATTGGAGCCACTTCGCGGCAGCGCTGGACTGGGACGATGCCGAGATGTGGCTCGAAGGTGCCGTGCACGACGGCTGGTCGGTGGCAGCCATGCGGGCCACACGCAGCGAAACGCTGCAACTCACTGAAGCGCCCCCCGATCCCAACGACGAACTGCTGGCCGCCGCAAATGGCGACGACCCAGGAACCGAAGACGCAGCGCCGCTGGTGCTCGATGACAATACGGTCCCCCTCGAATCGCCTGCGGCCGCCAGCGCCTCATCAGCGGGCGTCGAGTCCGAGGGTTCCGCAGCGGTAGACTTTCTCGGCGACGTGATCACCGAGGGACTGGACCAGGCATCGCTCACTGAGGGCGATGCTGACCTGGGCGTCGCGGCGGTGCAATTGGTGAACCTCGACGAGTTGCCCGACGATCTGCGGGATGCGTTTGAGAGCTTCAAGCTCGCCATCCTGCGACACAAGATGTCGGGCTGGCGAGAGATCGCCGTGGCCGAGGTGCTCACCGCGCTGGACGCGCTCAAGCAACTTGCGCTCGCGCCCGCTGCGTCTTAACGGGCCGCGCGGCTACGCCGTGCGGGCATACAGCTCGGCGTATTCCAGCACCCACAGGTCGACCAGCTCGCGGAACGAGTCGAGGTCGGCTTCTTCCAATCGCTGGAAGTGCGTACGGTTGAAGACTTCCTTGTTGCGGATCGTGCCCTTGGCGGCCAGTTCGAGCACGTGCACGGAAGAAAACGGTCGCACGCCCATTTCCAAGCGGCTGAAGAAGTTCTCCCGCTTGGCATCCGCCCCGACTCCGACGTCGTCGCGGCTCACCTTCGCACCCCACCCCAGATCGCCGACGAGATCGCTCTTCTCAAAGCCGGGAAACACCTGCGGAAGTTGCTGCAAGCAGCTCTCGATGTGTTCGGAGAGCTCGATACGCAGTTGCGAGTGCACGCTGCGAAACTCTTCCTCGGTCAGAAGTCGCTGCGCTTCCTCTTTGGCTTTGGCATCCTGCGCGCGGCGACCCCGATCGACCGCCTTTTCGAGCCGCTGCATGAATTCCATCGAACGACGCGCCTCGGCTGCTTCGAGTCTATCGGGTTACACGCAACGCCTTGCTCACCTTCGGTGGACGGCGCTGACGCCCAACAAAAGGCTGCATGATAGCGAATCGCTGGCGTCGTTCGTAGCCCGGTGAGATCACGCGACGCCAGTGCTTCAGTGGAAGTCGCGCTTCAACGATCGCGCTCGGTCGAAACACGATCGTGCCAGGCCTTCAGCGCTGCGAAGCTATCCATGGCTCCCGACTGCGCGACGGCTTCGGAACCCGCATTCTCTTCCCGCTGGGCGTCGTTCACCGCGGCCCGCGGATCTGCGCGGTGTTGCGCACGCGCGTGCTCGCGTGTACGCCCGACGTCTCTGGCAACACCTGGCGATCGTTTTGGCCGGACCATCGTCAGCGTCACGCGGCGACGCCTTCGGATGTCAGTCACCCAGGCCCGTACGACATCGCCGACGGCCACCACATCGTGCGGATCGTCAACATATTCCTCGGCCATCTGGCTGACGTGGATCAATCCGGTCGTGTTCTGGCCCACGTCGACGAACGCCCCGAAGTCGACCACGTTCACCACCAGCGCGTCGAGCTCCTGCCCAACCGCGAGCGCGCCCGTGGTTCGCCAGGATCGCAACAGCGTCGCGGGTGCCAGTTCCTCGCGCGGATCGCAGTGCGAGCGCGCCAGCTCGTCGCGGACCCGTTCGACGACCTCGGTTTCACAAACGCAGCGGGTGGCCACAGCCTGAATGTCTTTCTTGGTCCATCGCGCGATGAGCCGAATCGCTTCATCGCCGTCGATCCCGCGCCCGCAGCCGGCGCGTTCCAGAACGGCTTCGGCGATCGCGTACTGTTCGGGATGCACCCGTGTGGCATCTAGCGGCTGTGTCCCGCCGCGAACTCGCAGGAATCCCGCAGCCTGCGAGAACCGCGCCCGGCCGAGACCCGGTATCTGTAGCAGTTGTTCCAGCGACGCGAACGGCCCCTGCACCTGTCGATGTTCGACGATTCGCCGGGCAATCGAAGGCGTCAGGCCGGTCACGTTGCCCAACAGTGCGGCGCTGGCCGTGTTCAGGTCGACGCCGACGAAATTCACGGCTGAGCGAACGACACTCTGCAAGGCGGCCCGCAGCCGTTTGGGGTCCACGTCATGTTGATAGAGCCCCACGCCCAAGTGAGCCGGATCGATCTTCACCAACTCGCTGAGCGGATCGAGCGCCCGGCGGCCGATCGACACGGCCGTGCGCTGCGGTGGATCGCAGTCGGGCAGTTCCTCGCCACCCAACGCGCTTTCGGCGTAAACCTTGGCGCCGGCTTCGTTGACGATTGTGAACGCCAGATGTTCATCGCGCTGCGTTTCGATGAACTGCGCCGCCATTTCGGCCGCCGCGGCCGCAGCGCTGCCGTTGCCAATGGCGATCAGGTCGCTGCGATGTTCGGCGACAAACTGTGCCAACTGTTCAAGCGCTTGCGCGCGATCTTCGCTGACCAATGAAACGCTGGTGTGACCGAGCAACTGGCCTTGCTCGTCCAGCGCCACCACTGCCGAAGGCGTGCGCAGCGATGGGGCGATAGCCAACACACGCCGGTCGCGCACTGGGCGGCCCAGCAGCAGACGGCGCAGGTTGCGGCCGAAGACCTCGATCGCATGATCGGTGGCGCGCTCGGTCAGCTCGCGCCGCAAACTGCGTGAAGCAGCGGTCCACAGGCGCTGTTGTGCAAACTCGACCGCACCCGAGAGCAGAGCAGTATGTGGATGCTCGGGTTGAAAGAGCAGCTCTTGCAGCTCGCGGCTGAGCTTTTGCGCCGCGTAGTCGAGCTCGGCGCGCAGCACGCCTGCCCGCTCCCCGCGGTTGATGGCCATCAGGCGGTGCGGCGGAATCGCATTGAGCGTCGCTCGATAACCGCGCAGCGGCTCGAACTCGCGCGTGGTCGTACCCGGCCGCTCGACGAGCGACACGGCCAGCACGCCTGTCTCTCGAAACGCCGCCTCGGCAACGTGACGCACGTCCTCCCGCTCGGCAAATCTCTCTCCCAAAAGCCGCACGGCATCGGCTAGCGCAGGCTGCCGGTCGTCGCCCGCGCATTGAGCTTCGGCGGTAGCTTTCCGGTCGGGCTCAACACGCAAGCTGCCCGCCATTATGGAGTCGGCCAGCGCTTCCAGCCGCTCGCGATACGTTGCGCCCTCTTCCGAGGTACCGCGCTGGCGCGCCGGGGATTGCTTCGAAGCCGGTCGCCTGGGACGTTTCGCAGGGCGCCCCGACTCGCGGGTCGCCAGCCGCTGTGCAATCGCCTGGACCTGATCTTCGCTCAGCCCGCCCGTTTCGGCGCGGCGATAGCGGGCCACGAACGGAACCGCGAGACCGCCGTCCAGCAAGCGGACTGCTGATTGCACTTGATGCTGCGCCACGCCGAGTTGGCTTGCCACCAACAGCGTGTCGTCGACGCCGGCACCATCCATCGGCCGACTCCCGTTTCGTGCTGCAAGATCGTGTTGTCGATCTCTGCGATCGACGCAACTTGCCTTGCGAGTGTGGGTTACCACTTCGGCGAAATCTATGCCAGTGATGCCCATGCTGTCAACGGGTGCGCCGGCAGCGAAAGCTGCCTGATTTCATGCGAGTTACTGTGCCGAGGCAAAAAAATCCGCACGCGTTGAGAAATAGATCAAACCCTCAGGACGGACCCTGCCGATACAGCAGACGGGTACTAGGGTGGGCGTACGCGTCGCTGACATCCTCGCCCGTCGCGCGGGGTCAGGGACGACTAACGCAAGGAATCTCTCGATGGCGAGCTGCCACCTGCGGATCTTTCACGCGGACGAGGAACTCGGAACTCTTCCCCCCGGCGAGCAGAAGCCCGGCACCGTTTCGGTCGAACTGGGCGAAGTGCTGCCGCTGTTGGCCGAGGCGGTTCGCAGTAACCGTACCTGGCTACGTGATTTCGAGGGCGACGAGATCACGATCTCGACCGACCTCTACGAAGTGATCCTCGCCTATCAGCACTACCGCCGGCCGGTTGCCTGAATCGTCGCCGTCGCGGCGCACCCATATTCGGTCATAGACCGCTCGGCTTGCGCGCGTCGCTCGGCGTCGAAGATGCTGATGGAGTAGCGCGCGAACATGCGCTCGCGTCGCTTCAATCGCCGCGTAGCGCTGCGCAGGCCTGGGACTGATTCTCGAAGGTCGGCCACACCGTGTGTAACCGTGCGGCTTCCAGCACCTCGCCGCAAAACGGCGTCAGCCCACACAGCGCCATCTGGCCCTGGCGCTCTTTGAGCCGCTTCCAGGTGCGGAACAGTAGCTCGATGAAATGCGAGCCGATGAAGGTCGTGCGGCTCATATCCAACACGACGTGTGGCGGATCGGCCGCCGCGGCCTGCTCGAGCAGCACCGCTTCGAGCTGACGCGACGCTTCGACGTTCAGCGAGTCGAACATGCCTTCGAGTTCGACAATGGTGACGTCGCCGTCGCGAGAGATGGTGCTCATACCGAGCTCGAATCGAGTTGCGAACCGAAAGCTGTCGCCCCGCGCACCAGCTTCGGCACACCTCGACGACGCGTCTTTTCGGCAGTCTAGCGCTGCGTCTACGGGGTCGCAAGTCACCCGCTGCGGCTAATGGTCACACAGGCATGTCCTTCCTCTGTGCCCTGTATGACGATTCTCCTTGGGCGGCAATTTTACGGCTGCCGATGCACTCGACTCACCCGGCGGTTGTTGTGAAGTTCACTCTCAGTGCGAGCCGTCATATCGTGCTGCGCCGAGGTGGCCAGCGGCGTACTGGGCCGCCACCGGCCCGTTTGACATCTCGTCCCAATCGCAGCCATTGCAAGCTGTTACGTCGATGCTGGCAGCGGCACCGGCCGCAAACCAATCTACCGACACTGCCGCACTCCGACCTATAATCCAATAGGTCTCCTCTTTGCTTTCGGTAGCTCTTCACCGCGCCGACAAGCGGATCGCGCGTGCCTCGATGCGAGGCGCCCGCCGCTTCATGAGAGCGACGGTGTCTATTTTTGATTGAGAGAACAGGCGTGAGCGACGTTACTTCTTCAGACAACCCCGTGTCTTCTGAGATCACCCCTGCGATCGACGGTCGCCGCATCAACGATCTCATCGACCAGATTAAAGAATCGGCCGAAAAGCTAAAGCGCGATAACACCAGTCGTGGCGATCTCAAGATCCTCAGCCGAGCGCTGCGCGAATTGCGCTACGCCTTCAAGGTCTTCTCACCCTATCGCGACACGCACAAGGTGACCGTCTTCGGTTCGGCCCGCACGCGCCCGCATGAGCCGGCCTTCGAGCAGGGTGTCGCCTTCGGTCGCGCGATGGCCGAAAGCGGCTGGCTCGTCGTCACCGGCGCCGCCAGCGGAATCATGGAAGCCGGCCACCTCGGCGCCGGCCGCGAGAACTCGATGGGCCTGAATATCATGTTGCCCTTCGAGCAGGAATCCAACCCCGTCATCGCGGGCGATCCCAAGCTCGTGCACATGAAGTACTTCTTCAC
>CALKYM010000303.1 GCA_938003525.1 uncultured Planctomycetales bacterium | reverse complement strand
GGCATCCGCCGCGTCTTCGACTTGGCGGCTCGGCTCGAACGGCCAATTGACCTGTCGATCGGGCAGCCCGACTTCGACGTCCCACCCGAGATACAGGAAGCGGCCATCCGCGCCATTCGCGACGGCCGAAACGGCTACGCGCCCACGATGGGAATCCCCGAACTCCGCGACGCTCTCGCGCAGCGGATTCAAGCCGACTACGATCACGCCGATCGGCAGGTCTTCGTCACCAGTGGTACGGCCGGTGGTTTGCTGCTGGCCGTCATGGCGCTAGTCGATCCGGGCGACGAAGTCATCATTTTCGATCCGGCTTTTCTGGTGTACCAGGCCATCGTTTCAGTCGTCGGCGGGCGCGTCGTGCCGGTCGATACCTATCCCGATTTTCGCCTCGATATCGATCGCGTGCGCGAGGTCATCACCGAGCGCACAAAGCTTATCCTGTTCAATAGCCCCGCAAATCCGACCGGCGCGGTGGCCGGCGAAACAGAAGTCCGCGCGTTGGCCGAGTTGGCAGCCGAACGCGACATCGCGCTGGTGAGCGACGAAATCTACCGGGCCTTCTGCCACGTGCCCTTCGTTTCGCCGGCACAGTTCAACGATCAGACAATCGTCGTCGACGGATTCAGCAAGACGTACGCCATCACCGGCTGGCGACTGGCTTTCGCTCATGGCCCGGCGGCCATCATCGACGAGATGGCTAAGCTGCAACAGTACACGTTCGTCTGTGCTCCGCAGCCCGCTCAGTGGGCCGGAGTCGCGGCGCTGGAAGTCGACGTTAGGCCCTACGTGGCCGACTATCGCCGCAAGCGCGATCTGCTCATCGACGAGCTGGACGGAGTCCTGGAAATGGAAAAGCCCGAAGGCGCGTTCTATGCCTTCCCCAAAGCACCCTGGGGCACCGGCACCGAGTTCGTCGAGCGAGCCATCCAGCAACAGTTACTCGTGATCCCCGGCGGCATCTTCAGCGGCCGCGACACGCACTTCCGCATCTCCTACGCCGTCGCCGACGACACGATTCGCCGCGGCGCCGAAGTGCTGCGCAGCCTTGCCAGTCAAGGACCGTGACAGCTCACTGCCTGGCCACGCCAATATTGAGAAACCGCTTCACGTCCTTCACAGATTGCCACGACCGGCTTGCCCAGCAGCGCCTGTCTCGTGAAGCCCGCTGCTCAACGAGACCGCCGCGGTATCCGAGGCGAATCGATTGAACGCGGACACTGCTCTCACCCCAAACTACCCAGCGAGTTGAACGATGGTTAGAACCTACGGCCTCACGCACGTCGCCATCGCGGTGCGTGACCTGAATCGCGCCACGCGCTTCTATCAACAAGTCCTCGATGCGGCGGTCGTCTTCCAGAACGACGAGATGGTGCAGCTCCAAACGCCCGGTTGTCACGACGCCATCGTCCTCGAACGCGCGCCCGACGAAGCTGGCCCCGGCGGCGGCATCCGCCATTTCGGCTTTCGTCTCACCGATCCAGCGCACATTGAACAAGCTGCGAAGGACGTCGAAGCCGCTGGCGGAACGATCCGCGATCGCGGCCAGTTCTGCCCCGGCGAACCCTACCTCTTCGCCACCGACCCAGACGGCTACGAAATCGAAATCTGGTACGAGGTGTAGCACGCCGGCACCAACGGCAAGGACGCCCGTCAATACACCACCGGCCGGTCGGCGATTCTGGCTCGAATCATCCATTGCATGGTTTCGAATTTTTTCGACCAATCTGCGGTCCGGATGTGGCTGCCTTCCAGTTCGTCAGCCGACGCCACGTTTTCCTGGTTGCCTTCCTGGTAACCCATGTAGAGCCCTTTGACCTGTGTGCCGTGGGTGTCGATGCTCACGTAGAACTTGCCTTGGACCTTGGTCGGCAGCGTCGGGATCGATATCCATTGCTGTTGCTGCGTAGCGAGGCTGTATGGAAACGTGCTGCGTGTGACGATCTGGCGATTCTCGTCCAGGATATAGACATCGCCGCTCACCGCTTCGCTGTCGTGTTGCCCGCCAAACTGAGAGGCAAAGACCTGCACTTGCCAGACGTAGGCCTCGATGTTTTGCGGCGTCTCGAACGCCACCGTGTAGAGGGCGCCCTGGATGTTCATGTGATCGTCCACCGAGCCAGCGTCCTGCTTGAGAGTCAGGCTGCGCGCGTCGCCCAGGATTGCGGCGTCGCGTGCGGCTTCGTCTTGCTCCAGTTGCTCAGCCCGGGAGGCGGCGTCCAATAGCGCTCGGGCCTCTCCGTCGACCTCTTTGGTCACGTAGGCACGGATCATCCAATCTCCCTCGAGATCGCTGCGCTTTTGGCCAGGGTTCGAAGCGAGCAGGATGGCCGAATGCGTGGGCGATGAATCCGTGTCGATGCCCACGTAGATGCCTTTCGTGCGCGTGGGATTGAAGAACACGGCCACGTGAAAAGCGCCTTGCACCTCAACCGGCTCGATGTCGAACCGCACCCAATCCTCCCTGCCCCGTTTGAACAGCGCGTACGGCTTCTTGCTTTCCTGTCGCAGCGTTAAGTCGTCGTTGGCGATGACGACCTGGAAGTCCTCGTTGGGGGGCTTGGGGGTCCCGTACCGGGAGCCATGGATTGACACGGCCGTGACGTACCACTTTTCGTCGTCCGGGCACTCAAACTGCACAGCGTGCCCGGAGCCCGTCATGCTCCGTTTGTCTTCTTGCGATCCGTCGTCGTGCTTGAGCAAAGTCGTCGCTGCGGCGGCAGGTTGGGCCAGCACCAAGAGCGACAAGACCCACAACGTTCGGCTGATGCTCGGCATTTTAGCGCCTCCTCATCGAAAAAAGACTGTGTCTGTTGCTCGGTCTAGTCGCCAAGCTCAGTACGTCTCTGACTCGTCGTCGAGCGATCCCCAATCGCTCCATGGCTGATCGAGGGAACCGTCTATCGTGCTCCAGTCTGCGAGCACGTCAGCGTTGGCGCCGTCGTGGGCGGTGACGCTGCCCCGCGGCATTTCGCGCGTCCAATGCACATAAGGGATAAGGGCAGCCTCGTCCCGAGCAGGCTGCCGCGCGGTTTGGAGCTGTTCGACCTGCTGGGTGAGAGACTCGATTTGCTGCCGGCTGGCGGCTTGGAGGTTGAACAGCAGCACACTCTGGTAGATCACGGCACCAATCAGCAGCAGAAAAAGCCCGGCCTGCAGTCGGCGGAGCATGAGTCTGGGCCCCAAGGTGATCTTTCGACACGCCCGGCGATTCGCCTCGAAGTCACCAAAACGGAATTGGGCGTCCTTGTTCGCTTCCTCAGGCGACATTCCCGCCCGGAGGTTGTCCTCCGCGCGCATGTTCAGATGGAACTCCAGCTCCTCGCGAATCTCCGCGTCGATTTCGGCGACGGTCTGCGAGGAACGCCACGGCAAACACTGTTGCACGACGTGTTGAATATCCATGGTTCAGGCCTCGGGCAGCGGCGGGTTCATCACAATGGCGATTGCCTCGACGAAACGGCTCCACCGCTTCTTTTCCACAGCCAGGTGCTTGCGACCTGCGGCCGTCAGCCGGTAATACTTCGCCCGGCGGTTCGATTCCGAGAGCCCCCACTCGTGCTGAATCCAACCGCGTCGCTCCATCCGATGCAGCGCGGGATAGAGCGACCCTTCTTCGACGACCAGCACGTCCTGGCTCGCCTGCTGAATCTGCCGGGCAATCGCATACCCGTGCAGCTTGCCAGCCGTCAGCGTCTTGAGAATCAACATGTCGAGCGTGCCCTGCAGCAGCTCGGTTTTCTTGTTCCCTCTGCTCGTCGCCATCGCATCGGCCTCCCGGTCTTCCATAGTCGTTCTATGGGAGCTTAACGCTTCTCCCCTAGAACGTCAATGGGAGCGTCGAAAAAAATTGAGCGGGTGTCCGAAAGCCTCTGGACTCCGACCCTTCGAACTACCCAGGCCGGACCGAAACGTGGCAAGCGCCGCCACTCGATGGACACCCTATCGCGCATCGCATCGCACGCGACGCCCAAGAACGTCTCGCGTCAAATAAAACGAGCCCGCGCGGCTGGGGTCAGCCGTGCGGGCTCGCCTGGGTCGCGGACTGGAGTTCCGCCGGGGCGCTGGGCCGAGGCGGGGTTGAACGTCACGCGCTCTTGTTCTTGGCCGTCGGCAGCGGGATCAGTTTTTCGGCTCCCGACACGACGTCGGGCGTGATCGTGTACCGCTTGCCACTGCCTTCTTCGGGCAGGTCGTACATCAGATCGAGCATGATCTCTTCAACGATCGAGCGAAGTCCCCGCGCGCCGGTGTCTTTCTCCCGGGCGCGGTCGGCCATGGCCACCAGCGCTTCGTCGGTGAATTCGAGTTCGGCGCCTTCCATTTCGAACAGCTTCTGATACTGCCGAACTAGCGCGTTGCGGGGCTCCTGCAACACCCGCACCAGCGCTTCGGTGTCGAGCGGTTCGAGCGAAGAGACGATCGGCAACCGGCCGACAAGCTCTGGAATCAAGCCAAACTCCAGCACGTCGTCGCTGGTGACTTGCGAGAGCAGGTAGCCCAGTTCGCGATCTTGATCGTCGTCGGCGTGCCGCGGATTGCTGAAGCCGATCGATCGCTTGCCGAGCCGGCGGGCGACGATGTCCTCGATACCAACGAACGTCCCTCCGCAGATGAAGAGAATGTTCGTGGTATCCATCTGAATGTACTGTTGCTCGGGATGCTTGCGGCCACCTTGCGGCGGGACGTTGGCCACGGTGCCTTCGAGCATCTTCAACAGCGCCTGTTGCACGCCTTCGCCCGAGACGTCTCGGGTGATCGACACGTTGTGGCTCGTCTTGCCGATCTTGTCGATCTCGTCGATGTAGAGCACGCCCCGCTGAGCGGCTTCGATATCGAAGTCGGCCGCGTGCAGCAGCTTGAGCAGCAGGTTCTCAACGTCTTCGCCCACGTAGCCGGCTTCGGTCAACGTGGTCGCGTCGCCGATGGCGAACGGCACGTCCAGTATGCGGGCCAATGTCCGCGCCAAGAGCGTCTTGCCGCAACCGGTCGGGCCGAGCAGCAGGATGTTCGACTTGTCGACTTCGACGTCGCCCGCTTCGAGCCCCAGCATCAACCGGCGATAGTGCGTGTGAACCGCGACAGCCAGCACTTTCTTGCTGCGGCGCTGCCCGATGACGTACTCGTCGAGACGATTGACGATCTCGCGCGGCGAAGGGAGCTTGTTGAAAAGCTGCTTGCCGGTGCCGCGGCGGCGGCGTTCCTGATCGAGAATCGACTGGCAGAGCTCGATGCACTCGCCGCAGATATAGACTTCGCCCGGCCCTTCGACTAACGGACCGACGTCGCGATAGCTCTTGCGACAAAACGAACAGAACGCATTCTTCTTGGTCGTGCCGCCACTGCGACGACCAAGATTCATGTCCCGACCCGAGGGCATGCTCACTCCTTTCACCCCGCGCCGCCTGGCGAACACCCCAGACGAGGACGGCCTAAAGCTTCAATACCTTGGTGTCGCTCGAGCGACTCGACACCAGGGTGCCTGAGTCGACTGGGCCATCCTTGTCCACACACGTTCTCGAGCCGTGTGGATTTCTCTCGCCGTGGCAGTTGCAGCGCGTGGTGTGCGGGCGCGAAGCGTCCTTCGCTTTGAGCCCAAGAGTCGATGGCGGCACTAGCTGGCGCCGCGCGCGACGTCCTAACCTTTACTGCCGGTATCCTTTA
This sequence comes from uncultured Planctomycetales bacterium, assembly GCA_938003525.1. Taxonomy (GTDB): domain Bacteria; phylum Planctomycetota; class Planctomycetia; order Pirellulales; family JAEUIK01; genus CALKYM01. Next base: position 6,656 of record CALKYM010000303.1, on the reverse strand, counting down.
ACTCCTTTTGCATGCGTTCTGCCAACATGCTCTTTATAGTTCGGAATTCCTCGTCGGATAGCTCACCCTGGGAGTGCAAATCGCTGAAATTCGACATCAAATCGCTGGCGCTGGGCCCGGCTTCGTCGGTGCTACCGCGGAAGGCGTTAATAGCGTAAAGGCCTACCGCCACCAGAGCCGTCAGCGCCGCCAACGAGAGGACGAGCTGGGCCTGTGGCTCCCCGAGGAACTCCCACATGAGTACCTGACCGCTCTCTGGCCGCTATCCCCGCCCCAGATTCTCTCACTGATCCGCCTCTCCTATTATGCAGGCCGCTCGATGGAGCGTCCAGAAAACGGGGTCGCCGGCCTCGCCAACGGTCGCCCGATCAGCAGTTAAATGCGGTCGTTGGGGCAAATCTTCGCGCGAGCGCCGGCTCGCCTGGAATGTCGGGATCACGGCCGGGACTTGCCCACGACTCTTCCCTGCCAAGATTGGCCCTGCCGAGATTGGCATGACTGGCAGATACTCCGCTGCCCCGGCGATCTGAAAAGACAGGGTCCTGAAGGGACAAAGATCGCGCCCCTGGCAACGAAGGCATGCCCACTGGGCATCGCACGGACTTGATACGCGAATCGCGCCGAGATGGTTCTCAATTGCGGCCGCACTTTTTCGCCTCGCACCACCTAACGAAGTGCATGCTAGCGTGACCAGGATGCAAGCGCTATGATCGACCGCGGGCCACTCAAAACGGCGAGGATACTGGCGACATGGCACAACGCGACGACCTGGCGCGCGTGATCGACACAGGCATCGTGGCTGTCGTGCGGGCGCCCGAGCCCGAGCCATTGGTGGACGTGGCCGAGGCGCTCTTGGCCGGGGGTGTGGACGTCATCGAGATCACGTTCACGGTTCCCAAAGCCCACCAGGTGCTGGAGTCGGTCGCCGCACGCCTGGGCGATCGAGTCCTGCTCGGCGCCGGCACCGTGCTCGACGCCGAAACGGGACGCATGGCCATGCTCTCCGGGGCAGAGTTTGTCGTCTCGCCGGTTGTCGATCGTGGACTCATCGAAACGGCCCGCCGCTACGGCAAGCTGGTGTTTCCCGGCGCGCTGACGCCCACCGAAGTTCTCACCGCGTGGCAGGCCGGCGCGGACATCGTCAAAGTCTTTCCCAGCGATCTGACGGGTCCTAGCTATCTGAAGGCACTGCGCGGCCCGCTGCCGCAGGTTCGCCTGATGCCCACCGGCGGCGTGAATCTCGCCACGGCGGCCGACTTCCTCCGCGCGGGTGCCTGCGCACTGGGTGTCGGTGGATCTCTGGTCGAGTCGAGTGCGGTGGCCAACCGCGACTTCGACCGCATTCGTTCGCTGGCCGGACAATTCATCGACATCGTTCGCACCACGCGCGACGAGCTCGCGGACTAACAGTCGCCCGTGCGTTCTGCCCCTCGATGGTAGCTGTGGCGTGCTGTCAGTCTCGCTAGCGGTTGCCATGCGGCGCGCTACTTCCGCTTCAAGTCGCACGATCGTCACGGCCGATACCAGCGCTACGCGGCTCTATTTGTGCGCGCAGCGTCCGGGAGTGGTTCCCGCGAAGCAGTTCGGCTGCGAAGAGGTGTTCACGATGCGGTTCGATCGAACGGTCCTCGCGCTTGGCGCCCTGTTCGCGCACGTGGCAGCCGCGCAGCCACCGGACGTTGCGCCCCTGTCGCCTCAGGACGTCACCACGCAAGTCACGCGGATGGTCGTGTTCTCGATTCCCTTCGAGGCACCCGCGACCACGTACCCACGACCCACCGAAGTGCAACTCCACGTCTCCGAAGACGAGGGACGCACCTGGCGATTGCAGGCGCGCGTCGATCCTGCCCGGGGCAGCTTCAGTTTTCGCGCTCCGCGGGATGGGACTTACTGGTTCGCCGTGCGAACCTTGGACGAAACCGGAGTCGTCCATCCCACGGGTCCCTACCGACCGGAGTTGAGGGTCGTCGTCGATACCGTAGCGCCGAAGACCATCCTCACAGCGTGGCGCGAGCCAGACGGTCGCGTCCGGGCGCGTTGGCAAATTGTCGAAGGTTTGCCCAAGCCCGATGGCATTCGTCTGTCCTACAACACCGGCAGCGCCGATGAGAACTGGCGTCCGATCGACGTGCCGCCGCAAGCCGCCACAGACGACGAGGCGCCGCTGACCGGCGAGACGAATTGGCTCCCGGAGATCGATGCCGAGACATTGTTCGTCCGTGCCGAAATCGTCGACCGGGCCGGCAACGCCACCGTCATCGAGCAAGAAATCCTCGACAGCAAGCCCGAACAAGCGGAAACAATCGCCGCCGCAGCGCCGACCACGACTGCGACGGCCGAGCCAGAAGACGTCGCCGCGCCGCCGCCTTCCGCCCAAGCCTGGCCGGCGGAAGTCGCGCAAACGCCAAGCTCTGCTGCTCCAGTAGACGTGGCACCTTCGCAACCGGGCAACAATGCCCCGCTCGACTCGGCGCCCTCGACACCGCAGCCGGGCGGTGGCACATTCGATCTGACGATGAGCGGCGCACCAGGTCCGCGCGGTGACATTGCCGTCGAGGAGTTGCCCGAGCCAACTCCGAGCGCTTCATCGACTGGCCCCACACCGCAATATTCGACATCGGCGACCAACACTCCTGCGGCACTCGCCAACGCACCCATCGATCAGTCAAGTAGCGTGACTGCCAACAACGCGACGCCCGGCGCCGAGACGCTGCCGGAATCAAGCGGTACAAAAGCAGCGTTCGCGTCGCTACCGCGCGGTGTTCAACCTCGCATGGTGCGCTCGCGACAGTTCGAGTTGGCCTACGATGTTGAAGCGGTTGGCCCCTCGGGCGTGAGCCACATCGAGCTGTGGGGCACACGCGACGGCGGCCGCAACTGGCTGAACTTCGGCGCGCCGGCCGACTTTCGCAACCCGTTGCAAGTGACGGTCGAAGGTGAGGGGCTCTATGGCTTTCGCCTGGTCGTGCACAGCGCCAGCGGCCTGGGCGGTTTGCCGCCGCGAGCCGGCGATCTTCCCGACGTGTGGGTCGGAGTCGATCTCACCGAACCCACCGCGCGGCTGACGGCCGTCGAGCAAGGAGCCGCCGAACGCGCTGGTGAACTGTCGATCTCTTGGGATGTCAGCGACACCATGCTGGCCGAACGGCCCATCAGCCTCAGCTTCAGTTCGCAGCCCGACGGGCCCTGGTCGACCATTGCCTCGGGGCTGCCGAATACCGGCGCCTATGTGTGGCGGCTCGACAATCGCGTCCCCGACGTGATTTTCGTCCGCCTCGAAGCGCGCGATGAAGCTGGCAACGTGGCGCGCGTCGATCACGGCCGACCAATCTCGATCTACCGCCAGCGCCCCGCCGCGCGCGTCATCGACGTCCGCCCGATCGTCCCCTAGGGGATCCCGCGGAGCGATTCGCGCGGCCTTCTCGCATCGTCGCTGCTCGTGACTCTCTTCGCGCGTGCGCGGAATCTGCAGATGCAATATATTGGCGTGATTCCAATCACGGCTTGGTCCCTGTTATGGCAGCGAACCCGCTGTCGCAGCGGGCTGTGGGAGTCTCGACGTGCCACAAGTCACCGCCATCGATTATCTCGCCCACCCCGAGAAGGCCGACATCCCCGCCTTCGTTGTCGTCGCCGGCAAAGAGGCCTTCTTGCGGCGCGAAGCGATTCGGGGTGTACGGTCCTCCGTTCTGGGAGACGACGACGGTGAGTTCTCGCAGTCGACATTTGCCGGCCGCGATGTGCGGCTGCGCGACGTGATCGACGACCTGAGCACGGTCGTCATGTTCGGGCCATCGCGGCGGCTGGTGTTGGTTGAGCTGGCAGACGACTTCGTCTCCCGGCACCGGGCGGAATTGGAAGACTACTCCGGCCGTCCCAAAACAACCGGCGTCCTCGTGCTCGAAGCGCCCGAGTGGAAGTCGAACACGCGCCTGCACAAGGCGCTCGACAAGAGCGGGCTGGTGATCGACTGCCGTCCACCAACGGCGGCCAAGCTGATCTCTTGGCTGGTGAGTTGGGCCAAGAAGCGGCATCACACCAAGCTCCCCCGCGACGCGGCCAGCCAGATGATCGAACTGGTCGGCCCGGAACCTGGCCTGTTGGATCAAGAGACAGCTAAGCTGGCCGCCTACGCCGGCGCGGATCAACCCGTCACGCTGGAACTCGTCGACGAGATCGTCGGCGGTTGGAAAACGAAGACCGTCTGGGAGATGATCGACTCTATGGCGGCCGGCAATGCGCGGGCAGCGCTCGACGAACTCGAACGTCTGATCGCGGCCGGGCAGAACCCCATCGCGCTGTTGAATCAAATGGCCAGCCCGCTGCGCCGCTTCGCGACGGCCACGCGATGCATCGAAACCGCAGAGGCTGGCGGGCGCCGCATGACGCTCCGCGCGGCACTCGAACGGGCGGGAGTGAGATCGTTCGCCCTGGCCAAGGCCGAATCGCAACTGCGACAACTCGGACGCCATCGCGCGGCGCGGCTGAATCGCGATCTGCTGGAAGCCGATCTTGCGCTCAAAGGTGCCAGCACCCTGCCACCCCGACTCGTTCTCGAACGGCTCATCGTGCAACTCGCCCGACCCCGCCAGCAGCCAGTCGCTGCTAGCCGCTAGTGGAGCGTCAGCCCGATTCATTCGCACCGACGCGAAACGTTCGCCAAAGACGCAAGTGCTTTGCCGCAGACAACATGGTAGTGCTCCGCCGGACAACTCTCACCCGAAAATTACGTGTCGACGGAGCACTGGTCCCGGGTGCCAGCAACATAGACGCTGGCGCTCTTTGTGCCGCCGCATTCCGCCTTGTCCTGTGCGAGGCTTTGCGCTATTCTCCGCCGCCTACTTCACGTCGACCGTGTGGGCCGGTTCTCGACCCGTACGCCGATCTCAATCTCATGTTCGCTCGACACCAACTCGCCCCTTCCGAGGTGCGTATGCAACGCACTGGGCAATCGATGCTTTTCTGGGCTGCACTGCTGCTGTGCGGCAGCGGATGCCGTTTTGGGCCGGCGTCCGCACCGTGGTCGTTCGGTGCGCAGCGTCCTGATGCCGCAGGCCCTTCTGTCACACCGATTGCAGACCTCGATCCGGAGTTGCAAGCCGCCCCGCCTACCCCGCGGGCAGGCAGTGCGATAGCCGGCGGCGCGGGACAACCCGCCGCGCCCGGCGGTGCAGCGTCGGTCGACGCGGTACAGCTCGTGCAAATCCTCGAAGAGCTCGACACGCTGGATCTCTCGCCCGAGCAGCGCGCCCAGTTCCGCGAGGATCTAAAGCAGGCCGACCCGGCCTACTGGCCGATGATGGTGCAGACGCTCCGCACGACGCTCGCCTATCGCGAGCAACAGGAAGAACGCGTCTCTGAACCGGCCGCCGAGTTGGCCGCCGATGAGTCGGTCGGCCCGCGCTACGGCTCGCCGGGCAATTGGACGCCGCGCCCGCGAACGCCCGTCGACGATGTGCAACTGGCCGCCACACCGACCCGCCAGCCCAATACCGAAGTGCCCCAGCCCCGGCTGCTGGCCGACTCGGGTGAGCAGGAGCTGCACCCTTGGCCCACCGAACCCGCTCGTCTGCCCGTCACACCCGCGGGCGGCATGGTCGATCAGGCGGCGCAGCCGCTCGCGCAACCAGCGCCAACTCAGGCCGCTCCGTACCAGCAAGCGCAGCCGGTCGGAGTCGACCTGGCATCCCACACCGACAATCGCGCGGCGGCCAGCGCCCAAAACACCTGGGCCGCGATTCAGAATCCGCAGGCGAGTCTGGCGCCGGCCGCGTTGGGGCAGACGGCCGCGTTGGCCGGTGGCTGGGAGTCGGGTCTGCAACAGACGATCGCAGCGCTCGAAGAGCAACTGCGCGTCGGCGATGGCTCCAGCACGGAAGAACACGTTCGCTTGCGGATGCTCTACTTGCTCGCCGGGCGGCGCGACGAAGCGATGCGACCGATGCCGGGACTGGCTGCCACCGAACAGGAATACTGGAGCCAACAGCTCTACGCGCTGGCCACCTACCTCGATGAAGAGCGTCAAGCCGACGGTTCGCAGCGCGCCGCCGCGGCCGCCAGTATTCTCGATCAGGCCACCGCGCGGCTGGAAGACCTGAGTCCGCTCGAAGTTCGCAATCTGGCCTTCTGTACCGAGGTGGTCAGCTTTGGCGTCTACAAGAAGTTCTCGAAGTACCACTTCCAGCCCGGGCAGCAATTGTTGCTCTACGCAGAAGTCGACAACTTCAAGAGCGAAGCCACGCCCGAGGGCTATCACACGGCCCTGCGGAGCAGCTACCGCATCTATGACGCGGCCCACCGTTTGGTCGAAGAACATGAGTTCGACCTGACCGAAGAACACTGTCAGAACCAGCGACGCGACTTCTTCATCCGCTATTTCCTCTATCTGCCGGCTCAAATCTACGACGGCGAGTACTCGCTGCAGTTGACGATCGAAGACACGATCGGGCGAAAAGTCGGGCAGTCGACGATTCAATTCACGGTCGCCGCACCGTAAGCTGCACACATCCCTCCACCGCTTCCCGGGATCTTGGCGACCGATCATCGAACCCGCTCGCAAGGCGGCCGGGCATCCTAGTGGAGCGTCTGCCCGATTCATTCGGGCGACGCGCAACGATCGCCAAAGACGTAAGTGCTTTGGCGCAAACAACACCAAG
>CALKYM010000302.1 GCA_938003525.1 uncultured Planctomycetales bacterium | reverse complement strand
AACATGTCGAAGCTCACGTCGTACTTCGACGTGCAGAACTCCTTGATCTCCAGGTTCGTGCCCGGTTCCTGCTTGCCGAATTCGTTGGCCGGAAAGCCGAGAATCGCCAGGCCCTCGTCGGAGTATTGCTCGTGCAGTGCCTGCAGTTGCTCATATTGCGGCGTCAGGCCGCACTTGCTCGCTACATTTACTACCAGCACGACTTTGCCGAGATACTTGTTGAGCTCGACTTCGTCACCATCGATCGTCTCGACGGTGAAATCGAGGGCCGGCGGCACTTCTTCGTCGGCCAGGCAGACGCTCCCGGCGGCGGCGATTACCACTGCCGCCAATGATCGGCTCAGTCTCGTCATCGGTTACTCCTTGCAGATGATTTCACGTCGTTGTTGATTGCGGCTTCGCGCTCGCATCGTCGCGTAACCTGTAGCTGTGCAGGTTGCCGCGTGTCAGTGAGCGTATCAGAGCGCCCCAACAGCAGCAACGAGCGGCTCGCGGCCGGTTTTTTCGCACCTTTTGAGATCGGCGTCCGGGCGGAAGTCGTTCGCTCGCAGTGGCTTATTTTGCCGCGCTTCTGCCCCCTGATGGACTGGCGAGACCGCCTGAGTCCCTGCCGCGGCGTAGCAAACCCTGCCCGTTTCGCGCTACGGAGGGTGCTAGACAGCGTCAACACGCTGGCTGGCCAAAATGAGAACCAGCGCTAGAAAACAACAGGTACACCAACACAGGACGCCCCTGAGGACCCCGCTGTGGCACGCATCAACATTCTCGATTCATCGCTGGTGCTACCGCAACAAAGCGGCCTGTTCGGGCTTCCCCCGGCTTCGCTCCTGGAGAGCGCTCGTGCCCCGCAGCCCAGCTGGGCACCTGGGAACCAGCGTGCGGCACAACCGAAGGGCGTCGAGCAACTCGCAGAGGACGTTCGTCAGCGAGTCGCGTCGCAGGCCCGCGCGGTCGGCAGTGCCTTGCAGACCGAAGCGGCAGAAGAGGTGGTCAACACATTGACGCACGGACTGGGACTCGCGCTGAGCGTAGTCGGCGGCGGTGTGCTGGTATTTTGTACACACGCGTCCGGATCGACCGGCCAACTTGTCGGGTGTCTGGTATATGGCCTGGCGGCGATCGCGCTCTATGCTGCCTCGACGCTCTATCACGCCGCCACAGCTCCGCGGCTCAAGCGGTGTTTGCAGTTCGCCGACCATGCTTGCATCTACCTGTTCATCGCCGGCACCTACACGCCCTTCCTGCTGACCGCGCTGCGCGGCCCTCTGGGCACGGGGTTGTTGGTCTTGATCTGGACAATGGCCGCCGGCGGCATCTTGTTGAAGCTGGCCAATCCGCAGCGCCTGGATAGTATGACGGCCTGGCCCTACGTGGCGATGGGGTGGGTCATCATCGGCGCCGCCAAGCCGCTGTTCACAAACCTCGCCCCGTTGGCAATCGTCTGGCTGCTGGCCGGTGGTGTCGCCTACACAGCAGGTGTCTGGTTCTATAAGCAGGCCGACCGGCTATACTACCACTCGATCTGGCACCTGTTTGTGCTGGCCGGCACGGTTTGCCACTTCTGTGCCGTGGCCACCGGTTGTGTGCTGACCGTCTAGGTTGCGTCCAGCGCTTGCCGCCGCACCGCAGGTGGGCGCGTTTCTTTTCTCTTCGGCTGCGATCGCGTTCCGCGTGTGTTCGCGCGAATCCTCTTGCGTGCAAAGGCGCGCGGCCGGTTGGCCTACGGATCCCGCGGGCGATTGCACTAGACGTCTGGTTTCTAGTCGCGAGAATCGGTGTGCAGCAGGGCCACGTGTCCGATGTGCGCCTGCCTATCTCACCTCGCCGCTGGGAGCAGCACGATGGACGCCTCACGATCGCCCGACGCGCCGATTGCCGACTTGGAAGCCGCTTTGGACGCAGGCGATGCGGCAGCGACGAAGTCGGTGCTCGAGCAATTACCCACCGGAGCGACTGCCCGGGTGGTCGACCGGTTGAACGAGCGGCGCCGCGGCCGCTTGATCGAGCTGCTCGATCCGGAAGACTCGGCCGAGTTGTTGGAGTCGCTGCCGCAATCGCACGCGGTCGACATCATCGATCAAGCCGCGGCTCCCACAGCGGCGGCAATCGTCACCGAACTGCCCAGCGATGCCCAGGCCGATCTCGTCGGTCGACTCGACCCGGACAACGCGGCCGAGATTCTCGATCAGCTCGACGAACAGGAAGCCGACAGCATCCGGGCGCTGTGCGCTTACCCTGCGGACACCGCAGGCGGCCTGATGATCACGGAGATCATCCGCTTCGCCGCCGCCACTCCGGTGCCAGACGTGGTGGAGAACCTGCGCGCCAACGTCGAGCGATATGCAGATTTCGACGTGCAGTATCTGTATGTCGTCGACGTGGAGAACCGGCTGGTGGGCGTGTTGCCGCTGCGCGACCTAGTGATGTCGCCGCCGGATCGGCGCATTCAGGACGTGATGATCGCCGATCCGCATCGACTGCAGGCGACCGACACGCTGGACACCATGCGGCACACGTTCGACCGTTACACGCTGTTTGGACTTCCAGTGGTCGACGAGGCCGGGCAGCTCTTGGGAGTTGTGCGGCGGGCGGACGTCGAAGAGCGCGATTCAGAGCGGGCCGAGAGCGCGTTCTTGCGGTTCGCAGGCATCATCGGCGGCGATGAGTTTCGCACGATGCCGTTCTACGTGCGCAGCCTGCGTCGCCTGTCATGGCTTTCGGCCAACATCCTGCTCAATGTGATCGCGGCCAGTGTCATCGCGCTCTATCAAGACACGATCGCGGCGGTCATCGCCTTGGCGGTCTTTTTGCCCATCATCTCGGACATGAGCGGCTGCGCCGGGAATCAGTCGGTGGCGGTCAGCCTCCGCGAATTGACACTTGGCTTGATCACTCCGCGGGAAGCCGGCCGAGCGATGCTCAAAGATGCCCTGGTCGGTTTGGTCAACGGCTGCGTGCTGGGTCTGCTGCTGGGCGGCGTCGCCTATCTCTGGCAGCAGGACATCTGGTTGGGGCTGGTTGTCGGCGGCGCACTGGCCTGCAACACGCTGCTCAGCGCCACGCTCGGCGGCCTGATTCCCATGCTATTGCGCATCCTGCGCGTCGATCCCGCGCTGGCGTCAGGGCCCATTCTGACGACGATCACCGACCTCTGCGGTTTCTTGCTCACGCTGGGATTCGCGACCGCCGCGCTGCCGTATCTGGTTCCGGGCTGAATTTGTTGACGCCCAGCCCAAATGGGGCCGGAAGGCCTTCGCCAGGGAGCACTCGCAGTTGACGAAATCAATTGCGGCGGCCAACCGTTATACGGCGGCGGTTTCGTCGCTTCTTGTGTAGCAAATGCGAACGAAGGACTCTCCGATGACGCGCTTTCGACAACTGGCGGTGCCGCTGTTGGCGATCACCGTGGGCATCGGCTGGCTGCTTCAACGTCCTCGGAGCGGTGTCCCGCGTCGACTGGCTCTGGACGCTCTCGCTGGCATTGTTGGGACTCTTGACGCTGTCCACAGGCTGAATCGGCTGACTTG
>CALKYM010000301.1 GCA_938003525.1 uncultured Planctomycetales bacterium | reverse complement strand
AACTCGCCCGTCAGCGCCGCTTCAGCAGACCGCAACGCAACGACGAGATCGCACAATTGCAGGGTCGGCCAGCCCGACTCGCTGCCCACCATCATGCCGGCCTCATCGATCGTCCAGCCTTCAGCAGGTCCGGCCAACACAATGTCGTTGTGCTCGGGATACACGAACACATGCCGCACGTGTGACAGGCCCGCGAGTTGCTCGACCTCCTCGGGCAACGCCTCACCCGCCCGAGCCAGTCTTTGCAGCAGGGCCTCCAAACGCGCCAGGGAGATCTTGCGCGAACGGCTCTTCACGAAGGCGTCGTTGGCGCGTTCCCGGGTGGCTGCCTCGCGCGCCGCCTTGAGGCGTCCGAGCGTTTCTTCGCCCGCGACGCTCACGACGCCCTCGGCGTCGATCATCACGCCGCCCACCGCATTGCCGGGGCCGACGACGGGGACGATGCCCGTCACAAACGGCCGCGATGTCGCGAAGCCCAGCGATGCCTGAGCCCATGTCGACGACGGAGCTGCGGCGACGAATAGAAACGCGGTCAAGCAAAGCGCTGGCGCGATCCACGGTTGCTTTTCGCGCGCTGCTCGGCATGTCGACACGGTCGCCTCTTGAAATCGGCGCATGGTGTACCTCCCCGCAGGTCGAGATGTGCGCCGCGGCGACCAGATGCCGCGGGCCTGTTCCTGACGGCAGCCGAAACGATGCACGCGATGAGAGTCGGGGTTGCGAGACAGGCTGAGTTCGGCTGCCGCAATCAACGTATCGATCGAGCGCCGACGACGCAATCGTTTGGCAGCGAATTCACTACGGTGTCGCGTAGCAGCGACACATCCGAACGGCTCCACCTAAAACCAGCAGGCCTTGTCGACGACGTTTTGCAAGGGCTCGCCGCCCAGAAACCGTGCCAGGTTGTCGAGGAACACGTTCAGGTGTCGCCCGGCGATGCGGCGTCCGTACCCGGCAACGTGCGGCGTGAGAATCACGTTCTCCATCTGCCACAGCGGATGTTCGGCCGGTAACGGCTCGGTCTCGTACACGTCGAGGGCCGCTCCGGCAATCTCGCCGGCTGCGAGCGCCGCCGTCAGATCGTCAAGAACGACCGTCGCGCCCCGTCCGATGTTGATGAAGTAGCCGTCGCGCCGCATCTTGCGGAACTGCTGGCGATTGAAGAAGCCGGCCGTCTCCGGCGTGTGTGGTACGGTCACCACGACGTAGTCGCTCGCGCTCAATAGAGTTTCGAGCGCGTTCATCCCGCGAAGCCATTCGACGTCTGCGGTCGTCTCGCCCGGGTCGACATCGACGGCCAGCGCGCGCATCGAAAACGCCCGGCCGCGCCGCGCGATCTCGCGACCGATGCCGCCAAACCCCACCACGCCCAGCGTCGCATCGCAGAGATGGCCATGCGCGCGATCAATGGCACTCACCGTGCCGGGCCCGGCAAGAAACGTCGAGCGCTGGCCTTCCCCGCCGACCGGTTCCCACTTCCCCCGGGTCTGCTGCCGCACGTAGATGTGCAAGTTGCGGGCGAAGCAGATGATGTAGCCGAAGACCTGATCGGCAATCACGTCGGAGAAAATGCCGCGCATGTTGGTCAGCGTGAGGGGATGTTCCACCAACTCTGGGAACACGTAATGCTCCAGGCTCACCGTCGGCGCCTGCACCCAACGCAGCTTGGGGGCAGCCGCGAGCATCAGCGCCGTCACGCGACCGAATAAGGCATCGGCGTCTGAAATACTGGCCCGAGCTTCATCTTCAGTCTCGGCGTTCACGATCTTTGTCTGCGCGGCGACAGCCGCGATGCGTTCCAGCCGCTCCGTCTCGACCGCCGGATAGATGACCAGTTTCATACGCGTCGTTGTTTCCTGATCGATTTGAATCGTCGTACGCGCTGCCGTTCATTTGGGCACATAGCCGCAATCGCCGCACTTGGTCACGTAGCGCGCGATTCCCGCGCCGCCAGCGAGCTGTGTCCGCATCACAGCGCCGCAACGCGGACAATACTCCGCTTCACCCGCCGCACCCGCTTCGTCGTCCTGCTGACAGCTCACGCAGAGCTTCGTTCCGCCCAACGCCGCGACCCGCTCCGCTGGGATGACCACACCGCACTGTTCGCAGGTCGGCGCATCCTGCCAGTCGCCCGCCGACTCAGCAGGCTCGCCGATCGACAATGTTTCGGCACCGCATTCCGGGCAAACGACTTTGGCCACCGCCACAGGCAGCAGCTCCCGCATCTCGTCTTCGCTCAACTGACTCGTCGGACGCAGCATCTTCGCCCGCCGCAACCAGATGCCCATCCCGGCCGCATCGCACGTCTCGACAAATTCGCAATTGCGGCAGGACACTTCCATCAGCGATCGCCCCGATTCCGTCATTTCCTCACCAGCCAATGAGCCTGGCCAGACGCTCGACAAACCGCACGAACAGCCGCGCCCCACGCACGTCCGGGTCATGCT
>CALKYM010000300.1 GCA_938003525.1 uncultured Planctomycetales bacterium | reverse complement strand
TCTTTGGCGAACGTTTCGCGTCGCCCGAATGAATCGGGCTGACGCTCCACTAGACCTGACCCGAGTCGGGCACGATGTAGGGCGCCCGATAGTCGCGGGTGAGCATGGCGTCTGCCTGGTCGCTGGCGCGGAAGGTCTCGTTCTTGCCGTCGACTTCCAGCTTGGCGCCGAGCTGAATCTGGTCGGCCGTCAGGTCGACTTCGTTTTCGGCCAGGTGTGTCTGGAAACGCTCGAAGCTATCGCGGCTTTCGCCGTTGTTGCCCAGCGCCTCCGAGGCGGCACTCGGCGACACGCGATCTCCCAACAGATACGAGATGTTGCCCAGATGGCACAGGGCGCTGGAGAGGTGACCTTCTTCGATGTCGGCGTTGAGCACGGCGTGGTCGCGCTGGGCGACCGCATCGAGGAAGTTGCCGAAGTGATCGCCGCCGCCTGAGAACTCGCGGGTCTGGTTGCCGTCGAGATCGAAGGCTGCGCCGCGATCGTAACTCGTCATCACCACATAGCCTTCGCTGCCGTAGAAGACGTTGCCGACCATCGCCCCGCGCAGCGAATCGGTCTTGAGGCCGCGGACTTCGAAGATCAGCAGTTTGTCGCCGTAGTCGTGCATGCTGACCATCGTGTTGGGCGTATTGCCGTCGTCGACGTAGCCATAGCGCCCGCCGTAGGCGTAGACGCCGCGACCCAGATCGGTCAATCCCAGGCCCCAGCGGGCGACGTCCATTTGATGGATGCCCTGGTTGCCGAGATCGCCGTTGCCGGTGTTGAAGTTCCAGTGCCAGTTGTAGTGGAAGCGATTGCGGGTGAACTCCCAAACCGGCGCCGGGCCAAGCCACAAGTCGTAGTCGACTCCTTCCGGAACGTCGGAAGGCTGGGCGCTGCCAATTGAGTTGCGGCGCTTGTAGCAGGTGCCGCGGGCAACCTTGACGTCGCCGATGCCGCCGCTGTGAATGAACTCGATCGCTTCGCGGGTTCCGGCGAGCGAACGAATCTGCGTGCCGGTTTGGCAGATGCGGCCGTGCTTGCGGGCCGCTTCGACCATGCGGCGGCCTTCGCTGACGTTGTGACTCACGGGCTTTTCGACGTACACGTCCTTACCAGCCTGCATGGCCCAGATCGAACAGAGCGCGTGCCAGTGATTGGGCGTGGCGCAGGTCACGATGTCGACGGACGGATCGTCAAAGATGCGCCGCATATCCTGTTCGAACTTGGGCGCCTTGCCCTGCTTTTCGGCGATCTCGCTCGCGCGGCGCTGGCCAATGTTCGAGTCGGGATCGCAGATGTGCGTGATTTCGCAATTCGCTTTGCCCAGGGCGCTGCCGATGTGACTGCGGCCGCGGCCGTTGACTCCGATGATGGCGACGCTCAGCTTGTCGTTGGCGCTTGCCGGCCGGCTCTCTTCGGCGGCGAACAAGCTGGCCCTCGGGCCGGCGGCCAACGCGGCCGTCGTGGCGATCATCGACTTTTCCAGAAAACGGCGGCGCGTGAAGTCGGTCATCGGGGGCTCCTTGAAGGCGGGCGGCGTGTGGACTCAACCGGGCTGAAGCACGGTCCGGTGGGAAATCGGGTGAGCGCCGGCGACCCGACGGGCACGGTCTCGTTGACGACAACACAACAGGCGGTTGTCGCTTCGATGGCCATCCGTCGCGGCCGGCGACCACTGACAGTTTCGTCCAACATCATAGCACAACCGCGTCACCGTCGGCCACAGAGAGCCGCCGGTCGGCCGACAGCGTCGCGGCGAAGATCTTGCCTAACCGAAACGCCTGACGTAGCGTCCCAGCAGGCCGGGCGCGATGCGGGCCACCGCGCAGTACAGCCAACCGCGCAGGTCGATCGTGATCGTCTCGCGGCCCGCGGCGACAGCTTTGACGATGCGCCGTGCGGCGACCTCGGCCGAGATGCCCACCGGCTGTGGCCAGGGAGTTTCCCCGCGTCGCTCGACCATCGAGTCGTGAAACTCGCTCTGTGTTGTACCTGGCCGCACGACGAGCACGTCAATGCCCAGTGTCGATAGCTCGGCGCGCAGGGACTGGCTCAACCCTTCCAGGGCGAATTTACTCGCGCAGTATTCGCTCACCCGCGGCAACGCGTGCTGTCCCAGGATCGAACTGATGTTCACGACCAGTGGACTGTGGCCCCGTTGAAGCGAAGGGATTGCCAAGCGGGTGAGCTCGGCGGCGGCGAAGAAGTTCACCTCGAAGACCTGCCGCAGACGCGCTGGGTCGGCTCCATCGAAGCGGCCGAGCGCCCCGACGCCGGCGTTGTTGATCAACAGGTCGAGGCCGCCGAATTGCTCGTGGGCGCGTTTCACGAGCCAGTTGCGAGTTTGCGACTGGACGAGGTCGCCGGCGACCACTTCACACAATCCACCGTCTGCCCGCAGTTCGGCAGCAAGCTGTTCCAGCCGGTCCAGTCGACGGGCGGACAGGACAAGCTGCGCGCCGCGTCTCGCCAGTTCGACGGCCAATGCGCGACCGATACCCGAGGAGGCGCCGGTGAGGATGGCGCGGCACTGTTGGAGCGAGCGTCGAGACATGCTCACCGCATCATCGCGCAGTCGCCGGGGCGGCGTCCAACGTCTCGATCGAAGGCCGCAGAAGGGCGAGCGCGGCAGCGATCGACGCGATTCAGTTCGAGTCGCTCCAGGCTGAAGGTTCCTGGCCGTTGCCTTCAGCGTGCGGCCTCTCAGCGTGCGGCGTGACGACGGCGCCTTCGGCCGTGATCTGGCCCACGTGTCTGCCGGGGAGTCGGCAGTGGACGGTGACGAGGCCATTCTGGTAATGGCGCGAGAATACCTCGCCCTTGGCGGCGAGAAACGCCAGCAGACGGCCGTTGTCGACGCCGGTCTGCACGTCGACATCGGCAAACGACGCGCTGAGCGCTTCGCTGACGGCGCTGGCCAACGCGGTCAATCCCTCGCGCGTGTGGGCGCTCACCGCCACGGCGTTGGGGTAGCGAGCTTGCAACCGATCGAGCCGCGAGAGATCCTCGACGGCGTCGGTCTTGTTGAGCACCAACAGAGCGTCCTTCTCCTCGATACCGATGTCGGCCAGCACCCGATAGACCGACTCGATTTGATCTTCGGCCACGGGGTTGCTGGCGTCGGCGACGTGCAACAGCAAGTCGGCCTGCCGCGCTTCTTCCAGCGTCGCGCGGAAGCTGGCAATCAAATGGTGCGGCAGTTCGCGAATGAATCCGACCGTGTCGCTCAACAGCACGGGCCCCCAGCCGGGCAACTGCCAGCGGCGGGTGCGCGTATCGAGCGTGGCGAAGAGTTGATCGGCCGTCAGCACTTCGGCGCCGGTCAGCGCGTTCATCAGAGTGCTTTTGCCGGCGTTGGTGTAACCCACCAACGAGACGGTCATATGTTCGCGGCGAGCGGCAACCTGCCGCTGCTTGCGGCGCTCGATGCTGCGCAGCTCGTTGTTCAGTTCGTGGATGCGCCTCTCGACCAGCCGGCGGTCGACTTCGAGCTGTTTCTCGCCCGGCCCGCGCATGCCGATCCCCATCTTGAGACGTGAGAGGTGCGTCCACATCCGCTTGAGCCGCGGCAGCGAGTACTGCAACTGTGCTAACTCGACGGCCAGTCGCGCTTCGTGTGTCTGGGCGTGATTCGCGAAGATGTCGAGAATCAACTCGGTGCGATCGAGCACCTTCGTGCCCAGCGCCTGTTCGAGATTGCGCGTTTGCGCCGGCGAGAGATCGTTGTCGAAGATGACGACGTCGGCGTCAGCGGCCTGCACCAGGCGGGTCAGTTCGACCACCTTGCCCTTGCCCAGATAGGTCTTCTGGTCGGGTACCTCGCGGCGCTGGGTGAGCTGGCCGGCCACTTTGGCGCCGGCTGTTTCAGCGAGCCCGTTGAGCTCGTCCAGCGGATGCTCCTCGCGTCGCCGCTCGTCGAGCAGGACGGCCACCAGGATGGCTGTTTCCTGAGCGACACCATCTCCACGGTTCCGTTCAGTCACGATCGAATGAGTACTCCTTGTGTTCAGCCAGTGCTCAGATCAACGAGAGTTGCCTCGCGGGCCCCTCTATCAGTTTAGCATTGCGTCAGCAATTCCGGTGACGCAGGGTTCGCGGCGGGAGCGGCCACCGCCGAGCGTTGTGACACGGCTGCCGCTGGCAAAGTTCGCTCTCGCGCGGTCGCCAATCTCCTGTTGCGGGTCGCTTCACGTCGCCTCGCCGGCCAGCATGCGGCAGTAGCTGTCATAGCGGCGGGCATCAATCAGGTCGTCGGCGACGGCATCTTTCACGGCGCAGTCTTCTTCGTGCGTGTGCGTGCAATCGGGATAGCGGCAGGTGGCCACGAAGGGGCGCAAGTCCGGGAAGAAGCCGGCCAGCTCTTCGGGAATCACGTCCCACAGTTCGAACTGGCGCATGCCGGGCGTGTCGACGATGTAGCCGCCGCAGTCGAGCTTGCAGAGCTGAGCGGTGGTTGTGGTGTGCCGGCCCTTCTGAGTATCGCTGCTCACGCTGGCCACCCGGCGCCCCAGCCCGGGTTGCAGCACGTTCAACAGCGACGACTTGCCCACGCCGCTTTGGCCCGCCACGGCAGTTGCCTTGTTCTGGACCAACTGGCGCAGCCGCGGCATGCCGGCTCCGGACTCCGCGCTGGTGAGCAGCGTGGTGAAACCGAGTTGGCTATAGGTGCCCACCAAGGGTTGCAGCAGTGCCGGGTCGATGAGGTCGATCTTGTTGATGCAGACGATCGGCCTCACTTCACTTTGCTCGGCGGCGACGAGAAAGCGATCGATCAGATTGGGCTTCAAGGGTGGCTCGGCGGCGCTGACCACGATCAGTATCTGGTCGACGTTGGTGACGATGATCTGTCGGCGTCGCCGGCTCATGCGACTGAGCGTGCCGTAGCGCGGCGCGATCTTG
The DNA here is from genome assembly GCA_938003525.1 of uncultured Planctomycetales bacterium. Taxonomy (GTDB): domain Bacteria; phylum Planctomycetota; class Planctomycetia; order Pirellulales; family JAEUIK01; genus CALKYM01. Next base: position 1,082 of record CALKYM010000300.1, on the reverse strand, counting down.
AGGATCATGCCCTCGGTCTCGCTGGTGGGACGAAACGTCACCCGATCGCCGGCCGCCACGACGTGGCGCTGCTCGGTGGCGAGCGTGCGCAAGAGGCGCCGCGTGACGCATTGATAGTGTTGTCCCGGCGTCGTCTCGACGTCGCTGACCAGACCACGCACGCTGAGCACGCGGCCCTGGAGGCAATCGGCCTCGTCCACGGCGAGGCCGTCTTCGGGCGCGTCGTCATCGGTGGCGGTGGTGACGATCGTTCGCTTGCGGGTCAGTTCCCCCTTGCCGCTAATCCGCTCCTGGCTGGCGCCGGCCTCTTCCTCGGAACCATCGTCGGGAAGTTGCTGCGTCCAATCGCGGCGGCGGGCGCGGGCCGTGCGATTTTTGCGGAACTCAGCGCGAACTTTCCGCTTCTTCTTACCGGCCATGGAGCGCTAAACGGCCTCCCAGTAGCGGGTCGGGAATGGATCGCGCGCGGCGGCAACTGAGCGGCTGCAGAACGACGTGTTGCCGCCTGCGCGCAGTCTCAGATGCCGAAGTCGTCGCAGCACGGCGCGGCTAGGTGGGGCGATTCGGATCTTTGATCTGCCCAGCCGCATTGTTGCCGACGTCGTAGCGTCGCGAGCGGCCATCTTCGTCGTCAGACAATGCCATTTTGCCCTTGGGAACCAACCCGGCGCGATCCAACAGCGAACGGGAGAAGATGTCTGACGAGAGATCCTCGGTTGGCGGGGGGCCCACGGCGCCAAGGTCCGCCGGCGAGTACTGCATTTCGTAGCTGTGCTTGGCGACGGAAATGTTATCGCCGGGATCGATTCGCTTTTCGGTGACGCGGATGTTGTTGACCTTCACGCCGTTGCGGCTCTGCATATCGCGGACGTACCAGTAACCCGCGTTGAGCGTGAGCTGGCAGTGGTGCGCCGAGACATTGGGAAAGCGGAGCACGATATCGCAGCTTTCCCGCCTGCCGACGAGCAGGGTTTTTTTCAACAGCGGAATCGGGTCGCCGCCCCCGACGGGGATCAGTTCACCATACATAGACGCTTCTCTTGAACCGCAGATTTCTGCCCCTTACCATGCCCTGAGAATCA
>CALKYM010000299.1 GCA_938003525.1 uncultured Planctomycetales bacterium | reverse complement strand
AGTACCCCCTAGGGGAGTCGAACCCCTGTTTTCGGGCTGAGAACCCGACGTCCTGGGCCACTAGACGAAGGGGGCGGGTGTGGGGTCGGCGGACCGACCTCTGTTGCTCATCGGCCAGTTGTGGGCCGGATGACTAGCGTGTTACTGGACGCCGTGCGACTTGTCAACCGTCGACGTTCGGGAAGTGCTCTTCGATGAAAGCATCCCAGTCCGTAGCGGTATCGACGCCTTCGTCGCCCTCCAATTGCAAGTAGGCCCGCTGGAACAACCGCGCCATGTCGGCGTCGAGGAGAATGCCCTGGTTCGTATCGAGCAGGTGGTCGCGCACGAGGCGCAGCTTCTCTAGCGCTTCGAGCGCGCGATCGTTCTTCTTTTGTGCGGTGAAAACAACTACCTGACCAGCGAGCCCGAATGCGCGGAACTCGGCATCGCGGGCAGGTTTCGCCAAATCTTCGAACAGCGACAGCGCCGCCGCGAAATCGCCGTCGCGGAGATAGAGCCGAGCCATTTGCTGTCGGGCGCGCAGCGTCTTAAGTGGGTTTTCCGGGTAGTATTGCTCGACCGATCGATAGGCTTCGATCGTGTTGACTTCAGTGGCAAAGAAGTACTGCGCCTCGGCCGAACCGAGATCGTCGTAACCGGAATGGCCGCGCCCGGCGGCGGCCAACAAATCCCGGTCGCGCGCGATCCAGGCCACCACACCGCCGGCGATCAGCATGAAGCAGGCGACGCCGATCCACGCGCCGAGACGATACCGTTTGGGCCTGGTGGTGCTCGCGGTCCGCGAAACGGCGGCCAAACGTTGTGTGGCGGCCGTGCGCGAGGCGGTGGTGGCGGCCAGTTGCCCGATGGTCTCGGCGTCGAGCTCGTCCGACCACTCCTGATCGGCATCTGCCCCGCTGAGCTGCCGCAACTCGATCAACAGCTCGCGCGGTGTCGCAAACCGATCGTCCGGATGTTTGGCCAGCATGCGATGCACAAAGCGACCGATCGCCGGTGGAAGATCTTTGCGCAGCAGCTCCAGACGCTCGGGCTCTTTGTGCAGATGCTGCACTGCGACGGCCAGGGGTGTGTCGCCGGAAAAGGGTGGATGCCCGGCCAGCAACTGGTAGCTCATCACACCCAGCGAGTAGATATCGCTGCGCGGATCGAGCGGGCGACCTTCGACCTGCTCGGGACTCATGTAAAGCGGCGTACCGAGCGTGACGCCGACTTGAGTGAGTTGTGCGGTCGTGCCGCCGGTGGTGACGCGGGCCAAGCCAAAGTCGGCCACCTTCACCTCACCGCTGGGCGCCAGCATGATGTTTTCGGGCTTGATGTCTCGATGCACGATGCTCACTGAAGCCGCCTTGGAGAGCGCGGCCCCTACCTGCCGAATGATGGCGAGGGCGAGCTTGGTACTTGGCGGTCCCTCGCGGCTGAGAAGCTGCTGCAAGTTGCCACCGGCCACGTACTCTTGGGCGATGTAGTGGATGCCGTCGATGCAGCCGACTTCATAGATCTGCACGATGTTCGGATGCACCAGCGCCGCCGCTGCCCGGGCTTCCATCTGAAAGCGCTTCACGTAGGTAGTGTCGGTGGCCAACAGTGGCAGCAAGACCTTGAGCGCCACCTGACGGTGCAGCGAATCCTGCTCAGCCAGATAGACCTCGGCCATCGCGCCTCGGCCCAATCGCCGCAAGACTTGATAGTCACCCAGTCGACGCCCGGTGAGGTCGTGGAAAGTCGCCTGCGGTTGATTCGGCGCGGTTTCGGTCATCCTGAGAGGCCGTTCGCGACCGGCACGTGAAGGGGTGCCCTGCCCTGCTCTGCTTCAAGTATGGAAGCGCGGCCGGCGATTGACAACGTGAGCCGCCCAGCCGCGGGCATCACGAGTCGTCGACGTGGGTGCGCCCAAGGAGTCACTGCCCGGCAGCGTTTTCGGCGCGCTCGTCGGGCTCAGGCCAATCGAGATGTCGATGCAGGAAATCAAACGTGCCCACGCCGTGGATCGAGTGCGGACCGTCGAAAAACTCGATCTCAGTGTTTTGCGGAATGCCCAGCATGGCATACAGCCGTCGCACTTTCGCGTACTCGTACGCCACCCACTCGTCCGGCGCCACGCCGTCATGGTGACCGCGTTCCACCATGAACGGTCGCGGGGCGATCAGTCCCGCCATCTCGGCATAATTGAACGTGCGACCGAGGTTGAATTCGAACATCTCGTACTCGCCGGTGCCGATGTAACTGTACTTCGCCCGCGACGAGACATTCTTCCAGATCCATTCATCAAAGTCGGCCGAGCAGATCGAGAGACAGTACTTCGTGAGCGCCGAAGGAACACGCATGGCAGTCTTGCCACCGTAACTGAGCCCGTAGAAAGCGATTCGCTCATCATCGACGAATGGCAGACTGGCCAACCAATCTACAGTGACCTGGTGCTGTGGAATGATGATCGAGAACAGTGTCTTGCTCAGCGGATTCGCCTTGCGCTGCAGCGTGCGAAAGGCGTCTTGGCCGATGTACGGGTTCTGTGGCGCGTAGGTGATGAATCCCCGCTCGGCCAGTCGGCAGGCATATTGGTTGTAGGCCGGGTTATCGACATCCGGCGCGGCCACATCCTGCGGCCGACCTTCGAGCCCGTGCTGGCAGACGACGACCGGTCGTCGTTCGCCCACCGGGATGCCCTTGGGCACCAATAGCAGGCCGTAGGCATAGACGTCGGGAAACACGTC
>CALKYM010000298.1 GCA_938003525.1 uncultured Planctomycetales bacterium | reverse complement strand
CTAGTCGTGGGCCGTTGTCATTCGATACGGCTGTTCCTTCTCGTAAAGCGCCAGACACGCGCGCAGCCGTGTGAGGTCGTGTTCTTCCACAGAATCGCTCGAGTCGGCCAACGCGCTCGCTCGCTTGACGGCATCGATGGCTTCCTCGAACTGGCCGGTTTCGGCGAAGGCGGCGGCCAGCACTTCCTGGCAGCTCCAGTTGGAATCGCCTAAGGCATCGCTCGCGGCGCGGGCCAGGCGAAGCGATTGTTCCCCATCTCTGAGTTGTTCTTCGGGCGCTGTCGCGAGCAACCAAGCCAGCTTGAGCGTGACGTCCAAGTTTTCCGGCGCGAGGTCGAGTGCGCGGCGGTAGCGCTTCACGGCGTCGACAAAGTCGCCCGCTTCGATCGACGCAATCGCGCCGGCGGTTTCGGCGGCGAGAATCTCGCGCCGCGCGTGACGCGCAGCCCGGGTGCGGCCATCGAGATCGCGCCCCGGTTCCGACCAGCGGGCCTCCATTTGCTCAGCGGCGTCTTGGTAAATGGCGACGCGGTGATCGCGGAGTTGCATCAACTTCAGCGCATCGCCCGCCGGCAGGTAAAACGGCGTGCTCTCGTCGTCGCGAAACGGCATGTGACAATCGATGCAGTTCTCGGCGATGCTCGCCCCCAGCCGCTCGTGCTTTCCACACTGTTCGAGCTGGTGGCACTCCATACAGCGCGCGGAGAAGACGGCCAACTGATCGCGTTCGTGCGCGTGCGGGTCGTGACACGACACACAGGTCATGTCGCTGGCTTCAAAGCACCGCGACTGTTCGAGTCGCTGGAGTTGATTGACGGTGTGTACCAGGGCCATCGTTTCGTCATCTTGATCGTATTCGAGATAGTCGCTGAGCCGCTCACCGGGAATGAACGTGAACGACGGCTGCTTCGGTTTGCCGATGGAACCGTGACATTGCGAGCAGATTTCCAAATGTCGCTCGCGCGTGAGCGTTCGCGGATCGACAATGTGTCGCGGCTCGGCATCAGGATGTTTTTCCTGATAGGCAGTGTGTGCACTGCCCGGCCCGTGGCAGCGCTCGCAGGAAATCTCCATCACCATTGTGTCGCGAAAATACGCATCGGTGGCGCCGGGAACTTCTTCGAAGTAGGTCGCATGGCACTCCAGGCAGCGCGCCGAAATGCCGCGGTTCCAGCGGGGCCAGGTATCGAGAAAGCCAGGCCCGTTTGTCCAGATGCCCACGGGCGTGAAAAAGATCATGGGCATCTGGTACAGCGCCCGACCTTCCCAATAGAAGTACGCCTGGGCCACCTTGCCGGAGCCCATGACGAGGTCGATCGGTCTGGTTACCCGGTCGACGATCTCGCCGCGGGCTTCGATCGACGTTTGATGGTAACGGCCGTCGTCGACGGTCATCTCGTAGCGCAGCTCTGGACGCCGCGAATGATATGTGTTGCGGCCGTCGTCGGCGAAGTGCCCCAGCACCGAGTCGTCGGTTGCCGGACGCATGGCCAGGTAGTGGGTCGTCTCGACGTACGTCTCGGCTTTGTCGGCATGGCAATCGGCGCAGGCTTCGACGCCTACGTAGTGCGCCGTCGACAGCGAGAGTTCATCGGCCCGCGATAGCGCGTCCGACGAAGGAGGTCCATACTCGGCGCGCGGCGTAGATGAGGCCTGCAACGCGGCGTAGGTCGCGATGGCGATGATCAGGCTGGCGATGGCAGTTTTTTTCATGCGCGCCGGATGCTGCGGCAACCGTGTTCCAAGTCGATTGACCATGGGCCCACTGCACACCGAGCGTACCGCGCTATCGGCTCGATTTCTACGCGGCGCGACGATATCGCGGTCGAGCATCGCCGCAGGACGATTGCAGCGCCGATTTCACGACCTCATCTCGGTTTTTTGCGAGATGCTCGTGACGCTCAGTCGACCGTGAAAGACGTGGCATCGCACAACTGTTCGCGTCGTGGGGCTGCTGTTAGACTGGCGGGAGGCGCCGCTTGTTCTCGGCCGCAGCCCACTTTTCTGTCGGCAGGCTTGGGATGCACGTATCCGGATTCGCTGTCTGATTGGGCGATGGTTCGCACACAATCCGAGCCCGAGCAGACGACGGCCACAACCGCCTCTGCACTCCACGAGACCGAGGTTGAATTGCCGGCCGTCGCACGGCTGGGTGCGGGAGCGCACTCGTGGCTGAAGTTGGCCGGCAGCGGCGCAGTGGTCTTTGCGCTGATCGCTGCCTGGCATGGCGACATCTTGTATGAGCCGCCCTACTGGGATGCGGCGATGGGGCTGTTCCTCGAAGCGAACTTTCTGGCCGAGCACAACTTCGACTACCGGCGGCTGTGGTTCGAAGAGCCCCGCTTCATCGAGGGCGGAGCGGCCATCTATCTCACTAGCGTGTTACCGACTTTGGTGGCACTACTGATGGTTTGGTGCCCGACACCCGAGAGCGTGTTTCTGATTTATCACCTGCTGACGTTTGCCTGTGCGGCGGCAGTCGGCATCTTGATCTGGGCGCTGGCTCGCCCGTTCGCCGGCTCGCCGGTGGCTGCGCTGGCGGCCGCGGCGGTGCTGACCACTCCCTTGTTGGCTGTCCAGATCGAGATGTTGGGGATGGACATCCCGATGCTGGTCGCGGCACTCGCTTCCGCAGCGGCATTCTTTCAGCGACGGTTCGTGCTGGCTGCAGTCGCGGGCGGCGTGGCGTTCTTCCTCAAGATGACCGGCGGACTGGTGCTGGGGGTGATGGTCGCCTGCCTGCTGTCATTCATTCCGCTGTGGTATCTCCGTGCGTCGGCGCGCGTGAAGCAGCGTTTGTGGATCGTGGCGGGTATTGCGTTGATGGCGATGTCGGGCGTGTTGGCCACGGATACGGTCGTGGGTCAGTTGTCTACTTCGGAGGTCGAGCAGTACACGATTGATCACGAGCGAGGACTTGCCAATCTGGCTGAGTTGCGGATCTGGTGTCCCGATGTCGTCATCGTCTTTGGAGTGACGCTGGTTGCGTGGTTGCTCGTTCGCGGCCGCGAGCTCGCACTGCGCGTCACCGGCGGACAGCGGCCGCTCGAAGCCGTCAGCGCGCAGTTGCTGGCCTACCCTCACGAGATCTACGGTTGGCTGTTGATCGGCGGCATGCTGTTGGTGTTGATGCTGGCGTACACGATTCCCCGCTATCTGATTCTGCCGCTGCCGTTCCTCTACGTGATTGCCGTCGGCTTGCTGGGCGGCACAGAGGCGCGCCGCTTTTGGGTGGCGGTGGCGCTGGCAGTAGTTGTGGGCTGCAACCTGGCGAACCGCGATGGGCGCTTCTACCCGGCATTCCCGGAAGCGGCCGCCATCGATGATCGTACCGGCGCGATTGTCGAACGCAGCCGGGAGTACCTGCCGGATCATCGCGCCCATCAACGCGCCGTGGCATTCTTAGCAACGCACTGCGGTGATCGGGCGATCATTGCCGGCAACCCGCTGGTACATTTTCTCGCGTTACCGCGACTGGGTTACGTCGAGCGCCCGTTGGCGGGCTACTCGGCGAGCACGTACCACACGGAGGATTTTCCGACGATCGATGCGTTGTGCCGGGAAACGCCTCCTACGGATCCGGTATTCGTGTACGTCAACAATCGCTTCGCGCAGAATGCGCTGGGACGAATCCCGCCACCTGCACCGCGCGATCGAGTGTTGTGGAGCGACTCGCACTGGCGTTCGCCCATCGAGGTCTACGAAAAGATTTGGCATCCGAGCAGCACACCGGAAGAAATCCGTCAGCGGGTCGTCAGCCTGGTGTGGCCCGCGAGTCGGCTGTTCGAACGTGGCGAACACTTTGCCGAGCAAGATGACCTGGAGGCGGCGCGGCAGGCGTACGAGACGGTCATCGAGATCGATCCGAATCATCTGGAGGCCAGATACGAGTTGGCCCTGCTCGACGCCAAGGCGGGACGACATCAGGCAGCGGCCGACCAACTCGAAACAGTGCTTCGCATCAAGGACGACGTGGCCGACGTGCATGCGCTTTACGCCCAGGTATTGATTCCCCTGGGCGAGCGGACCCTCGCAGAGCACCACCTGTGGCAGGCCGTCGACATCGATCCAGAAAACGCGCCGGCACTTCGCACCTTGGGGCGGCTGCTCCTCGATCAGGGCGATTTGGAGCAGGCACTGGAAGCCGCTCGCCGCGCCGTGCGACACGATCCGGACGAAGCGGCATCGCACGCCTTGCTCGGGTTGGTTCAGCTCGAGTTGAACAATCCGCTCGCCGCGCGCGATGCGTTTGCCCGGGCGCTCGAACTCGATTCCGAGAGCGCCGAGTTGTGCCTGCACATGGCCAACGTTTTGGTGAGCACGGGCGATGTGGGCGCTGCAGTGGACTATTATCGCCGCGCATTAGCGTTGCGACCGGGCTGGTCGCCGGCTGCCAACAATCTCGCCTGGATACTTGCGACTTGGGCGGACGCCAACATTCGCGATGGCAGCGCGGCGGTCGAAGTCGTGCAGACCGCGCTGGCTGCTTCGCCGGCAACGGCTGGCCTGCTCGATACGCTGGCGGCCGCCTTGGCCGAGGCAGGTCGTTTCGAGGAAGCCGTGGCCGCCGCGCAGCAAGCTCTGGCGCTCGCGGAAGAAGACGGCGACACCGAATTGGCGAACCGCATTTCGGCGCGGCTGAAGCTCTACCAACGCGGCATCGCCTATCGGCAGGGTGCAGAAAGATAGGTGAGTATTCCGGCGAGCTACTCGGACACGTTCGAGCGGAGCTCGGCCAGCAGCTCCATTGCGGCGGAATAATCGTTCTTAAGTTCAACGGCCGCTTCGAGTTGCGACATAGCCTCGCGGGGCCGGCCGACGCCGATTAGTGCGCGGGCAAAGTGGTATCGGGCTTCAAAATCGGAGGGCCTCTGCTCGACCACGGTGCCGAGTGCATCAGCAGCTTGATCGAATTGGCGCTGGTCGAGCAGCACCAGCCCCAAGTTGTAGGCGGCATCGAGAAACTGAGGATCGAGTTCCCACGCGCGGCGCAAGTGCCGTATCGCTTGCTCTGGAGATTGCTGGCGAAAGTACGTTACGCCCACGAGAAACTCGGCCTCGGGATTGTTCGGCCAAACATCGAGGGACCGCTCCAGTTCGTTCAGCGCATCCTGCGGGTTGTCGCGTGCGAGCAGAAAACGAGCTTGTCGCAGATGCGCGGTGGCGAAGGTTTGCGCGTCGGGTTTGGGGTTGCGGAGGTAGCCCCCGACGACCAGCGTGAGTCCGGGCACCAACAGGCCCAGCGCGAGAGCAGCCCAGACCGCGCGTGAGGTGAATCTGCCGGAGTGCGCCGCGCGCCAGATCGTTTCCACGGCAAGCGCGAGGTACGAAAGTTCAATCACCAGTTCGAAGGTCTCGCCCGCTTCATGACCGGCCAGCGCGTCGCCCGAGTGGCGGGATTGTTCGGTGCCGTGCCAGTAGTTGAGAAAACTTCCCAGCATCGCAATGCCGACTGGCAGACTGGCAACCGGAAGCCCGACGCGGTGACAAATGGCCGCGACACGTTGGCTCCAGGCAACGACCAGCGGCAGCACGCCCAGGTAGGCGACTGCGAAGAGCGACCAGACGAGTTTCAGCCAGTTGTAGTCGGTGGCCGGGTTGAAGAAAAACAGATTGTGCAGATTGAATTCAAACTGACGGTTTTCGGCCAGCATCCAACTGGGCGTGGCGAATCCCAGCGCACGTTGCCCCCAACTAATCTCTTCGACGAACATCAACAGCAGTGCGACGGCGGCGCAGACTTGAATTGCGCGCTGGCTCGTCGATGGTTTAAGATCCGAAGATGATTTTCCTGTGGCCGCGGCCAGAAAAAGTGCAGCGGCCACCAAACAGGCAGTGGCGCCAGCCGACTCGAACAGGCCGTCTTCGCGAACCCACAACAGTGCGAGCAGGCTCTGTCCACGACTGTGCAAGAGGAGCAGTGCGACATTGACTAACGCCAGAGTGGCCAGCACACCGAGGCCCCACAGAACGGCGGGCCCCCGGTGTCGCGTCACCTCTGCGTGGCTCATGGCAGCGGCTGCTCGTAGTACATCTGGCCTTCGTTGTAGAGATTGAGGCGCCTTTGGATCCGACCGGCTAGTGCGATCTCATCGACCTCAATGGCACGTTCGATGGCCAGCTCGGCCAACTCGATCGCGCGGTCGAAATCGCCGTTGGCGGCGCAGGCGGCAGCCAGCGTGTCGACGTGGTTGGGGTCTTCGTTGTTCGTGGCCTCGCAGAGCAATTCCGCGAGTTCGAGCGCCGTCTCGGGGTTGCGGAGGGCCTCGTTCTGTTGGGTGGCCATGATCCAGGCGATATTGTTGGCGGCCTGCAACAGTTCGTCGCGCGTATTGAGTTGTTGTTCCAGGTCGGGCGCGACGTCGAGTGCCTGTCGGTAATACGCGATCGCTTCCTCCCAACGCTCTTGATCGGCCAAGAGCGTTGCCAGGCTGACAATCGTGGGCAGATACCGCGGCTCGATGCGGAGCGCCTCGAGGAAATGTTCTTCTGCCGCAGATGGTTGTTCGCGGACAATCAGCAGCAGTCCGAGTTCATGGTGTGCCTGGAGATTGTTGGGCCAGATCGAGAGCGCCTGCTCGAAAGCCGCCTGCGCTTCGTCCAACTCGCCGGCCGTTCGTAGGCGCTGCCCGCGTTTGAACTGGTCGGTGCTACGCACCGAGGGCAGATCGGCGTCGCCTCCCTGGAACGGTAACGACAGCAGCCACAAGGTGGCCCACAGACCGCAGGCGTAGGCGAGCCACTGCTTCTCGCCTTGCGGCAGGTTGGTGCTGTGTTCCCGAAAGAGTTCCAACGCCCACACCAGCAGCACCACGTCGAACAACAGTTCGGTGACTTCGCTCGTGAGAAATGACACGATGCTGACGACGAACAGCAGCAACAGCACGGCTGCCAGCGGCCAGCTCGCCACGGGTAGCCCGACGCGCTTGACGAAGGCGCCGGCTGGGGACCAGAAACTTACGATCCAGGGAATGATCCCCACGTAGAAAACGACGAGCCACATCCAGCCGACTTCGAGGCGGTTGCCCTGCTCGGCCGTCTGAAACATCCACAGGTTGTGAAAGGTGAACTCACCTTGGAAGTTTCGCCGCGTGAGCCACTCTGGAGTGCCAAACTTCAGGAGCCGCTGTCCCCAACTGACTTCTTCGCCCAGCATGACAAACAACATGCCGGCCAGCGCCAGCACGAACAGGTTACGCTGCGTGACGAAGCGGCCCAGCCGCGAAGGCCAATCAATGCGGATGTACGTCCAGAGCAGAATCAGCAGGGCCGCGCCCAGCAAGATGGCCTGAGCGGTTTCATAGAGGCCATCTTCGGCGAAGAGGCTGCGTTCGGCGCGTTTGGCTCCGACGTGTTCAGCCAAGATTCGCTTCCACTCGCCCTCTGGTGGCTGTCCGAGCAGCTCAGCGGCCTCTTCGAGCGTTTCTGCCTGCACGCCGTCGGGTTCGAGGAGCTCGTTGACCTCGAGCAGCAGGTCTCCTTCAGCCGGAACCAGCCAGCTTGGCAGATAGAAGGGGACATAGACCAACACGAACCCCAACAGCGCAACCGCGGCGTAGATCGGCAGCGGCAGGGGCGATCGTGGCATGGCAAAGCGTGTGTCTTGGTGATTGTTTTGCAAGAGTCGTAGTCAGTGGCAGGCGCCGTGTCGGCTCGATTGCTGTTGTCATTTCGGATCGGAGGAGCGCCAACTACCCGTCGATGCCCCGCCCAATCAGAAGATAGTGGTTTCTCGCCTCCGGCTCCAGCGTCGTCGCGAGCCGCGATGCCGGCGGCCGTTTATTGCTGTCCAGCCTCGCCGTCGATCGCGTCTCGAAGCGCCGCGGTCGCCTCGATCGCTTGTCGTTGCGTGCTCATCGCCTGGGCATGTGCGTGTGCCTCGGCAGCCAAGTCAGCGGCGCCTGGTGCGTCGCCGACGAGTTGGTAGGCGGCACAGGCGGCGGCCAGCGCTCGAAGGGTGGCGTCGATCGATGTGTTGCTGACGATGCGGCGAGCCTGTGCGGCGGCCGATCGGTCGTCGGGCGGTGGTGGTCCGCGAAGCTGGTCGACCCAACTGGCGGCTCGGTCCTGGCCGCTGGCGAGCGTCAGGCCCAATCGAATGGCTGCAAGCGTGTCATCGAGATTGCCCTGCAGGGCCCGCTCTCGGGCTGCTCGCAATGCCGCGGCGATGAGCGCCGGGAGTTGCAGTTCGGCAAGCAGCTCGGCGTCTCCGGCGGCGAGGTCCAGCAGTTGGCCAATCTCAGCGACGACTTCTTCATCTCGTCTGGCGACTGCCAGCGCCAGGGCCAGATTGCGACGGACGTCGAGTTCCGTGAAGCCGACCTCAGCGATGGACTCGTCGCCGGCCGCCATGAGCGCGAGCGCTCGGCGGAGCGACGAGACGGCTGAGGCGGCCTGCCCGGAATCCAGCGCCAGTGCGCCTTGCCAATAGAGCAACACGGCGTGCTCGGGTAGCTGGGCAACAGCTACCTCGATCGTCGCAGCGGCAGCTTCACGGTCATCAAGATTCCAGTAGGTCTCGGCCAACGTCGCCCGGAGCGCTGCCTTTGCAGGCTCGAGTTCGATGGCGCGCTCAATGGGCGCCAGGGCGGCCTGATCGTCGCCTTGGCGGCGCAAAGCCAGGCCCACTTGCAAATGAGCCTTATAGTTCTCGGGCTCGACCTCCACGGCATGCTGCCAAAGGGGGAGCATGCCGCGCCAGAGATGCGTTTGCCGGGCAGTCATGCTCACCAAGATGACGAGGAACAGTGCCGCCAGCACGATGGCCGGCACGCGTAGCGGCGGGGCGCGTGCGATCAGGTCTCCAGCTAACCAGGCGACGATCACGTAGATGCCGATCAAGGGCACGTACGTGTACCGGTCGGCCATGGCCTGCTCGCCAACCTGGATCAGCCCCAGCACCGGTACGAGAGTGCCTAGATACCACAACCAACCGAACATGAGATAGCGGCGGCGCCTGAGCGGTCCCAGCACGAGGATGGTCATGACGGCAAGCAGTGCCAGGCTGGCGGCCACCAGCGGCCACGAGATCGAACCGCGTGGATGGAGGTACAAGGGGGCGAGATCGAATGGAGCAAGCGTCTTGCGCAAGTACGCAACGTAGGCCAGCGCGGCATTGCCCAGCCGCGAGCCCAAGGGAAGATCTTCCCAGGTCGTACGGGCCAACTCCTGGACACGGACCACTGCGTACGACGCGACGGCCACCAGGGCAAACAGCGGTAGCTTCTCGGCGATCCGGCGCCGCCAGGTTCGAAGGTCATGTCCCCAACGGTCCAGTGGCCAGTAGTCCAGCAGCAGCAAGCCGCAGGGGAGCGTGACCAACATCTGTTTGGTCAACAGGCCGCACACCAACGCGGCGACGAGTGCTGCATACGCGAGCAGGCTCTGGCGCCGGGCGTACGTGAGGTAGGCGTGTAAGGCAGCGAGCCAGAACAGGGTGCTGAGGACGTTCTTGCGTTCTGCAATCCAGGCGACCGATTCGACGCCGAGTGGGTGCACGGCGAACAAGGCAGCCACCAGGGCACTGCGCCAGAGGGCGCCCGTGGCGCGCCGCCAAAACGCGAACAGCAGCAGGACGTTGACCGCATGAACTCCCAGGTTTACCCGATGGTGAGCGGAGGCGTTCTCTGGTCCGAACAGCCCACAGTCGACCATGTGCGACAGCCACGTGATGGGATGGCGGTTGTGCGCGTGCTCGGTGGTGAAGGCCCAGCGAACACCTTCCCAAGTCATCCCCTGCCGCACGACGTCGTTGTCAGAGACGTAGACCTGATCGTCCCATTCGAGGAACGGCAGGCGGCCGACGCCCCAGTAGGCGGCGAGTGTCATGGCCAGCAGGCCGCTACAAATGCCGAGCAGCTTTGCCGGTGAAGTTGGCGCCGGTTGCGTCGGGTTGGCTTGTCGCGGTTGATGAGATTGCGACACAGTCGGGCGCTATCAGCAGGGCGACGGGCGACTACGAAGAAAGGACTCCTGCATTCTAAACCAGAGTGTGGCTGCCTCAGCGCGTGACCGCCGCACGGGCAGTACGAAACAGCCGTATATTGCGAGCGCAAAAAAAAGAAACCGGGCCGCCACAAGGCGGCCCGGTTGGTTGGCACAAGTTCCGTCCTCAACTTTGGCGATCGAACGACGACGCCTTCGGGGTCCTTAAGACCGCTTCTGGCGACGTCGGACGAACAGTCCTAAGCCGAGAGCACCCATTCCGAGCATGACGAAGGTCGTCGGCTCGGGGACCATCACGCTGAACAGGATGGTGTCCACACCACCGTCGCCGTCGAACACCCTCACGCCGAGGTTGAGCGTGTTAGGCGGCGCACCGGGTGACGTGAAGACCACGGTGCTGGAGGCCGAACCTCCAGAACCTTCGTTGACGATGGAGTCGTCGAACAGGCCGTCACCATCGAGATCCCAGGCGAATGTCAGGTCGTCCAGGACACCGGGGTCGCTGGCCGAGACGCTGAAGTTGGCCGTCTCGCCGGTCAGGATCGTGCCGCCGGGCACGCTGAGGCCGAAGAGCGTCGGAGCGACGTTCAGCACTGTCACACTGCGGTTGAGCGACACGTTGGTGTCGTCGTCCGCAACGTTGAACGTGTTGGTCAGCGTGCCCTGGTCGACCGCCGATACGTTGACCACGCTCGACGTGCGGGTTCCGCTGGTACCACCCACGCCAGCGCCGCTGCCGTTGATGGTGAACGTCTGGTTGTCAAGACCCGGATCGGTCGACTGCATCTGCAGGGCGACGTTCGAGCCTTCGTTCACGGTAATGTTGCCGTTGGTGCCGTTCTGCGTAGCACTGACAATCGTCGGAGCCACGTTCAGCACCGTGACCGTGCGGCTGCCCGACTCGCCATCCGAACCACCATTGGTTTGGCTGCCGAGGCCGAAGGAGCTGTTTTGGACGGCATCCATCGGGATGCTGTCGTTGAAGGAGACGGTGTGCGAACCGTCCTGGCCGAAGCTGAAGGACGTGTTGTAGTCCTTCGTGCCAGCGGTCGTGCCGCCGCTGGT
>CALKYM010000297.1 GCA_938003525.1 uncultured Planctomycetales bacterium | reverse complement strand
CGGTCATCAAGCTCAACGATCGCGGTTCGTTTCAGACGGTCGGCCTCGTAACCGACGTCGAGCCGTTCCTCCGTTCGCTTGTCCACGAAGTCGCGCTATTGGAACAGGGCGTCGAGCCGGGCACCGAACGGCGAGCGACGCTCTAGTGGAGCGTCAGCCCGATTCATTCGCACCGACGCGGAACGATCGCCAAAGACGCAAGTGCTTTGGCGCAAACAACAACCTAGTGCTCCGCCGAACGGCTCCTACTCGAAAATCAAGCGTTGACGGAGCACTAGCCAGCGGGCACTACTTCAAGCTGATCAGATTGGCCAGGATCGACAATGGCTCGAGAAGAGAACACAGCCAAGACCCGTCCGCAGGTTCTCATGTGCTCGCCTGAGCACTACGGCATCCACTACGAAATCAATCCGTGGATGAATCGCGCGCGTCAGGCCGATCACGCGCTGGCCGTGCAGCAGTGGAAGGCGCTGCGTACGAGCCTTACAGAAGCGGACGCGGAGATCCGGCTGTTGGATCCGGTCGCGGGACTGCCCGACCTGGTCTTCACGGCCAATGCCGCTTTGATCTACCGTGGGATGGCCGTGCTGGCGCGGTTCCGCCATTCTCAAAGACAGGGCGAAGAGCCGCACGACGCAGCGTGGCTCAGTCGCGCCGGCTTCGATGTGCAACAACTGCCCGACGGCATGTACTTCGAGGGCGCCGGCGATGCCCTCTTCTGCGGCGAGACGCTGTTTGCCGGCTACCGCATTCGCAGCGCCGCGCTGGGGCATCAGCAGATCGGCGAGATGCTCGGCGTGCGCGTCATCCCGCTGGAACTGGTCGACGACTACTACTACCACCTCGACACGTGCTTTTGCCCGCTGTCGCCGGGCGAGGCGATCTGGTTCCCAGGAGCATTCGACGACTACGGGCAGCAGGTCGTCCGCGAGTTGGTGGGCAACTTGATCGCGGTCGACGAAGCAGAAGCCCGGCAGTTTGCCTGCAACGCGGTCGTGGTGGGACGGACCGTGGTGACCAACATCGGCTGTCCCAAGCTGCACGCCGCGCTGCGCTCAGCGGGTTACGAACCGCGCGAGACGCCGCTGGGCGAGTTCGTCAAAGCCGGCGGCAGCGCCAAGTGCCTCACGCTGCGACTCGATGGCGAAGAGGCTGCCGCGTGGAAGCATCAGCCGGCCTCCACAGCCGCGACGCCGTAAAACCGTCGCAGACGCTCAGCGATTCAGGCGCCCGCGTCACTCTTGGCCGTTGACGATCACGGCCGGCTGCAAGTCGGTGATCATCGTGGCGTTGTTGGCCACCTCGAACAGTGGACGGAACGGGCTGCACGACGCGCACTGCGCCCGGCCACCGATGTGCCACACCAGGTTCACACCCACGCCCCAGGCCTCTTGCTGAAAGCCACCTTCCTCAGCGCTCTCGTTGGGGATCAGGTAGTTGAACCCGCCGACCACAGCAAAACGATGCGTGATCGCGGCGCGGAAGTCGCCGCCGAAGATACCGTCGCTGTCGTCGGTGAAGCCGCCCCACACGCGGAACTCGCCGCCGCAACCTTGGCGGCGAACGAAGAAGTTGTACTGGTCCTGAGTCTCCCAGCCGATGACCCCGGGAAAGTTCGCAAGCTGATTCGCGCCAGCCGGAACAGGTTGTTCATCGTCGGCAACGTTGGCTGCCACCCAGACACCCAGCTCAAACTGCTTCGGTCCTCGGAAGCTGATCTCGCCGCGAACCTGACCCAGGTTCATGTCGACGTAGTACTCGTCGCTCAGGTAGTCGTAGACCACGCCCCATTGCAGGCCCGTGCAATGGCGAAAGCGGCGAAAGATACCGGCCGTGACGAAGAACTGATTCCGCGCGTCGGTCTCGAAAACACCGACGGTGTCGTACCCCGAGAGGTTGCTCTGCACAACTCGGCCGCCCACCTGAAAGGCGAGGTCGTTGAAGAAGGGCACCGGCCTGCCAAAGTTCACGCCGTAGCTGAGCCCGAAGTTTCCGTTGTTGCCGAAATCGACGTTGCTCTTGAACCCTTCTGCGCCACCAAACACAGTCAGGTTCTCGAACAGGTATGGAAAGAACGGCAGGCAGCAGCCCACGCCGCACGACTCGCAGCCGCCACAGTATGGGTAGTGCTCTTGCTCGTAGGGACCGGGGTAATAGAAGTCGCCGTGCCCGTGCCCGTGGCCATGGCCGTGAAAGGCGTCGAAGTCCTCGTAGATCACGTCGCCCTCACCCGGCCCTTCACCGTAGTACGGCGTGCCGCCCGGCGGCGCGACGCGTTCAGCCGGCCCGTCGTCATAGAAGATGTCCGCCTCGCTGAATCCCCCTGCCAAACGGGGCGAATCGTGATGCGGCGGGCGAGCCATCGGCGGCGGGTTGCGACGCGGCCGCGACGCGGTGTATTGCGCCTGCTGGTTCGCATGGGGATCGCCATAACCGTACGACGGTGCGCGACGCCTCTGAGCCGTCGCCCCGCGCGGTGGCAACTGCCGGGTCGGTCGACGACCGCTATAGGTCCGCTGCTCCGGTTCGGCGTACGCCTCCTCGAAACTCGGAGCCGGATCGGGCCGCTGCGCGCCGCGGTGTGGGCGGTAGCCGACTTTTGGTGCGGAATCGTAGCTGCGGTACTGCGCGGCAGCCTCTCGGCTCATCGCAAAACCGGTCAGCACAACCAGTGCGCCGAGCGTCACACCGCTCGGCTTCCGCCAGTGGGCCATCATTGCCTTCACCTCATGCAGCGACATCAAAGTGCCTCCAGATGGACCCCTTCGGTCCACGAGTCGCTGTGAGTATCGGAATCGCCTGAGCGGAACTTTCGGCAAACTCGAAATAATCCGAAAGGTTTGCCTGGCTTGTCAGGCCTGCCACCATCGCCCGGCTGAAGGACGCAGCCAGCAAATCGTCGCGGTCGCTCGGGGAAGTGACGAGGCAGCGCAATCGCAAGTCGCCCAAACGCGACCATCGATGCACGCGCTAAGGCGAAGGCCGCGCGTGCCGTGGCTGATAGACGCCGAGTTGGCCCCCGCCGGGCAATGTCAGCCTGGTGAGCAGCCCCCAGCCCTCGTCGCTGATGTCAGTGCAGGCAATTCCTTGCTTGCCCATTTCGTCGACAAAACCCTTGATGTCTTCGCACATCAGGTACAGCTCGTGCACGTCGTTCTTGTCCGCCGGATGCACGGCGACTTCCGCCGGCGGCAGTGCGAAGATCAGCCATCCATCGCCGACGTCGACGTGCGGAAACTTCAGCACATCGCGGAAGAAGGCCCGGTCGGCTTCCGGCTTCGTGCTGTAAACAATCGAATGCGCGCCGGTGATCATCGTTCGTGATCCTCTTATCCCCAAGAGGTGCAGTCAGGTTTTCACGGCATGGCGATCATGGCGCCGCGGCGTCGAGCGCCCGCGACAAATCGTCAATCAGATCATCCGGATCTTCCAGCCCCACACTCAGGCGAATCAGGCCGTCGGTGATGCCATGCGCGAGCCGATCTTCGCGGTCGTAGCTGGCATGCGACATCAGGGCCGGTTGCTCGATGAGCGACTCGACGGCGCCCAGGCTCACCGCCAGTTGAAACAACTCGGTCGTCTCGCAAACCTTCCGCGCCGCGTCGAGATCGCCTTCGATCTCGAACGACAGCATCGCGCCGTAGCCACCATCCATCTGCCGCCCGGCGATCTCATGTCCGGGATGCGATGTCAGCCCCGGATAATGGACCCGCCTTACCTGCCGGTGTTCGTCGAGAAACTTCGCCAGCCGCTCGGCGCCGCGACAATGCTCGCGGACGCGCAGTTCGAGGGTCTTCAGACCGCGCGAACTAAGAAACGATTCCAGCGGACCCAACACTGCGCCCGTTGCGTTCTGAATGAAGTACAACCGATCGAACAGGTCTTGATCGCCCACCACCAATGCGCCTCCAATGAGGTCGCTGTGGCCACCGATGTACTTCGTCGCCGAGTGCATCACGATATCGACGCCCAACTCCAGCGGCAGCGTGAGCACAGGCGTGGCAAACGTATTGTCCACGCCGACCAGCGCACCGCATCCCTTCGCAATCCGCGCGCACTCGGCGATGTCCGTGATCGTCAGCAGCGGATTGCCAGGACTTTCCAGCCACACAAGCTGCGCCGGCTTACGCAAGGCCGCCTTCAGTCGCTCTGGATCATCCAGCGCGACCAGTTCGATTTCGATGCCGGCACGCTTCACAATTTTGTGTAGCAGACGATACGTTCCGCCGTAGATGTCCGTGCCGGCCACGATGCGGTCGCCCGCCGACAGCAGCATTGTTACGCTGTGAATCGCCGCCATGCCCGACGAGAACGCCAGTGCACCGCAACCGCCTTCCAGGTCGGCCAGCGTGTTTTCGAACACCTTGCGGGTCGGATTGCCGCTGCGCGAGTAGTCGTACTCGCCCCACTGGCCAGCGCCCGGCTGCACGAACGTGCTGGCCACGTGCAGCGGCGGCACGACCGCGCCGGTCTGCGGATCGATCTGTCCCCCGGCGTGAATGGCACGCGTGCGAAAACGCATCAGCCGACATCAACCTCCAACATCCTGCGACAACGGGTGTTTCGCGTCCGTCGTTGTGTGCATCGCGTCAAATGGCATCCAGCGCCTGCGCCAGATCAGCGATCAGGTCCTCCGAGTTCTCGATGCCGCACGCCAGGCGGATCATGTTATCGGGGATTCCGTATTCGACCCGTTGCTCGGGCGTGCACTCGAAGTAGCTCATCACCAGCGGCTGTTCAATCAGCGACTCCGCGCCTCCCAGACTGGGACCAATCCGCGGGATTCGCACCGCATCCACGACACGTGCCGTCTCCCGCCAATCGGCGTCGGCCACCAAGAACGTCACCAGACCTCCGAAGCCGCGCATCGTGCTCTTCGCCAGTTCGTAATAAGGGTGCGACGCCAAACCCGGGTAATACACCCGCTCGATTTTCGGATGCTGTTCGAGGAACTGCGCCACGGCCAGGCCGTTCTCGTTATGCCGCTCGACGCGCAGCTCGAACGTCTTCAGTCCCCGTTCGAGCAGATAGATGGCGTAGGGCGAACTGACCGGGCCCATGATGCCGCGCAACTTCCGCACCGGCTCCAACAGGTCTTCGCTACCGATCAACACTCCGGCCAGCAGGTCGTTGTGGCCACCCAGGTACTTCGTCGCCGAGTGCAGCACGAAGTCGACACCCGCTTCCAGCGGGCGCAAGTTGTAGGGCGTGGCCAAAGTCGCATCGATCAACGTCTCCACTTCGTGCCGTCGGCCGATTTCCGCGAAGCGCTCCACATCGACGATGCTCATGTGCGGATTCGTCGGCGATTCGCTCACCAGCATCCTCGTGCGCGGATTGATGGCCGCTTCGAGCGCCTCGTAGTCGCC
>CALKYM010000296.1 GCA_938003525.1 uncultured Planctomycetales bacterium | reverse complement strand
AGTGGCACCCTTGAATCGGGGCCTGGTAACGGGCGTTGCGAAGATGGGGTGCCCGCTTAGCTCACGAACAGCTTGCGGCGGAACTCTTCCCATTCGGTGACGTGTTCGCGGAGCGTTTCGCGCTGCATGAGCTGGGTCACCCAGTCGCCCATGCGGCGGAGACGTTCGGCCACGCAGCCCAGCGCGTTGTAGGCGACTTTGTAGGGTGCTGCCGTACCGCAGTTGGCCAGCGCGTCGAAAGCCGGCCGCGTCAATCGGAGCAATCGGACCTTCGACTGCGCGCGCACGTCGGCGGAGTTCGGCGCGGCGTGGAAGAACGACATCTCGCCGAAGTGGCTGAACGGCTCCAGCACGTCGAGCACGACCGTCTCGTCTTCGCCATCGCGGGTGCGATGCTTGAGCACTTCGCAGCGCCCTTCGAGGATGACCCACAGGTTGCGACCGTCGCCGCCTTCGCGAATCAGCGTCTCGCCCGACTCGAAGCTCAGCGTTTCCGTGGCTTCGGCCAGGTTGCGCAGCTCGCATTCATCCAGGTTGGCAAATAGCGGGATCGCTGCCAGCTCGTGGAGATGAACCATGTGGGTGCTCATCCGATTCCTCCCAGGACCGTGGCTCGGCCCACGCGGCCGATCCCTAAAATGTAGGCCGCCGTTCGCAGGCTGACGTCGCGCGATTGTGCGATTTGCCACGTTTCCTCGAAGGCGTCGCTGAGGATGTGGTCCAGCTCTTGCCGCACCCGCGACAGCCCCCAACGGTAATGCTGACGGTTTTGCACCCACTCGAAGTAGCTGGCCGTCACGCCGCCGGCGTTGGCCAGAATGTCTGGCAAGACGATGACGTCCGCCGCGTGGAGCATGTCATCGGCGTCGGGATGTACCGGCTGATTGGCTGCCTCGATGACCATCGCGGCCTTGATCCGCGGCGCGTTCTCGGCCGTGATCACGCCGCCCAGCGCCGCGGGAACGAGCACGTCGACGTCGAGCTCGAGTAGTTCCTCGTTGCTGATGCGTTCGGCGCGGGGATAGTCCTTCAGCGCGCCGTTGTGCTCCATGGTCCAATGCAGCACGTCGGCCACATCGAGTCCCTCGGGCCGGTAGTAGCCGCCGCTCACGTCGCTCACCGCCACGATGTGGCAGTCGGCCTCGTGCAGGAACTTGGCGGTGTGCGTGCCCACGTTGCCGAAGCCCTGGATGGCGACGCGCGTGTTGGGAATCTTGCGGCCCAACCGCTGCAAGAGCTTGATCGTCAAGATGCCGACGCCTCGGCCGGTGGCCTCTTCGCGACCCGGCAGGCCGTGCAGCTCGACCGGCTTGCTCGTCACACAGGCCGGTTGAAAGCCGTGGTACTTGGCGTACTGATTCATGAACCAGGCCATGACCTGCGAGTTGGTTCCCATGTCCGGCGCGGGAATGTCGGTGTCGGGACCGATCAGGTCGTGAATCTCATCGACGAACACGCGGGTGATGGATTCCAGCTCGCGGTGGCTGAGCTTGGTGGTATCGACGGCAATGCCGCCTTTCGCGCCGCCGTAGGGAATGTTCACGACGGCCGTCTTCCACGTCATCAGCGTGGCCAGCGAGCGGACCTCATCGAGATCGACCTCGGGGTGGTAGCGGAGACCGCCCTTCATCGGTCCGCGCGAATTGTCGTGTTGCACGCGATAGCCAATGAACGTGGCCAACTCGTGGTTGTCCTTCTCGATGGCAACCTGCACCTGGGCCTCGCGCTTGGGCACGAGCAAAAGCCGCCGCATGTTGTCGGTAAGCTCGAGCTGATCGGCGGCCCGCTGAAAATAGAGTTGCGTGGCCTCGTAAGCTTTCTTGCCCACGTGCTCGGCCGATTGGGCAGCTTCGCGTTTCGTCTGGGCTGTCGTTTGAGCCGTCATTGAGCCCTCTGGTCAGTTCTGCGCCGCCGACCGATGAATGGTTCGGCAGTTTGTGGTCGGCCGTGGAAATCATAGGATTCGCTGCCGGGGCGACCAAGACGGGTTTTCGCGCCAAACGGCGCCACAAGCGCCGGGCAACACGGGGGTTTCCACATGCGATGGGCCGATCGTGCCGAACCAACTGAATTAAGCGACTTTGCAGCCGCCGTGTTACGCGCGGTACATTGAAAGTGGAATTCGGAGAAGTAGGGCGCCTCTCAGTCGGTCCACGGGACACGTGCGGTTTTCTGGCAAGCGCCCGTGCATCGGCAGCCAGCAGCAATGCCTGTTTCGGTCGAAAAGTTCTGGCAGCTCGCACAGCAGTCCGACCTACTCGGCGCCAAGCACTGTCAGAAGCTGGCGACGCAATTCGCCCAGTCGGGCGCCACGGCCGATGGCGATGCGCAACCACTGGCTCGCTGGCTGGTGGGCCGACAGGTGCTCAGTCGCTACCAGGCCACCGTGCTGCTGGCCGGCAAGCCGGGCCCGTTTCAATTCGGCGGCTATCAGGTTTTCGACCGGCTGAGCAAGGGGCGTCTCAAAGGGCTCTTTCGCGCCGTACATCTCGACACACAGCACGTCGTGATGCTGCGGTTCCTCGATACCGGCGAAGCGGCCAACGCCGATCGTCTGACCGGCGCCGCCCAACGCGCCGCCGGGGCAGCCGCGGTCGACGACGAACATGCGACTGCCTGCTACCAGCTCGTCAACCATGGGCCCTACCATTTCATCGCGTTGGAATCCCTCCGCGGCGAAAGCCTTGCCGAGCGCATCGCGTCAAGTGGTCCGCTACCTCCGGCCGAGGCCTGCCGGATTGCGCGCGAGGCGGCGTTGGGGCTCGTCGCCCTCGGCCGTGCAACGCGCAATCCTGCTTACGGCGCGCTGCGGCCCCATAACGTTTGGCTCACCAAGTCGGGCCGGGCCAAACTGATGGACTTTCCACTGGCCTGCGAGTCGCTCACGATCGACTGCGAGACGCGCATGGCCGAGCTGCGCGAAACGCGCGCCCGCATCGAACGCCAAGAGCCGGTCGACGAGGTGCTCTCCAAGCAGCTCGACTACGTCGCGCCCGAGGTTCTCCGCGGCGCGCCGGCCACGGAAACATCCGATGTCTACGCGCTGGGTTGCACGCTGCATCAGGCATTGACCGGCCAACTGCCTCACGCGGCGCATGCCGACCCGGCAGCCCGTCTGGCGGCGCGGCTGTCACAACCCCCGCCCGGCATCGAGACGCTCGACGCCACGATCCCGCCGGCCATCGCTAAGCTGGTTGGCTACCTGCTGGCCATCGATCCGTCGGGACGGTATCAGGCGCCTGAGCATGCAGCCGAGGCGCTGGCGCCCTACGCCGCCGACTCGCAGCCCGCCGAGCCACCCAAGCCCACGCTGGTGGCCTACCGAAACTGGCTCGCAGCGCCGACTCCCGCTGCGGAACAGCCCATCGCCGTGACCACGGCGCAGCCGGAGTTTCCGGAACCGCGCTTTGAATCGGCAGATGACACGGCGAGCGATCTCGTCGCGCCGCTCAATGTCGAACAACAGAGTTTCGCCGCGGTGGCCCGGCAGCGGCGCGCGGCCCGTCGGCGGACCACGGCGATCGTGCTAGTGGCCGCGGTCGCCGCGTTAAGCGGCGCGCTGTGGTATCTGAATCAACAAACGGACCTGCTCAGCGCAACACCGACAGAGACGACCGCAGCGGCGTCGCCCGATGCCGACGATGCTTCAGCACCTGGCGACGCGACCGCGGCGACGACCAATGACGCCTCTTCGAGCGCCGGCAATCATTCGGGCGGCGCGGCAACGTCAGCCACGCCGCCGCGCACCACAGGGCTCGGCGATCCGCTCTGGGAGTCGCCCACCGAAGGTGATCCACTGGAGCTACGGTTTCTGCCTCCCGGCGTGCAGGTGGTCGCCGCGGTGTGCATCGCGGAGTTTCTCGCCCATCCAGAAGCCGAGCGGCTGCTCGAGGTGCTCGGCCGTTGGGGCCAGCCCTTCATCGATCAACTGACGAGCATCGCCGGCATAACCACGGAGGACATCGACCACGCACTCATCGGGCTGCTCGACGCCAGTCCCGCGCCGCCGGAGTCAGTCTGGGTGATTACAACGCGCGACACTTTGGCGATCGACCCGCGGCTGGAAGCGTGGGGCCAACCGCGCGATGAGACCGTCAATGGCGAAAATGTTCTCGTCGGCGATGAGATGGCCTACTACTTCCCGCGGTCCGAAGGCGGCCGCGTGCTGGTCGCTGCCGACCTGGAGCACGTCTCGGCCGTGATTGAAGCCGACGGCGTCGCTCCGCCCTTGCGGCGCGAGTTTGCCGACCTGCTCGCGCACAGCGACGCCGAAAGGCTGCTCACGGTTCTGTTCGCTCCCAGCTTTGTCACCACCGGCGGCAAGTCCGTCTTTTTTGCCGACGAATCCGCGCAACTCCGTCAACCCTTCGCCGACCTGCTCGGCCCGCAGGCCTCCGCCGCGCTGATCAGCGCCCACCTCGATCACGATCTTTACCTGGAACTGCGCATCTACGGTCTGGCCGATCGCACGCCCTATGAAGTTGCCTCGGCGTTGCGCGGTCGTGTGCGCAGCGTGCCGTCGCGAGTTAGTGAGTACCTCGTCGCCCTGGCGCCGTCGCCGTACGGCCGCGATTTGTTGGCGCGGCTGCCGCGCATGGTCGAGGTGGCCGAAGAGTACACCCGCATCGGCGTCGAAGGCCGCCAAGCGGTCTTGCGCACTTACTTGCCGATCGCAGCGGCACACAATCTGACGCTCGCCGGCCGCGTCGCGCTGCTCGAATCGGTAGGCAGTGGCGGCGTGGCGGTTGCGACGCCCACCGCCGAAACCAATGATGCGGCCGGACGACTGGGCGATGCCTATAGTTTCTCGGTGCCGCGCACGCCGCTCGATCAGGCCATCGAGCAGGTGAGCAGCGACATGGGCGTGCCGATTGTCATCCTCGGCGGCGACCTGCAGCTCGAAGGAATCACCCGCAACCAATCGTTCGGCCTCGACGTGGCGGACTCCACGTTCGCCGGAGTTCTGCAAGAAATCCTGCGGCTGGCCAATCCGGATGGCAAACTTGTGTATGTCATCAAGCCCGATCCCGACTCGGGCGACGAAACGATCTACATCACGACCCGCGCGGCGGCTGCAGAGCGGGGCGATGTGCTGCCGCCCGAGTTCGCTACCGACGCGAGCTGATACATAGGGATAGCCGACCGTCGCCCACGTCGTGATGGTCCGCAACAATTAACCGGCGCGACGACAACGCACACGACGCTGTTCACCGCCGAGGCGCAGGACTGTCGTGGAACTCTTCCGCATCCGCTGCACCACCTGCCAGGCAAAGCTCCGGGTCCACGACCCGGCGGCCGTCGGGCAGATCATCGGCTGTCCAAAGTGCAACAGCATGGTGCTCGTCGCACCGCCGCCCGATTGGTCGCTCCCCGAGGGCGCTCAAACGTCGACCAGTCGCGCCGCCATCGAACTGGCCGAGTCGACCGATTCGAGCGGTCGCTTCGACTCCAGTTGGCGCAAGTCGTCCTCCGAGCTGGCCGCCGATGTGCCACCGGCAGAACAAAAGCAATCGAAACGCGGCGGCAAGTCGCGCGAGCCGTCCGCGGCATCAAGTGAGCGCGACAATCCAAAGCACGCCGCTGCCCGGAAACAGCAAGCGGCCGCCGTGCGCAAAGATGCACAGGCCGAAGCCGCAGATGAATACCGGCCCCGCGACGAAGTGGAACCGCAAGACGCGACCACGCGGGCGCCGGACATCCCGTCGCCCGAGTCGCCCATTGAAAGGCTGACCCGCCAGGCGACGCTCATCTTGGTCGTGCCCGCCATCCTGCTGGTCACGATCACCATCTGGTGGACCTTCCGCACGGCGCCTGGCAACGCTGAGCCCAGCGCAAGTGTCGAATCAGCCGAACAGGCCGATCCTGAAGAGGATATCCCGAACGCGGACGACGCCGCACCGGCTGCCGATCAAGCCCCGCAGCGCCCCCCATGGCAGTTCTCACGCCGCTGGATCGTGCCGGATGCGCATTTCATTGTCAGCGTCGATCCTGCCACGCTCGATCAAAGTGCGATGGCCCGCGCCTGGCGTTGGGCCGCGCCGACGCCCGCGCGGACTGTGTCCCGCGTACTCAGCGCGTTCCAAATTCCCGCTTCCCAGACTTTGCGGCTCTCGTGGAGTCAATCGGCGCCGGATCGCCAGAAGGACGCCGCGCTGTTCGTCCTCGAGCTCGCAGAACCGATCGCGGACGACCATAGCGCGATCGAGAATAGCGAGCAGCTCGGCTACGACGTGGCGGGCGTGACGGCTCGACGTTTTCCGAACGACCGCTGGCCACATCCCTTCGTGCTCCTCGACCCGCGTACGCTGATCACCGGTCCGGCCGAAGTGTTGCAGCAGTCCGACATGCTCGGCGCCGTCATGCTGCCGCCAGAGGCCGACGATCGCGTCGACATTCTCTGCGCCTGCATCGAAGCCGTGCTCGAAGCCAGCGGCGACGCGACGCCGGCAGCCCTGCATGGCAAAGTGCCCGAACGCGGAGCACCTGCCACAGACTGGCTGGACGATTCGCCGCTTGCGTTCTGGCTACCGCTTTATGAAGCCGCTTGGCAGGAACTATCGACACTTGCAGTGGGTGCCTGCTCGTCCTGGCATCTCACGACCGAGCCTGCCCTGCGCGTGCGCATCGTCTGCGCGAGTGAATCCGCTGCCACCGCGGCAACAGCAGTGTGGAACCGAGCGCTCGCCGAGACGGCCCAGCACCTGCGTGGTCAAGCGACGGACCTCGATGAAGCTCTACAGGCGGGGCACGTATCGGCCGAAGCGGCGCCGCAAATCGAACGCGTGCAAACCGCGATCGCGACGATGCTTGAAGCCCAGACCATCGAGCAGGCCGATGCCGTGTTGACCGCCAGGTTTCCGCTGCCCGTCGATGCCGCCGAACTGGCCGCTACGGCAGAAGCCATTGCCGAGGACTGGCTGCGCCTCCGCGACATCGAACTCGCGAGATCGGATGTCGGGCGACAGCAGACGTTGATCCAAGGATTGCTCGCCGCCCAGCGCGCTGAAGGGCGCTGGCCGAGCGGCGCCGCCGGAGCGGGACAGTTGCCGCCCCACACGCGCTTGAGTTGGATTGCCTCCACCCTGCCCTACTTCGAGGGCAACGAGACCTGGCGCCAGTGGCACGGGCGGCTCAATTTCTTTCGCCCCTGGAACGATGCCGCCAACCACCCGGTGGCCCGTCAACCGCTATCGCTGGTGATGAACCCGCGGTTGCGCTACGGCCAAACGTCGGCCGGTTTCCCTGTGACCCACTACGTGGGCATCACCGGTTTGGGCGAGGGCGCCGGCCAGTTGCCGCTCGACGATCCGCGCGCCGGGATCTTCAACTTCCGCCGTACGGTCACCGCCGATTCAATCGTCGACGGCGCATCGCAGACCATCGCGCTGTTGGGCGCCAGCGGGCGGCTCGGCGCATGGGCGGCAGGCGGCTTCGCCACGGCACGCCCGCTGGTAACCGAACCCTACGTCAACGGGCCCGATGGTTTTGGCAGCGGCCAAGCAGACGGCATGCTGGCCGCCATGGTCGATGGCTCGGTCCGCTGGATCAGCGCCGATGCCGATCCGCGCGTCATCGAGCAGCTCGCCACCATCAACGGTGGCGCGGTCGCCCCTCCCGCGATCGAGCTCGCGCTGCTGCCCACAGAAAACAGTCTCGCGCTCGGCAATACGGACGTGCCAGCCGTAGATGATCCGGGCGGAGCTGAAGAGCCAGAGCCCGCCGCGGACACAGCGGGTCGCGAGCCGCAGGTCGCTGATGAGGCTGCCGAACAACGAGACCAACTGGTCATCGAGCGCCTGGCGATGCCGCTGCCGGCAGTCGAGATCGAAGCCGCGCCGCTGAGCGACTTCGTCGAGTTGGTCGCCCAGCTCACGGCGCTGGAAATCACACTCGATCTCGATGCCATTCTCGGCGTCGGCGTCTCCGCCGACCAACCGGTCTCGGTGCAACTCACCGAGACGACAATCGCCGAAACACTTTCCGCCGCTCTCGATCCACTGGGCCTGGCCTACATCGTCCAGGGTGGGCACGTCGTCGTGACCTCGCCGGCCGCAGGCAACGCGCAGCGCCGTCAGGTCCGCTACCGGGTCGACGATCTAGTGGGCGACGCCCCCGATGCCCTGCAAAAGCTCGCGGAGTTGGTACGCACGCTCGTCGAACCGGCCGCCTGGACTGATGCGGGCGGCGAAGCGGATCTCGATGCGCGAGATTCGTCGTTCATCGTGACAGCCAACGACGGCGTTCACCGCGAGCTGTTGTTCTTCTGCGAAAAGCTCCGCGTCGCCCGCGGAGTCGCCCCGCGCAGCCAGTTCGACCCGCGATTGTTCGATCTGGCCAGCCGCACGTCGCAGGCGGCCGAAGTGCTGCTGGCGCCGGTCGTGGCCAACTTCCCGCAACCAACGCCGCTGGATACGATCGCCGCCCGGCTGCAGCGCGAGAGCGGCGCGAACATCCTCATCGACGGGCTGGCCCTGGCCGACGCCGGTTTGTCGTCCGCCACCGAGACGACGCTCGCCGCCGATCAGGTGCCGCTGGCCACGGCCCTCAACGCGCTCGGCGCGCCTCTCGATCTGACCTACCGCATCGTGGGACGCCGCACGCTGGAACTGAGTACGCCCGCCGTGACCGCCGCCCGGATGGAAATCGAGCTCTATCCCGTGGCCGATCTGCTCGGGCCCCAGCGCAACGCCGATCAACTCGTGGCTCAGGTGCTCGACAGCGTTTCGCCCGCCAGTTGGCAGACGGCTGGCGGTTCGGGAGCCTGCGCGATCGACGAAGCGAGCCGCGTGCTCATCGTCCGACAAACCCAACGGCTGCAACAAGAAGTCGAATCGCTGCTAGCGGCCTGGCGCTCCGACGAAGCCCACGAGACCGCGCCACCCGGCGATGAGTAGCTCCGGGGTCTGCTTCATCTGGGGTCTGGCTCATCTTTCGCCCAGAAAAACGTTCCGCACCAACGAAACCCACCGCCGAAAATGTGCCTGACCCCCTGTGCCGTCTGACCCCCTGTGCCGCCATCGCCAGAAACCTCCCCCGACCGCTTGCAGTTTCACCAACCGCAGCACACAATCGATACCAATGACACGCACCACCGCCTATTACTTCGCCTGGTTTACCTTTACCCCGCCGGATCGCGGGGCCGGAGGCGCTGTCTAGACCGACAGACCAGAATCCGAGCCACAAGCCCCGAGATCCGCCCAACGGTTCTCGGGGCTTTTTTTGTTTGCGTCGTCGTCGGCCCGCATAGTCGCCGTGCCGCGTGATTCGACTCCCCGAAATCCGGTTAACGTATTGCCCGCCCCAGTGGCCCCAGTCTCTGCTCGCGGTACAACGCCTTCCGCGGGCACCAGGCACAAGGAGAAATCAAGGTGATCGTCGTGATGAACAAAGACTGCACACAGACCCAAATCGACGACATGGTGCGCCGCGTCGAAGGGCTGGGGCTCAAGCCCAACGTGATCGTCGGCACCGAACGCACCGTGATTGCCGCCGTCGGCGACGAACGCGACGGCTTCCAGGAAGCCCTTGAAGCGGGCGACGGCGTCTCGGAAGTGCTGCCCATCCTGGCGCCGTACAAGCTGGCCAGTCTCGAACTGAAGCCCGAGCGCACCGTGATCCGTGCGGGAGACTTCGAAGTGGGCGGCCAGCACGTCGGCGTGATCGCCGGGCCCTGCTCGGTGGAAAGCGAACAGCAAATCCTCGAGACCGCCACCGCCGTGCGAGAAGCCGGCGCGACGGCGCTGCGCGGCGGGGCGTTCAAGCCGCGCACCAGTCCCTACAGTTTCCAGGGATTGAAAGAGAAGGGCCTGCAACTGTTGGCCGCCGCCCGCGACGCCACGGGACTGGCTATCGTCACCGAGGTGCTGGCCACCGACGACGTGGAACTGGTCGAGCGCTACGCCGACGTGCTGCAAATCGGCGCGCGGAACATGCAGAACTACCGGCTGCTGGAAGCCGTCGGCAAGCAGTCGCGGCCCGTGCTGCTCAAGCGCGGACCCAGCGCGACGCTCGACGAGATGCTGCTGGCGGCCGAATACATTCTGGATGGCGGCAATCCCAACGTGATGCTCTGCGAACGCGGCATTCGCACCTTCGAGCAACACACCCGCTTCACGCTACCGTTGGCCTCAGTCGTCTGGCTCCATGCCCGCACGCACCTGCCCGTGGTCGTCGACCCCAGTCACGGCACCGGCCACACGGCACTGGTGCCCGACATGGCCGCCGCCAGCGTCGCCGCAGGCGCCGACGGGCTGATCCTGGAAGTCCACCCCGACCCCGCCAACGCCCTGAGCGACGGCTACCAATCCCTCAACCTCCCCCAATTCGCCGACACCATGCAAAAGTGCCGCAAAGTAGCGACGGCGTTGGAGCGCGTGATGTGAGCGCCGGTGGGACGCGCTTCGTGCCGTTACGCGTGAACGATAAGACTGTCGGAACCGCGTGCCACGACGAAACATGTCCCGACCCTAGTGGCCTGCAACCAGAGAAGAAACGTTCCTGACATCTCGTTCGCCTGCGCGGCTCACTTTCCTGTGCCTCCGGCGAGTGTGAACGGCGAAGATCGCTCGCCAGATTCCCCTCTCATGGGAATCTGCTGAAGAGGATGATTCTCGAGGGAGCGTTGACGGTGACCCGACCACCTCAACTTTCGTCGATTCCTAAGGAGGTGGTTCTGGCGATAACACGTCCACTCCGACGCTCCACGCGACCGAAGCCGCCCAACGCGGCAAAATGCTCGACCTGTTCCTCACCATCGGCATGCCGACTCAGATGAGGAGTTTGTCGGGAAGGCCGAGTCGTAGTCTACAGTTCGAATCATGGCTGTGGGGACTTAACGATGCGGCTGCGCAAGGCACTGGGTTCTTTTCGCAGGCGATTCTTTCGGTTAAGCCTGCGATCGTTCCTGCTGCTGACGACAGCAGTCGCCGTCCTCCTTGGCTATCACACCAGCCATGTGAGACACCAGCGTCACATCGTTCAACAGATTCGCAGCCAAGGCGGATTCGTCGCATACGAGCTGGACAAAGGCCCGATGCACTGCGCCAGGTTCGCGCGGTCCCTCTTGTCCGAGTCGTTGTTCGACAGCCTCATGTCAGCAACGTTATGGAACACAGATCTCGAAGATCATTTCCATTCCGTCGTGGCAGTCGACTTCTCCCGCCAGGAAGTCCCCGTCGAGATGCTCGCATGGATTTCCGAACTTCCGCGTATTCGCAAGCTGAGCCTTTTCAAGACCGGCATCTCGGACGAGCACGTCGAGTGTTTCTTGCGAATGCCCCAACTGGAGGTCCTCTTTCTCAACCGGAACCGAATCACGGACAAGGGACTGGCGTCTCTCTCGCAATTGCCCAAACTTAGGCGACTCCAGGTTGGTTACCAGCGAGACGTGGCACCCATTACCGACAAGGGCGTAGCTCAGTTGGCCGCCCTCAAGATGCTCGAGTCGCTCGATATCAGCGAGAGCCAGGTGACAGGGACAGGATTCGCCGCGTTTCCCTGCGAGAACAAACTGGAATACCTCAACATCCAGTACACGCCGTTTCGAGACGCCGAACTCTTGCGGCTAGCCGATTTTTCCAGCCTTCGAACACTCGCAACGGCAGATGCAGAACTGTCGGATGCTGCGAAGATCGAGTTTCAAAAGCGTGCGCCGCAATGTCGCGTTGTGCCTCGAGTTCGGTGACAAAAGGTGAGGGACAAAGAGGAGTCGGACTGCGATCGCCCGCGAGTTCACGATTCTCGAACGTAGCAGGGGTTTCTGCGGAGTAGGTCTGCCCCAATATTCGCTGGCCCTCATCCGTCCGATCTGCTCACTCTCCCCTGCCACGCAACCGAATGCCTTCTGGCGGCATGACCTTATCAACTCACGAAATGGCATTCGTTCCCGACACCTGTTTGCCTCCTGTCTACCGTTCGGTGTGCTTCACCGAAGCTGCCGGCGACAGTCCGTAAGGACCGACTCTCAAGTAACGTCCAGAGACATCACGTGTCGCCGCGAGCCGGCCATGGTGACGGGTTTGAAGCCAGCCTGCGCGAACATCGGAACCAACCCCAGGAACCGGTATGTCGGTGAATCGGTTTTGACGGGATAGGCTTCGATTCTCTGGGCACCGCTGACAGTGGCGAAATCGACGGCTGCCGCGAGGAGTTGCGAAGTTACACCACGCTTGCGGAACTCGCGCTTGACGAAGAAACAGACGATCGACCAGACAGTGTCCGTCGGCGTGTCACCGCCGAGCTTGCGGTAGGTGTCTTTGGGCGCGACCGAGCACCATGCGATTGGGTGGTCGTCGTGGTATGCCAACAAGCCGATGGGAATGTTTTCGTCAACTCGCCGCTTCATCGAAGCTTTCTTGCCGACTTTGCCGGGCAACGATTTCTTGTTCTCGTTGACTCGCCAGAGCATGCACCAACAGTAGTGCGGACCGCCCCGGCACTCGAAGAGCGATTCGAAATCGGTCCAGCGGTTCTTGGTGACTGGATGGAAGGTGAGATTCATCACCAGCTTCGTCGCTTTCGCGAAGGACTGTAGGTTTTCAGGTACGCGATTGTCGACTCGCGGGTTTCTTCTTGGTTGGTCGCTTCTTTGCTCCACTCATTCCACAGCAGATGTCGTACGACTCTCGCAGCCACTTCTGCCAGATGGACTTGGGGAGCGGCTTTTGGGCGGTGAAACGGGCCGTCACCCAGCCGGTTGAGCCGACCTCGAAGCGGTCGGGCTGTTGGGAGGCCAGTTTATGGGCTTGGGACATGGAGGCCTTCAACTTGAACATGGCCTTGAAGCCGACTCCCTTGGCGCCGGGGCCGATGAAGAGAAACGTCCCTTTGCCCGCTTTGAACGAGCTCTGATTGCACGACGTCCCCCTGGCCACCTCGGGAAAGGCAGCCGCCTGCTCGCGAATCGGCTCTGTGGGATCAGTCGCACGAGCCATCAAAGTAGTCCTCTCTTTCCAGCGGATTTCTCAGCGCAACCGCTCTAGCAAATCACGCATAGGGCGACCTCCGCGCGGCCGTTGTGGCGGGTTGTCCGCCGGCGGATTCGGCGAGGACGCGGCGGAGGATGTCGATCGCTTGTTCGATCTGCTCGCTGGTGACGCCCAAGTGCGTCACCGCGCGGAGGTCCTGCGGGCCCAGCGCGATCACGAGTACGCCCTGCTCGGCCAGTCGCGCCGAGACGTTGGCGGCGGTGCCGAGCCGGGGATCAAGGTGGAAAAAGACGATGTTGGTGTCGATTACGCCCGGCAGTGTGACCCCATCACACTGGCCCAGCGCCGCTGCCAGCCGCGCTGCGTGGGCGTGATCGTCGGCCAGGCGGTCGATGTGATGGTCGAGCGCGTAGCGCGCGGCGGCCGCGATGACGCCGGCCTGTCGCATGCCGCCGCCGAATAGTTTGCGCAAACGCCGGGCTTTCGCAATCGAAGCGCGCGGGCCGGCCAGCGCCGAACCGACCGGTGTGCCGAGGCCCTTGCTGAAACAGACGCTCACCGTGTCGAAGTGCCGCGCCCACTCGCGGGCTTCGATGCTCGTTGCTACTACGGCGTTGAACAGCCGGGCGCCGTCGAGATGAGCCGCCAACCCGTTTTCATGCGCCCAAGCGCAGATGGCGGTCACGCCCTCGTAGGGCAACACGCGACCGCTGCCGCGGTTGTGAGTATTTTCCAGGCAGACCAGCCGCGTTCGCACGAGGTGTTCGTTGTCGGGCCGCACCAAATCGACAAGTTGCCGGGGATCGATGACCCCCTGCTCGCCGACCACCGTCCGCACCGCAGCCCCGTGAATCCGCGCGTAGCCGCCCTGCTCGTAGTTGTAGATGTGGCAACCCACCTCGCAGATCAACTCATCGCCCGGCTGGCAGTGCACGCCCACGCCGATCAGATTGCTCATCGTCCCTGACGGGACGAACAACGCGGCCTCCTTGCCCAGCAGCGCAGCGAACTGTTCTTCCAGCGCGTTGACGCTCGGGTCTTCGCCGAAGACATCGTCGCCCAAGGGCGCCGCGGCCATCGCCTCGCGCATGCCAGCCGTGGGAAGCGTGACCGTGTCGCTCCGCAAGTCGATGGGTTCGGATGGCACGGGCAATGATCCTCTCGGGCATCAGGGCGTCAGGCACATTTTCGGCGGCCGCATCTCTCGGCGACAAACGTCTGCCGGCCGAAACATGAGCCAGACCCCGCGCTCGGTACATTGATGATCGACGACAGCAAGGTCTGCCAAACTGCAATCGTTTCTAACGCGCCGGCAATTCGGCGAACAGTCGGCCGCGTCTCCAGATTCGCTGACCGGCCCTTTCGGCAGTAGGGCCCGAAGACCACAATGGGAACTTCGGAAACGATGCCCATTTGACGCCCGGGAGCGCACACAGGTTCGCTCCCGGCTGCGAGGCTGACTGCATGACCACACACCACCCCCCTCCGGCCATCCGCCGCATCGATACCCGGGAGGCCGATGCGGCGGCGGCGCTGGCTGAACTCCGCGCGCAATTGAGTCCTGCCGGCGACGTCGTGAGCGACGAAGGTCGCCGGCGAACGGTGGCCGTGTTCGGCGAAGCGTTGACGCCTCAACAGGTAGTCGAGCGGATCTGCGCCGACGTCCGCGCCGGTGGGCTCGACGCCGTGCTCGACTACACGCGACGGATCGATCACACCGAACTGCACGAAGAGACGCTCCGTGTCAGCGCGGACGAGCTGGCCGACGCGCATCGCAACGCCGATCCGGAGCTGATGAGCGTGGTGCGTCAGGTGCGCGAGAACATCCTCGCGTTTCAGCGGGCCATCTTGCACGAGGACGTGCAGATCAACGCGCCGAGCGGCGGGTGGTTGCGACAGCGGTATCGTCCGCTGCGGCGAGTCGGCATCTGTGTGCCCGGCGGCGCGGCCGCCTATCCGTCGACGGTGTTAATGACGGCCGTGCCGGCACAAGCGGCGGGAGTCCGCGAACTGGCGGTCGTCGCGCCGCCGACCAACTTCGGCGCCTACAACCCCACGATCCTGGCCACCTGTCACGAACTGGGAATCAACGAGGTTTACCGGCTGGGCGGCGCTCAGGCGGTCGCGGCACTGGCCTACGGTGTCGAGGGGATTCCGCGCGTCGACAAGATCGTGGGGCCGGGCAACCTGTTCGTCGCGCTGGCCAAACAGCACGTCTTCGGCGAGGTCGACATCGACTCGATCGCCGGTCCCAGCGAAGTGGTCGTACTGGCCGACGAGGCGGCCCGGGCCGACTTTCTGGCGGCTGAAATGATCGCCCAGTCCGAACATTCTCCCGGCGCGAGCATCCTCATTACTTGGAGCGAGTCGGTCGCCGAAGCGGCGCTGGCCGAACTGGGCCGGCAGTTGGCGCAGCTCGAACGCGGCGAGCTGGCGCGGACCAGCCTGGAACACTTCGGCGCGATCGTGCTGGTGCGCGATGCCACTGAAGCGGCGCAACTCACCGACGACATCGCCCCGGAGCATCTGCACGTGGCCACTGAGGACGCCGAAAAGCTGGCCGACAAGATCTCAAACGCCGGCGCGATCTTTCTCGGGGCGTACAGCCCGGTGGCGCTGGGCGATTACGCGGCCGGACCTTCGCACGTGTTGCCGACCGGCGGCACGGCGCGGTTTTCGAGCGGTCTGTCGGCCAACGATTTCCTCCGCACGAGCAGCGTGCTCAGCATCGACAAGCAGGGACTCGAAGGGCTCGCGCCGCAAGTTCGCCTGTTGGCCGAAGTCGAGGGGCTCACGGCCCACCGGGCGAGCGTCGACATTCGCATCCTATGAGCGGCGGCCTCAGTTCATGAACTATCTGCGACCGCATCTCGAACAACTAGCCGGCTACGTCTCCGGTGAACAGCCGCATTCGGGCAAGTTCATCAAGCTCAACACCAACGAGAATCCCTATCCGCCGTCGCCGGCGGTGATCCGCGCCATCGAAACCGCCGCCCGCAGCGGCCTCGGGCGGTATCCCGATCCGGTGGCAACCACCTTTCGCCACCGTGCCGGCGAACTGCTGAACGTCGAGCCCGAATCGATCATCTGCGGAAACGGCAGCGATGAACTGCTCACGATGCTCGTCCGCGCGACGGTCGGCGAAGGGCAACTCGTACGAACCCCGTATCCCAGCTACGTCTTGTATCGCACGCTGGCGGAGATTCAGGCGGCCCGCTGCGAAGAGGTGCCGTTTCAATCGGACTGGTCGCTGCCGGACGCATTTAGCACGGACGCGGCTGGATTGCGACTGGTGCTATTGCCCAATCCGAATAGCCCCTCGGGCACGGTGGTCTCTAGAGACGCTGTCCGCGACATGGCCGGGCGGCTGCCGTGTCTGCTTGTCGTTGACGAGGCTTATGTCGATTTCGCGGACGCGGACTGTCTCTCACTGGCCCGCGAGTGCGAGAACGTCGTGGTGACCCGCACGCTCAGCAAGTCGTATGCTTTAGCGGGCCTGCGGTTTGGCTTCGCGGTGGCCGCGTCTGCGGTGATCGCCGCCCTGCACAAGATCAAGGACTCGTACAACTGCGACGCTCTGTCGATCGCGGCGGCAACGGCGGCGCTCGACGATCAAGACTGGCTTCGCGACACGACGGCCAAGATCAAAGCAACCCGCGCGCGGCTCACCAGCCAACTGCGTGAGTTGGGTTTCGAGGTGACCGAGTCGCAGGCCAACTTTGTGTGGTGTACGCATCCTGCGCGGCCCGCAAAGACGCTCTACGAAGAACTGAAAGCCCGGCACATTCTGGTACGCTACATGGACTATCCCGGCTGGGGCGACGGCCTGCGGATCTCGGTCGGCACCGACGAACAGATCGATGCCTGTTTGACGCTGCTGGGCGAGTTGCTTTGACCGCCCTGCCCCACTGAGTCCTTTCGTACTTCCACAACAACAACGTCTCATCGATGTCACGCACCGCTCACATCCAGCGCAGCACGGCGGAAACGCAGATCGAGGTCGAGCTCGACCTGGATGGCACGGGCGAGGCCAAGATCGCGACCGGTGTGGGCTTCTTCGACCACATGCTGACGCTTCTCGCGCGGCATTCGGCCATCGACCTGCGTGTCGCGGCGCAGGGCGACCTGCACGTCGATCAGCACCACACGGTGGAAGACGTCGGCATCTGCATCGGCCGCGCGCTGGCCGAAGCGCTGGGGGACAAAGCAGGCATTCGCCGCTACGGTCATTTCACGCTGCCGATGGAAGAGACGTTGGTCACGACGGCCATCGACTTCAGCGGCCGCTTCTATCTCGTTTTTCAGGCCGACATCCCGGCGCCGAAGATCGGCGATTTCGACGGCGAGCTGGTCGAAGACTTTTGGCAGGCCGTGGCGCTCAACGCCGGCGCGAACCTGCATGTGCTCTTGCACTACGGCCGCAATAGTCACCACATCGCCGAAGGCGTGTTCAAGGCCACGGCCCGCGCGCTGCGAATGGCGGTCGAATCCGATCCGCGGATCCAGGGCGTGCCCAGCACCAAGGGCACACTGAGCGGCTGAGCGCCGCTCCGCGCCCGCGTCGCTTGTCACTCGTTGACGTACGTTTCGAGAAACCGCGCCAGGCGGTGAAAGTCGGACTCGGTCTGCACGTAGCGGACCTTGGTGACGAGCGTCCGGGGATCGACGAGCTTGTCGAAGGGGACATAGTTCAGATCGAGCTGACCGGAGACGGAGACCATCACGCCGTTGAGTTGCTTTTCGACTAACGCGCGATACGAACCGACGCCCAACTGGCTGCCGAGCATAACGTCAAAGGCGTGCGGCTTAGCGCAGCGCGACTCGTACCCCAACTGCAAACCGGTGACCTTTCGCTCTCGGCCCGTTTGCCGGCGGTACTCTTCGGCCACCATCCGCGAGAACATCTTGCCAAGATTGACCTTCGAGATGGCGATGTGGCCGTGCTCGTCACGTTCGATGCCGGCGATCTTTTCGTTCGGCAAAAACTCGGCCAAACCTTCGGCCAGCACGATCACGCCGAACGGCTTGCCCTCGGACTCTTCGCGGACGCGCATCGTCGACACGATGCGGCGGACGACTTCCTCGACTTTCATCACCGTGCGCACGGTTCGCTCGCCCGTCTCCGGATCAACCGCTTCTTCGGAGTCTGCGTAGCGCCCGTTGATGTCCTCGACGCTGATCACCAGGCTCGCTTCACCGGCGATTGCGGCGCCATACGCCAGCCAGCCAGCCGAGCGGCCCATCGTCTCGGTGAGAAAGTAGCTCCGCGTGGCTTCAGCATCGGCCAGCAGATTGCGAATCTCCTGCGACAAAAAGTCGACGGCCGTGAAATAGCCAAACGTGAAGTCGATGCCCATGTAGTCGTTGTCGATCGTCTTGGGCAAGTGCACGATGGGGATGCGGGGCGCGTCGTCGGGCAAATGGTCCTGAAACAACAGCAACTTGTTGGCGGTCTTGAGTGTATCGTCGCCGCCGATCGAGACGAGCGCGTCGACCTTGAGGAATCGCAGCGCTTCGTAGACGGCCCGCAACGGGGCGTTGCGCTGGGGATCGGCCAGATGTTCCGGCGCGGAGACGTGCTTGCCCGGATTGGCCCGCGCGGTGCCGAT
Organism: uncultured Planctomycetales bacterium; assembly: GCA_938003525.1. Taxonomy (GTDB): domain Bacteria; phylum Planctomycetota; class Planctomycetia; order Pirellulales; family JAEUIK01; genus CALKYM01. The sequence goes on along the minus strand of CALKYM010000296.1, from coordinate 11,357 downwards.
CATGATGCCCTGCGAATTGCGGCTGCGGCGGAGCATCTTGTGGTCGACGATCTTGAAATCGCGATCCTTCACCGGGTGCGTCTGGGGATCGTCGGCCACGAAGCCCACCAGGCTCGAATAGCCGTTGAGCACTCCGATGACTTCGATCTCGTTGCGCAAGAACGAAACGGCGGCCGTCGATATCACCGCGTTGGCGGCCGGCGCGGGACCACCCGCAAAAAGAATCGCCACGCGATGGATCTTCGACGGAACGACCGGCGGGCGCGAGAGGGTACTCATCCGAAAACTCCGCATACGGTGTCAGCAGCCAGAGCGTGTGGCTGCGGAGCGATCACGCTTTCGATGGGACCGTGCTGCGCCAGGGCGTCTCGTCACTGGCCCGTGGCGCGGGCAGTTCTCACGGTTCCCTGGGCACGACACCGGCCTCTTCACCGTGCCGCGCTCCCTGATTTTAGCGCGAGAGCACGCTCAGACAAAGGCTGCCGGCGCGTCCTGGGCTCACTTCCGCCAGGTGCGCTCGATCCAGGTGGTATCGATCAGCGCCTCGTGGAAATCGGTGTGGCTGAGAATCTCCTGCTGACGCGGAGCCGTCGTCGAGATGCCATCCACGCGCAACTCGGTGAGCGCGCGCTGCATGCAGGCAATCGCCTCGGCGCGCGTCGGCTGATGGACAATCAGCTTGCCGATCATCGAATCGTAGTAGGGTGAGACCATGTAGCCCGAGTGTGCGTGGGAGTCGAATCGCACCCCGTAGCCGCCGGGCGCAATCAGCCGCTCGATGCGACCCGCGCAGGGCTGGAAATTGCGCGCTGGATCTTCCGCGTTGATGCGACACTCGATCGAGGCCCCGTTGAGCACGATGTCCTCCTGCTTGAAAGGCAGTGGCTCGCCGGCGGCAATCCGAATCTGCGTCTTGATCAGATCGACGCCCGTGACCATTTCGGTCACGGGATGTTCGACCTGAATCCGCGCGTTGGCCTCGATGAAATAGAAATTGCCCTCGCGATCGACGATGAACTCGACGGTGCCGGCGTTGGTGTAGTTCGACGTCCGCACCAGCCGCACGGCCGATTCGCAGATGCGATGCCGCACATCGTCCGAAAGACCGAACGCGGGCGACTCCTCGATCAGCTTCTGATGGCGGCGCTGAGCCGTGCAGTCGCGCTCCCAGAGATGGCAAACGTTGCCGTGATGATCGGCGACGATCTGCACCTCGACGTGCCGCGGGTGCTCGACGTATTTCTCCAAGTAGAGACTGGGGTCGCCAAACGCCGCCTGCGCTTCGGCCTGCGCCTGCTGAAAAGCCGTCTGCAGGGTGAGGTCGTTGGCGGCCACGCGCATGCCGCGCCCGCCGCCACCCGCGGTCGCTTTGATCAACACCGGGAAGCCGATCTCGTGTGCGATGCGCAGGGCCTCGCTCTCGCTTTCGAGCAGGCCCTCGCTACCCGGAACGACCGGCACCTCTGCTTCGCGGGCCAGATTGCGGGCCTCATTCTTGTCACCCAGGCGGCGCATCGCATCGTGGTGCGGGCCGATGAAGTCGATCTTGCAACTGTTGCAGACCTCCGCGAAGTGCGCGTTCTCGGCCAGGAAGCCGTAGCCAGGATGTATGGCCTGCACGTTGCCGATTTCGGCAGCGCTGATCACGCGATCGATCTTGAGATAGCTCTCGTTGGCGCGGGGACCGCCGACGCAATAAGCCTCGGTTGCGAGTCGCAGATACTCCGAGTCGCGGTCGGCCTCGCTATAGATGGCAACCGTTTCCACGCCCAGCTCGTGGCAGGCGCGCATGATCCGCAGTGCGATCTCACCACGGTTGGCGACCAGAATGCGCTTGTACATGCTTTCGATCCGTGCGCCGTCGCGCTCGACTGCGGGCCGAACTGAAGGGCACGGCCCCGGCAGGTTGCGGGCCCTACGCGCTGGTGTCGATCTTGAACAGGGGCTGGCCGAACTCGACAGGCTGCCCGTCTTCGACCAGCGCGGCGACAATCTTGCCGGACGCCTCGGCCGGAATCTCGTTGAAGACCTTCATGGCCTCGACGATGCAGACCGTCGAGTCCGGATTCACATGATCGCCCACATCGGCAAACGGCGGCGAGTCGGGGCTGCTTGAGCGATAAAAAGTCCCGACCATGGGGCTGTCGATTGTCGCCAGATGCGACTCGTCTTGGGCATCGGCCGCAGCGGCACCCGACGGGGGCGGTGTGGCGGGCGCCGCGGCTGGCTGCGCCGGAGCAGCCACCGGGGCGGCAGCCACAAGGCCTTCGGGCCCTCGGCGCAACCGAACGCGGCTGGTTCCTTGCCGCAGCTCGAGCTCGCTCAAGTCGTGCTCGTCCATCAGCGCCACCAGGCGCTTCAGCTTGCGAAAATCGAAGATATCCCCTGAACCGGACGGCGGGCTGCCCATCGCGTCTCTCCGAGACTATTTTGTGACCGTTCAGCACGTACGCGCGCCGACGTTCCTCTCGTTGCGTACAGGCCGAACTGCCTGAAAGCCGACCAGTTTAGCAACGCCGGCCGCGTCCGGCGAGTCCGTCCGAAAGACCGGCGACAGGTTCGATCGACCGTCGCGAAAACCGGCTCGCAGCCGGTCGGCTTCAATCAAATCACCATGGCGTCGAATTCTTTTGCCGTACTCGTCAGCACCTCGTGTCCATCGCGTGTGACGAGCACGTCGTCTTCGATCCGCACGCCTCCGAATCCGGGCAGATAGATGCCGGGCTCGACGGTGACGACCATGCCCGGTTTCAGCACTTGCGCGGCCTGCTTGGTCAAGCGCGGTCCCTCATGAATATCCAGACCGATGCCGTGGCCCAGCCCGTGTCCGAAGCGCGGGCCGAAACCTGCTTTCGAGATCACGCTGCGCGCCACCCGATCGACATCGTGACAGCGGACGCCGGGCCGGATGGCGTCGATCGCCTTGAGCTGGGCCTTGAGCACAATGTTGTAGATCCGCTGGAGCTTCTTGGGCACTTTGCCCGTCATCAGCACGCGGGTGAGATCGCTCTTGTACAGCCCCTCGTCGGCCCCCCAGTCGACAAGGACGAAGGGCGCTTCATCGATGTGTCCGTCGGTCGGCACCGCGTGCGGTAGTGCGGCTCGTGGGCCAACGGCCACGATCGGTGGAAAGCTGCAGCCCTTGGCGCCGAGCTGTCGCAAGCAGTGTTCGAGATCGGCTGCGACTTGCTTCTCGGTTTGATCGCCGCGCAATGTGGCCCGCAGCGCGTCGAAACCGCGCTCGGCAAACCGCACGGCCGTGCGAATGGTGGCCAGTTCGTCGCGATCTTTCACCAGCCGCTGGCGTTCGACGAGCCCCTCGGTGGGGATGAGTTCGGTCTGGTTCAAGCCGGCGGCGATTTGGCCGTGCAGCGTCACACTCAGTGCGTCGCTCTCGAAAGCCAGTCGTTTGAGTTTGTCAGCCCGGGCCACACGGTCGATGGCGGCGACCATCCCTTCGCCGGGCGGGCGGATCACGAGCTCGACGTCGGGGCACTCCTCTTCAAGCTGCGTGGTATAGCGCGGGTCGCTGATGATCCACTGCTGGCGCTTCGACATCAGCAGATAACTGTCGTCGCCGGTGAATCCCGTCAGATACGTGACGTTCTTGAAGTCAGTTACCAGAATGCCGTCGGCCCCCTGTTTGCTGAGGGCGCGACGGAGCTTGTCTCGGCGGGTGCCAAAGCCCGGCATGACGGGGCCTCGCGGAATCTGCCTGTGGCGACACGGGAAATCTTCTCGTGGACATGACACATCGCGTGCCAGTTCGAGAGCCTTTTGCTATCAATTACTCGTGCGGTCGGCAAGGCGCGGCGCTGGTGCTGCCGAGATCACGCTACCGGCGTGTTGTCGTGCGGAACAGCGCGCGGGCCTGCCCAGAGTCGTCTTCCCGGCGGGTACAACTTTCTTTTGGCAGTGGCGAGAACTCGAACTACAATGGCGCCCGACTACTGGTGGCCCTTTTGCGGGTCGCCCCATGACTGGCTGTCTGATTGACTGAAGAACCGTGGAGAACCTTCCCTGCCGACGTCTTCGCAAGACAAACGACTTGGCGAGACGCGGATGAACATAGGCGCAACGCCGGGCACGAGTCGTGCTGTGTGTATCGGGCGATTGCGAGAACATGACGTTCGCGACGTTCTCTGTGATTTCGGACGACGCGCGAACGCCGATTGGCCGTCGGACTGACCCGACCGGCAGTTGGTGCATGACGCGAACAGAGCAGTGAAGTCGCGCGCCGGCGAGGAGCGCCGGCCCACGGGACTTTTCCTGCGTTTGCGCACATCGTGAGATTGGCAACTTGAGTAAGCGAAACCCTCCGACGACAAGTCCCGCTCCGGTGCGTCGCGCCAGCCTGCAAGCGCTGATTCTCGACCAACTGCGCGACTACGTGGTGGCCAATGGATTGACAGCCGGTGACCGCCTGCCTTCTGAGCGCGATTTGGCCGTGCGGCTGAGCGTCAGCCGCCCCACGTTGCGCGTGGCACTCAACTGGCTGCATGAGCGAGGCGCCCTGCGTCGCGTGCAAGGCGGCGGCACCTACCTGGAGAGCGGCTTCTTAGTGGCGCTGGCACAAGGCCAGATTCGTGAAGTGGCCGATGCGCTGAGCCTCGCCGAGTTGGCCGAAACGCGCCTGCTGCTGGAGCCGGTGTTGATTCGCCTGGTGGCCCGCCGCGCCGACGTCGAACAGTTGCGGGCGCTGGAAGCCGACTTGGAAAAGGCGGGCCGCGAAACCGAGAGCGTCGACGCCTGGCGCCAGCACGATCTACACTTCCACACACGGCTCGCGCAGCTCTCCGGCAATCGCGTATTGGCCGACGCCGTAGACGCCGTGCTGTTGCACTTGCCGCAGGTCTGGTCGGCCTTTCAAGACGAACACCGCATCATGCGCTCGTACGAAGAGCACCGCGAGATTCTTGATGCCCTGTTGCGGGGAGACGCCGTCGAATCCGCGCGGCGGATGCGCCAACATTTGCGGATGTTCGAACGCACGCTCGGGCTGCGTCGTCCGAAACGCAAGCCCAAAGAGCCGACGCCTGCCCTACCCGTCTGAGAAGACTCGAACGACGTCGCACGTTCGTCGTCCTGTTCGAGGGAGCGTCGCGACATTTCGTCTCGGCTGATACGATGAAGGGATGTCATCCGATCCAGCCCGACAGCTTGCCCAACAGTTGCTCGATGGTCGCTTGAACGACCACGACTTTGTGCATCGCGCCGCACAACTGGCCATGTCCCATGTGGGCGAGGCCCAGGTCGATCTCGATCGACGCCGACGCTGCGGCTATCCCGAAGTCGTCTACGGCGAGGGCAAGAGCTCCGAAACCATCGCACGCATCTTTCGCGCGCTGTTGGAGCAACAGGCACCGGCACTCGCTACGCGGATTTCCGCTGAGCAGGCGGCCGATCTGGCGGCGGATTTTCCGGAGGGGCACTACAACGTCGTGGGCCGCACGTTTCGGGTAGAAATCCCCGGCGCGGTCGCTGCGAATGAGTCCCCGCAGCGCGACGGTGGACGGCTCGTGATTGTGACCGCCGGCACGACGGACTTGCCGGTGGCGGAAGAGGCCCGCGAGACGGCGCTGTGGATGGGCGTCGACGTGCAGCTCATCGAAGACGTGGGCGTAGCCGGACCGCAGCGGCTACTGGCGCGGTTGGATGAACTGCGCAGCGCGGATGCCATCGTGGTGGCCGCCGGCATGGAAGGCGCTTTGCCAAGCGTCGTGGGTGGGCATGTCGCATGCCCCGTGGTGGCGGTGCCGACCAGCGTGGGCTATGGCGCCAGCTTCGGCGGGTTGGCGGCCTTGTTGGGCATGCTCAATAGCTGCGCGTCGAACGTGACCGTGGTAAACATCGACGCCGGTTTCAAAGCCGCGTACGTCGCCGGACTCATCGTGCAGCGACAGGCGGCCGCCCGCGCTGGTGCCGGTGGACGCGAAGCGCCCGGGTAGCCGACGATGCCTTCGGATAGCCAGCAATCCGATTCCAGCGTCGATCTGCCGCAAGATCTCCCGCAATTGCCAAACCGCGAGCCGAACGCGCACAAGGGCGACTTTGGCCGCGCCGCGCTCGTGGGTGGCTCGCGCGGGATGAGCGGAGCAATCGCGCTGGCGGGCATCTCCGCGCTGCGCAGCGGAGCGGGATTGGTACGGCTCGGGGTACCTCGCGGCTGCCAGCCTATCGTGGCCTCGCTTGAACCGTCCTATATGACCGTCGCGCTGGAAGAAGACTCGGAAGGTTGTTTGGCAGCCGCCGCACTCGAGCAGTTGCAGCCATCGATGAAATGGGCCACCGCGCTGGCCTGCGGGCCGGGACTGGGCCGCTCAGCCGATCTCAACGAACTGGTTCGCGCCGTGTACAGGGAGCCGGAGCAGCCGGCGGTGTTCGACGCCGACGCGCTCAACGCTCTCGCTGAATCTCGCGACGCCTTGGTAGACCACAACGGACCCCGAGTTCTGACGCCGCATCCCGGCGAGTTCGCGCGGCTGACAGGTGTGTCTGCAGACGACATCGCGGCGGACCGCCCAGCGCATTGCCGCGAGCTGGCCGCGCGGACGAGGACCGTGGTTGTTCTCAAGGGCCACCGCACGGTCATCAGCGATGGAACGCAATCGATCGAAAACACCGCGGGCAATCCTGGCATGGCCACGGGCGGAACGGGCGATGTGTTGACCGGCGTGATCGCCGGCTTCCTCTGCCAGGGCCTCTCTGCATTCGACGCGGCGCGGCTGGGCGTCTTCGTTCACGGACTTGCCGGCGACTTGGCTGCGGCCGAACTGGGACAAGTCGCCATGATCGCCAGCGACCTACCGCGTTTCCTGCCGGCTGCGCTACAACGCGTGATGAGCGAATCGCAGCGTCGTCAGCCTTCAGCTACTGGGCAGCGAGGATCGCCTCGCGCGTGAGCTGCAAGACTGCTTCGCGGAAGTCGTCGAGCGGGCGCGATGACCGCGCGCCGGAAGCCGCTCGGTGTCCGCCGCCTCCGAGCTTGCCGGCGATCTGGCTACAGTCTACGCGTGAACGACTGCGGAGGCTGACTTTCGTTTCGCCCGAGCGGAGGGCGACGAACAACAGAGCAACTTCGGTGCCCGCGACTTCGAGCGTGCGATTGATGACCTCTTCGGTGTCCGCATCGCTCGCGCCGGTCTCGTCGAAATCTTCCCGAGTGACGGATGCATAGATGAGACGTCCATCGAGCTCGGTTTGCGCGCCCGCCAGAATGCGTCCGGCCAGGTGCAGCCGGGCCAGGGCCTGCTGTTCGAACAACTGGTTGTAGATCGCCGGCGGCGACGCGCCCGCGGCGACCAACTCGGCCGCACAGCGGTAAGTGATGTCCGTCGTCGCGTTGAATCGAAACCAACCGGTGTCGGTGGCAACAGCCGCGAACAGCGCGCCGGCCATGCTCTTCGTGAGCTGAATCCCGAGGTGCGTGAGCAGGTCGAACACGAGCCGTCCCGTCGCTTCGGCCTGCGGGTCGTGAAACTTCGCGGCACCCAAATCATCGCCGCTGACGTGATGATCGATGACCAGCGTCCTCGGCCGGATCTGGCGGACCACGTCGCCCATGGCTCCCAATTGCGACCACGCGCCGGTATCGAGCACGATGAGAGTGTCGTAGTCAGCCAGTTCGGCGGCCGCTACATCGCGCTCGATCACTGCCACGCGATCGACGGGGCCCAAGAAGTTGAGATGCTCGGGCACGGCATCGGGGTTGACGATCCGCACCTCTTTGCCGAGCGCCTCCAGCGCCTCGGCCAGTGCCAGCTCACTGCCGAGACAGTCGCAATCGGGCCGCTGATGCGCCGTGAGCACCATTCGCTGTGCCTGTTCGATCAATGCAGCACAGTGCGACCAGTCGATTGCCTTCGATGCCACAGGCCCGATCACCCTATCATTGCGACCGCAGCGTCACTGCGGGCGGCCACTTTGCTGGAGATAGTCGACGGCGACGTCGTGCGCCTGGGCAACGTCGCGACGCAGTTGCACCAGCAACTCGTCGACACCGTCGAAGCGACGAATGTCGCGCAGCCGCTGGAGGAAGTCAACCTCCAACGGTTGCCCGTACAGCGATCCTTGCCAGCCAATCAAATGCACTTCCAGTTTTCGCGCGTCTTCGCCAAAGGTCGGATTCGGGCCGAGATTCACCGCCGCCGGCCACGGCGCTCCGCCCGTGTGCGCCAATCCTGCGTACACTCCCAAGGCCGGCACGATGGTATCGACGGCGTCGACGTTGGCCGTCGGAAAGCCGAGCTGCGTCCCGCGACTCGCTCCGTGCGTGACCATGCCCCGCAGGCGATAGGGTCGGGTGAGCATGGCGGCGGCCTGTTCGACATCGCCATCTGCCAAGAGCCGCCGCACCCGCGAACTGGAAACGAATTCCTCACCGGCCCGCACCGGCTGTACGACCGACAGCTCGATCCGGGCGGCCTGACACATGGCCTCGAGCCGCTCGATGGTGCCTTCGCGATTGCGGCCGAAGAAGAAGTTCGGCCCCTCGACCATCGCCTGCGCCGCGAGCTGGTCTCGGACGATCTGCTCGAAGAACTCGTCGGCTGAAAGCTGCAGCAATTCTTGATTCGTGGGGTACGCGACCATGCAGTCGACGCCCAACTCGCCGAGCAATTCCGCTTTGCGATCGGTCCAAGTTAGCGGCGGGGGCGTCTCGGCGGGACGTAGCAGGCGCACCGGGTGAGGATCGAACGTGAAGACGACCGCCGGGCCGCTCACGCGGCGGGCCGCAGTGATGAGTTTCGAGACGATGCTCGCGTGACCCAAGTGGACGCCGTCGAAGTTGCCGATCGATACCGCGCCGCCACGCAGCGCCTGTGGAAACTCGGCCAGATCGCGAACCAGCTTCATGCCAACAGCGCTTCCCGCGTATAGGTGGCCCGACGCCTCACACGCACCATCGTCATAACCTAACTTTAACATATGGCCGCGATCGGCCACTCGAAGCCGCCGTCCGCTCGCGCGGAGACGTACTGTACAGCATGACGGGTACGCCGCCGCGCGTTCGCACCAAGAGGTGGGTTTGTGCTATTGTTAGGAGAGCCAAGGCTGGGGCCTCTCGCCATTGGCCCATGCCACTTGGAGGGCCACGCTCCACCGACCATGACCGAGCGGCAATACTTCCTTTCCGCTGATCTCGCCGATCGCTTTGCCGCGCTGGACGTGGGGACCAACAGCGTTCGGCTGATCATCGCCGAGCCGCGCAGCGACGGCACTTATCGCGTGCTCGACGATGAACGCGAGAGCACCCGGCTCGGAGCGCGGCTGTCTTCGAGCCACCGCCTCGATCCGCAGGCCATCCAGCGGACGCTCGACGCGCTGAAGCGGATGCAGCAAATCTGCGAGGGCTACCAGGTTCAGCACTTGCGCGTCATCGCCACCAGTGCCGTGCGCGAGGCGGAAGATGGCCCCGAATTCTGCCGCCGCGTGTTCGCTGAAACCGGACTCGAAGTCGAAGTCATCTCCGCCGAGACCGAAGCCCGGCTGGCGTTCTTCGGCGTGATGCGCAGCCTCGATCTGGAAGGTAAGCAGGTGGCGGTCGTCGATATTGGCGGCGGCAGCACCGAGATCGTCCTCGCCTCGGGCAACATCATCGACACCATTTACACCACCAAGCTCGGCGCCGTGCGACTCAGCGAGCGGCACGCCGGCACGCACTCTGCGCATGCGCTGGTCGAAGACATCGACCGCACGCTCGACAAGGCGCTCAAGCGCCCACCCTTTACGCCGCACCTGTTGATCGGCACTGGCGGAACGTTCACCACGCTGGCCGCGATCATCATGGCCGAGAAGGGGCAGCAGGGATTGCCCGTCCGCGGCTATCAGGTCACCCGCGCGGAACTGCGGCACACGCTCGATCGGCTCACCAAGATGACGTCCAAAGCGCGGCGCAACGTACCGGGCCTGGCGCCTGAACGCGCCGACATTATCGTGGCGGGACTGTCGATCATCGACCGCATCATGCGGCACTTCAAACTCAACGTGTTGCAGGTGCACAGCGGCGGCGTCCGTGATGGGCTCTTGCTGACGATGGTCGACCGCTCGCTGGGCGAACCGAGCCAAGACCCGCACGACCGGCAGGCCGCCATCGAACGCTTCGCCACCGCTTGCGGTGTGGACCTGAAGCACGCCCGGCACGTCGCCCGGCTGGCCGGCAGCATCCATGCGCAGCTCGCCGAAGCGTACGATCTCGATCCAAACGATCGGCCGCTGCTCGAGGCCGCCGCGCAATTGCAGGACGTGGGCTATTTGATCAACTACGACGGCCATCACAAACACAGCTATCATCTGATTCTCAACAGCCGCCTGGCCGGTTTCCGGCCGCGCGAGTTGGAGTTGATCGCCAACGTGGCGCGATACCATCGCGGCGCCGACCCGAAGAAGAAGCACGCCAACTTCCAGCAGCTCAACGACGCCGACCGTCGGCGCGTGCGACAGATGGCGGCCATCCTCCGCGTGGCCAGCGGCTTCGACCGTAGCCATCGGCAAATTGTCGAAGGCGTGTCGGTCGGCGCGCGTTCCAAGCGGGTCGAGATGCTCGCGCAGGCACCCGAGAATCCGGAAGTCGACCTGTGGGGCGTCCGCCGCCGCGCGCCGCTGTTCGAGAAGATCTTCGGCGTCGAACTCGGCGTAACCTGGGCGGGAAGCGACAACGGCACCTCCAACAAGAACGCGAAGCCGAACGACCGCGAACAGGCAACCGCCAGTAGTTCGTCATCAGCCCGCCGCGCATAAGCGCCGGCGGCATGCTTGATCGTGTTTGTGTCAGGCGTCCGCTGCCGGTTGGGGAACCTTTCATGAAGTCGACGACGCGCTATCTCACGTTCAACGTTCCCGAGCGGATGGGCTTTCTCAACATCACGCCCGACGTGGCGGCCATCGTGGAGGAGAGCGGGGTTCAAGAAGGCCTGTGCCTGGTGAATGCCATGCACATCACGGCCAGCGTGTTCATCAACGATGACGAATCGGGCCTGCACGGCGACTACAAACAGTGGCTCGAGACGCTGGCCCCCTTCGACGCCTCGCCCGAGCGCTACGCCCACAACCGCACGGGCGAAGACAACGCCGACGCCCACATGAAACGCCAGCTCATGGGCCGCGAAGTGGTCGTGGCCATCACCGCAGGCCGGCTGGACTTCGGCCCCTGGGAACAGATCTTCTACGGCGAATTCGACGGCCGCCGACAAAAGCGCGTGCTGGTGAAAGTGATCGGGGCGTGATGGCGGGGTGCCGCAAAGCATTGCATTTGCGTAAGTCCAGTCTGCGCGTACGCTGAGACAGTTTTGCGCTCTTTGGTAATCGCGAGCCAAAAAGTTTGCGCGCCGCGGCCGCTGGGGCGAGTCGGCGGTGGT